>NZ_JARGEK010000002.1 GCF_029211165.1 Roseisolibacter sp. H3M3-2
CACGGCGCTGCAGAACGCCGCCTCGATCTCGGGGCTGCTGCTCACGACCGAGGCGACCATCGTCGAGCGGCGGTCGAAGGCGGCCGCGGGCGCGGAGGCCGGCGGGGGCGGGGGGATGGGCGGCATGGGGGGCATGTACTGACCGCGGCCGTCAGGCCAGCCGCACGCGACAGGCACGACGCAGCGAACCCGCACCGCCGGCCGAGCCGGCTGGAGCCGCTCATGGACCGGAACGGGAAGAAGCCGAAGGCTGCGCGCGCCGCCGACTCGCATGCGGAGCGCAGCGACACGAAGGGCAGGCGCGCGCCACGCTGGAACGGGTGAACGCCGAGGCCGCGCTCCAACGCGAGCGGAGCGGCGGCGGCGCGAACGGAGCGCCGAAGGGGAAGCGCATCGGCCCCCGCCGTGGGTGACGCATCGCTGCTGAGCCCCGCGGTCTCGCTCAGCGCGCGAAGCGGGCGATGACGCAGTGCCGTCCCGCGTCGTGCACCAGGTCGTCGAGCGCGGGGCCGGGCACCGCCGGCGCGGCCGCCTCGCGCACCAGCGCGACCAGCATCAGGCGCAGCGCGGCGTGCTCGCCTGCGGCCGAAGGGGAAGGGGATGGACCGACTGCTGCCCCCGCTCGGCGGTCGACAGGCGACGCTCCTGCGAGGTGGGACGTAAGACTCAATCGGATTCCGGCGGTCGGCCTGAAGCCGTGACGACCATACGGCGTCACGCGCCCGACGATGCACCCGCGCGCGGAGCCGTCGCGACGGACCGCCGGGTACGACACGCCGCGCGCCGACCCGGAGCACGCAACGGAACTTCGCGGCGGGCGCCGAGCGCGTGTGCGCCGACATGGCCCGTCGGGTCGCCGTCGCGCGGCGCTCACGGACCGTAGTAGGCTTCGAGGCAGGAGCACGCCGCGTCGCGTTCCACGGCGGAGCGTGCGTCGGTCGACAGCCCCGATGCGGCGTGCCGGCGCACCTCCGACGCGACGACGACGAGCGCGGCCGCCAGCGGCGCGCCGCCGCCCCGCAGCACACGGGTGTACGTCCGCACGGCGTCGGCGACGCGCTCCTGCCGGACCTCGTGCGCGTCCCACGAGTGGGGCGCGCCGGTGCGCTCGCCCTCGCGCGTGCGCTTGCCGACCGCGAGGCCGAGCGCCGCGCGCGCCGCCGGGGCGGCGCCGAGCGTGTCGTCGGGCGCGACGGCGGCGACCGGCAGGGGGAGCGGGTGCGCCGGCGTCCCGGGGGGCGGTTCGGGGAAGGCGTCGGGGGGCTGGTCGGGCATCGTCGAGGGAGCGGGTGGACGGCGTCGCCGGGAGGGCTCGAGGGTGCGGGCGCGGCGAGGCCCGCGCCCGCCTTCAGGCGGGCGGCAGCAGCGCTTCGAGCGCCTCGTTGGAGAGCGTGCGCCAGTCACTCGGGTACACCGGCTGGCGCCGGCGCGCCTGCGCCTGCGCGAACAGGAGCACGCCGCCGCGCGCCGGGTCTGTGGGCTCGGCCGGCTCGACCGGCTCTACCTCCGACACCACCCAGCGCGCGCCGGCGGCGTCGCACATCAGCCGCGGGATGCCACGCGCGCGCGCCTCCACGTCGGAATCGCGGGCGGCCGCCGGGGCGCCGCGCCGCGCGGCCCGGCCGTGCCGCAGGCGGCGGATCAGGTAGACGAACGTCCGCGGCGAGACGACCGCGTCGATCGTCGCCAGGGCGGCGCGCAGCGCCGCGTCATCCGCCGCGTCATCCGCCGCGTCGTCGCCGAGGGCGGGCGCGGACTCGCGCGCCGCGCGCAGCTCGGCGTCGATCACGGGCGCGAGCCGGACGAGCAGCACGGCGGCGTGTCGTTCGTCGACGGTGTCGATCATCATCCGAAGGCGTGCTCCGGCATGGGGGCGCGCGCGCGGGTGCGCGGCGCCGAGGGTCGTGCCGTCATCCGCCCGCCGCGTCCGTGCGCAGCTCGCACCAGTGCTGCAGCCCGTCGGTGTAGACGCGGGCGCCCTGCTCGCAGTAGAGCCGGTACTGCAGCGCCCGCGCGTCGGGGCGCGGATCGACCGACCCCTGCGTGGCCACCGAGCCCTGGTAGACGACGCCGTCGAAGACGAAGAGGTCGCCCCCGTCCCCCGCCGCGTGCGTGTACCGTAGGGGTAACGTCTCGGACGTCAGCAGCCGCCCGTCGCGGTCGAACACGTGCACGTCGAGCCACGCGCTCTTCACGAAGCTGAGGTTCCGCACCCACGCCTCGACGCGGAGCTGCGTCTGCAGGTTGCTCATGCCGCTCGCGTGCCCGCTGGAGCTCGGGAAGGCGTTCTCCTTCGTCGCCGCGTCCCCGGTGACCCGCAGGTGCGTGCGGTCGCTGATCGCGTTCTGGCGCAGCCGGACCGGCTGGGTCGGCAGGGCGACCTGCGACGGACGTGCGGGTTCGGTGGACAACTGTGTGGCCTCGAGGAATGGACGTGGATGCGAGCGCTCATGATGCCCCGTGCGTCGGCGGAGGCTCGATCGAATCGAGTGGAGTCCGCCCGAGGTGTGGCCCGGACGCCAGAGGTGCGCGGGGGCGGGCGGACGAGAGCCGGACGCGGACGCTTCCTACGCGTCGGCGACGACCGGCGGCGATCGCCCCGACGCCTCGGCGTTCGCCGGCCGTGATCGCGCGGCCGCCGCGATGGCGCGCAAGATCGCGGGGAGCGGCATTCCCGCGCGCTCCAGGTCGCGCGCGAACGTGCGGACGAGTGCCGCGTTCCGCTCGTCCGCCCGCCTGGGTGCCGTCTCGATGACACCGGACGCGTGAGCGGCGGGGTCGTCCGGCGAACGGACGGCAAGCGTGGGGACGGGCGATGTAGGCATGGGGAGACCGGGGGGGGGACCGGCGCGTCGGACGAGCGCTCGCGCGTAGCGGATCGCGCCGAGCCCGCGCAGCCGCTGCGCGGCGAGCACCCGGCCGACGGAGCGGCAGCCTCCACTCCTGAGCGCGCAGGAACGCGGCCGCCGTCGTGCGGCGTGCGCCTTCGGACGCCTGCGACCAGGCCTGCGTGGTCGCCGCGCGAGCGCCGGGGGCGACCGACAGGCCGACCTCTCCCTCGGTTCCGACGAGGACCACCCGCGGGGCGGGCGCGGCACCCGCCGGCGTCGCGGACAGCACCGCGGCATGGGCCCGCGCGGCGGAGCGCAGGTCCGGAGTGAGCGCCCGGTCGTCGAACGCGGGAAGCGCGCGAATGCGCGGTCACGCCGCTGTGGGGACGAGGAGCAGCGGTGTGGGGACGTCGCCGCGCGTCACCACCGCGTCCGGTGCCGTCGTGAGGCCCCCCAGCAGCATGTCGCGGAATGCGACGTCCACGAGCGCAGCTCGGCGTCCGCTCGAACACCAGGAACCGCCCGCCGACGGCAGGCCGAACCGGAGCGCACCCCCGATGCCGGTACTCCGTACGACGAGTATGCCATGCGCCGACTCCTCGGTGCTCATGGCGCGCGTGCTCGCGACGTCGGGGTCCTTCGTCTCGCCGACCGGGCAGGCGTACGTCCGCGAGTCCCGCGCCGACGCACGTTGGTCGATGTCGCCGGCCAGGGAGGGCCTCGTCTCCCTGCACGCAAGCTCCCGCGGTGCGCTGGCGCGCATAGCCACGTCGGCCTGGAGAGCGTGTGGGTTGCCGCTGGCGGCACCGCGCACGGCGACGGGCGCGGCGGATGGATCGGCGCAGGCGACGAGGGCGGCGCACCCGCCCGCGAGCGCGGCGAGCGGGATGATGGCGCTGCGCTGCATCTGGACCTCCGTCCTTCCGGCCGGCGAGCAGGCCGGCGGCGCACTCGCGCGGCCGGGAGTGACCCTCCCGCGTCGCGCGATGTGTGACGCCCATCATTGGGACGGCCGCCCCCGGCGGCAAGGGCGAATGTGCGCGTGCGTCGCGTCGGTCGGTCCCTACGCGCGGAAGTGCGCCAGCGACCTTCCCGCGATGGTGTGGCGCAAGCGCGCGAGCGCAGTCTCCTTGATCTGCCGCACCCGCTCCCGCGTGATCCCCAGGAGGGCACCGATCTGCTCGAGCGACAGTGGGTCTTCGCCGTCGAGCCCAAAGTAGAGCCGGAGGATCCTCGCCTCGCGCACCCGGAGCCCGCCGAGCGCGGCGGAGACGCCCTCGGCGAGCATGCGCTGGAGGAGCGGGGCGTCCGGCGCCAGTCCCTGCGTGTCTGGCAGGTGGTTCAGCAGCCCGTCGCCCGCGCCGACGGTCGCCGGCGCATCGAGTGAGGCGAGTGGCTGCGCCGCGGCCACGAGGCGGGACACCTCGACCGCGCTGATGTGCATCCCCTCGGCGATCTCGGCGTGCGTGGCCTCGCGGCCCAGCTCTTGGAGCAGCGTGTTGGCGCGCTTGCCGATGCGGTGCAGCGTCGCGATCTGGTGGAGTGGCACGCGCACTGTGCGGCTCTGCTCGGCCAGGCCCTCGAGGATCGCCTGGCGGACGTACCAGATGGCGTAGGAGATGAACCTGATCCCCTTGGTCTCGTCGAACCTGTGCGCCGCCCGGATCAGCCCGAGGTTCCCCTCGCTGATCAGGTCCGAGAGCGAGACGCCTTGGTTCTGGTACTTCTTCGCGACCGAGACGACGAAGCGCAGGTTCGAGCACACGAGCTTGTCGAGCGCCCCCTGGTCGCCGACGCGGATCCGGCGCGCGAGCGCCGCCTCCTCGTCCGGGCTGATGAGGGGGTACGCGCCCATGTCGCGGAAGTACTGGTCGAGAGCGTCCTCGCCGTCGCGCTGGCGACGCGGTCGGGCCGGTCGCGACGTGGCGTGGGCGGTGCCGACCTCGCTGTCATCGGGACGCGCGGGGCGCGGCGACAGGGGCGCAGTCATGTGCGGACCTCAACAGGGGCGGCGCCAGGACCGCGAGCACGCTGTTGGGGAGGGCGGATCGACCGACCCGCATCCCTCCGACCGCGTCTGGTGATGCGCAGCGGTCACAGTCAGCACGGAAGCTAGCGGGGTCGGTACGCCAGACAACACAGGGCGCGCGAATCGTGGGCGCCGGGCGTTCCGCGGGGCATGGCACGGTCGAGCATGGCGGGGTGTGCACCACACGCCCTTGTGGGCACACGGTCGACCACAGCAGCTTGCAGGAGCTGCGGGACGCCACCAGCACGCAGCACACGGCCGCACGACTCGCGCGGCGGCCGCGGAGCTCACCGGCGTTTCTGGCGACGCGTCATCACCGGTACCGTCGCCATGCCGTCGCCGACCCTTGCCGTGGCGAGCGCCGCCCCCGGTCCCCTCGTGGTCTCCGCGGGCACGGGCCCCCGCGCCGTCGGCGCGGTCGCGCCGGAGACGGTGGCCCGTGTGCGCGCCGCGACCCGCGTCGCACGGTCGGGCGCGGGGCTGGACGCGGGTCGCGACGTGCCATCGTCCGCGGCGTTCCTCTGCGCGCATCGCGGCGCGGCGTGTGAGCGCGCAAGGGGTTCGGTGGGGGGCACGTGCGCACGCTTCTGATGGACGACGGCCGGACGTGCGTGCTGCTCGGCTCCGGCGTCCGCGATCACCAGGGGGTGGAGCCGGTGCGGGGCGCCGTGCCTGCCGAGATCGTGTCCTACATGCTGCCCGAGGTCGTCGGGCAGTGCACGTTCCCGGGCGACTGGGAGTCGCGCGGCCCCGAGGCGCTGCGCGCGCTCCTGCTGCACGCTGCGCGGCACGTGCTGTCCGGTCAGGTGCCGCCATTCGACGGGCCACGCGGCCCGCAGGTGCGCGACTTGGTGATCCGCGCCGCGACCATGCCAGCGGCGCGGCTTCGGGCGCTCGCCGCGGCCGACGCCCCGCTGCACCGCGCGCGGGCGGTCGTGACCGCGCTGCTGGTCGGCGACCCGCGGCGCGCGCACGCGGTGGCGCGCCTGCCGCGGTACCTGGAGCACGCGGCGTCGGTGGTGCTCGCGCGAGAGGATCACGACGGCCGGGCGCAGCTCACGCCGCGCGAGGTCGCGGACGCGGTGTTGTCGGCGGCCACGGCGCTCGTCGCGTGCGACAGGCCGGGACTCCACACGCACACCCGTGCGGCGGTCGCGTACCGCGCGCTGGTCGCGCCCTTCGTGCAGTGACGCGCCGCCCCGACTTCACCCTTGCCCACTGGGGAGCGATCCGCGGCGAATGGGAGACGTTCGCCCGCACGGGCATGCCCGCCAGTACGCCGATGAGCGACGCGGCGCGACCGCACCGCAGCCGAGCGACGCGGCATCGGGCGAGGGGACAGCGGAGTCACGCGGGACTCTGAGGTCGCCGAGTTCCGCGCCCTGCGCGCGCGAGGGTGATCTGCCCGTGGGTCGCGTCCGCGCGGACGCACGACGTGGTCGACTTCGAGCACCTGACGCGCTTCCACGAATCAGTGGACCAGGCGCTCGCCGGGCGGGTCGAGCGCTTCAACCGGGAGGTGGAGGAGGCGAAGGCGGCGTCCCTGGCGATCCTCGAGCACGACCTGCGTACGCCGCTCGGTGCGATTGGCACCCCGGCATCGCTCATGCTCGAGATGGGTGAGCTGGAAGAGCCGCACCGGACGTTGGCGGGGCGCATCGTCGGGAGCGTGCGGCGCGCGCATGCTGTAGGCGACCTGCTCGACTTCACCAGGAGCCGCCTCGAAGGCGGGATCCCAGTCGCGCGTGTGGAGACGAGCTTCGGTCGCGTCGTGCGCGACGTCGTCGACGAGCTCGGAGCAGCCCACCCTGAGCGGCGGATCCGCGTCGACACGCGCGGGGCGCAGCGCGGGTGGTGGGACGCCGGGCGGCTCGGCAAGGCCTGGGCAACGTGACCCGCGACGCGGTGCAGCACAGGACGTCCGGCGCCGCGGTGACGGTGGAGATCCGCGGCGCCTCCGATTCGGTGGCCGTCGTCGTGCACGACCGCGGCGCCGTGATCCCGGACGAGCAGCTCGCCGGCATCTTCGACCCGATCAAGGCGCTGCGGGCACCGGACCGCGTGCCGGAGACGGGGCCTCAGGGCAGCCTGGGGCTACGCATGGCTGTGCGCATCGTCCCCACGCGCGGAGGCCACATCGCCGTCGAATCGTCGAAGGCCGACGGCACCACCTCTACTCTCTCTACTCTGCACCTCCCCCGGACCGAGCCGCCGGCGATGGGCGACGGCCCGACGCCCCGGCGACCAGCGGGGGTCGGCCGCCGTCGGCCGCGAGTCGCTCGACCACGCGCGCCGCGATGCGGTCGACGAGTTCGTCGCTCGCGAGCGACTCGGCCGCGGGGGACGCCGCGGTGCCGTCACCCGCGCGGCGCGTCATGGGCGGCGGCCCGGCCGGGACGCCGGACAGGCGACGCGCCGCCAGCTCGTCCGCGGCGGCCGGCGAGTCGATCGCGGTCGCGAGCTCGCGCAGCACACCGTCGCGCATGTCGTACACGAGACCGTGCAGCAGCGGCCGACGCCCCTTCTCCCACGCCTGCTGGATCACCGGGGTCACGCTGAGGTGATACAGCTGCTCGAGCACGTTCAGCTCGACCACGCGGTCGAACCGCGCCTGCGCGTCGGCGATCGCGTCGAGCTCCGGCTTGTTCCACCGCACCACGTTGCGGATCGGACCGAGCCAGTGGTCGACGAGCCCGTACGACTGCGTGCCCATGGCGGCGCCCACGCCGCCACACCCGTAGTGGCCCGTCACGATCACGTGCTTGACGTCGAGCACCTCGACGGCGTACTGCAGCACGCTCATGGCGCTCAGGTCGCTCGGCAGCACCACGTTCGCGATGTTTCGGTGCACGAACAGCTCGCCCGGCCCGGCGCCGGTCGCGACCTCCGCCGGCACCCGGCTGTCCGAGCAGCCGATGTACAGGAATTCCGGCGTCTGCCGCGACACGGTACGGGCGAAGTAGTCGGGGTCGGTCGCGGTCCGCGCAGCGGCCCACTCCCGGTTGTACGTGATGAGGCGGTGGAAGGCGTCCACGGGAGCCGGATGGGGGTTCGGGTAGCCTGCGTCGTCGGTCAGTGCGCCGGCGTGGTCTCGACCTCGGGCACGCCCACGAGGCGGTAGTCGATGCCGCGCGCGCGCGCCGTCGGCCGGAAGTCGAGCAGGGCCTCGAGCGCGTCGTAGTCGAAGCGCTTCGTCCGACGGCCGTCGATCTCGACGCGGCTCCCGGGGGCGAGGGCGTCGAGGGCGCGCGCGATGCCCGCCTTGCTCAGGAACGTCACGTGGTCGGGCAGGGCGTAGCGCGTGAGCACCGCGCCGGGCGGACTGACCTGGGTGAACGCGGGCTGCCGCAGGTGCTGTACGAGGATGAACGTCAGCCCGACCACGAGCCCGATGCCGATGCCGACGAGCAGATCGGTGAAGAGGATCGCGGCCACCGTGGCCGCGAACGGCACGAAGTGGCCCGGCCCGACGCGCCACGCCGCGCGCCAGAGCGCAGGGTGCGCGAGCTTGTAGCCGGTGAAGCACAGGATCGCCGCGAGCGCCGCGAGCGGGATCCGGTTCAGCACTGGCCCGAGCGCGAGCACCGCCACCAGCAGCAGCACGCCGTGCAGCACGGACGACAGCCGGGTGCGTCCGCCGGCGTCGATGTTCGCCGAGCTGCGCACGATCACTCCGGTCACCGGGAGCCCGCCCAGGAGCCCCGAGCACACGTTGCCGAGCCCCTGGGCGAGCAGCTCCCGGTTCGCCGGCGCCTCGCGCTTGAGCGGGTCCAGCTTGTTCGTCGCTTCGAGGCTCAGCAGCGACTCGAGGCTCGCGACGATGCCGATGGTCGCCGCGAGCGTCCACACCGCCGGGTCGCCCAGCGCGGACCAGTCGGGGCGCGGGAGCTGGGCGACCACGCCGGCCGGGCCGCCCCCGGTCGGGAGGGCGACGAGGTGCGTCTCGCGGATCGCCCACGCGGGCCGGATCGCCTGCAGCAGCGTGTTCAGCCCCACGCCGGCCGCGACCACCGCCAGCGGGGCCGGGATCAGCCGCACGCGGGCGAGGGGGGTGCGCGGCCAGAGGATCAGCACCGCGAGGCCGACGAGGGCGGCCGCCACCGCGCCGGGCTGCACCTGCTGGAACGCCTGCGCGAGGGCGGAGAACGTGGTCTCGCCGTCGCGCTCGAGGTACGAGAAGTCCCCCACGTAGTCGGCGTCGTAGCCGACCGCGTGCGGGATCTGCTTCAGGATCAGGATCAGCCCGATGGCGGCGAGCATCCCCTGGATCACGGCCGACGGGATGTAGTAGCCGACGAGCCCCGCGCGGGCGGCGCCGAGGACGAGCTGCAGCGCGCCGGCGAGCACCACGGCGGGGAGGAGCCGCGTGAAGCCGCCCACCTGCTGGACGCCGGCGAACACGATCGCCGTCAGGCCGGCCGCCGGGCCGCTCACCATGAGGGGCGCCCCCGACGCGAACGCGACGACCAGTCCGCCGACCACGCCGGCCACGATCCCGCTGAGGAGCGGCGCGCCCGAGGCGAGCGCCACGCCGAGGCAGAGCGGGAGGGCCACGAGGAACACGACGAGCGACGCGGGCACGTCCGCGCGCCAGTGGGCCAGTGGGCCGCGCGTCCCGTCGGGTGCGATAGGCGGCTCGCGTCGCGCGGTGGCGGGAGGCACGGCGGGCGCGCTCGGGGTCGGGCGCTGGGTGGGGCGTGCGGTCACGAGGAGGAGTCCCGGGCGGGTGGTGCGCCCGCCGGGACGCGGCGTCGCACGCGGCCTCGCGCGCGGTGGCGCGCGGCGAGGCAGGCCGCCGCAGCATCGCGAATTGCGGGCTCGCGCCCTCCGCGTGCCACGACTCGGGCCGCGCGACGTGCGGCGGGCGGAGGCCGCGCCGGCCCGCTCAGTGGGCGTCTCGCACCCGGATCGCGTCGAGCCTCTGCTGGAGCCTCCGTGCGGCGGGCGCATCCACGTCGGTGCCGGCACGCACGACCTGGAGCTCGGCATGCTCGATCTCGTGCAGCCGTGCGAGCAGTCGGCGCGTCTCGTCGTGGAGTCGCGCCGCGCGCGCCTGCGCGGTGTCGCCCGGCGGACTCGTCGTCGGCCGTCGTTCCTGCCGGCCTTCCAGACGCTCGATGCGGTCCGCGTAGATTCCGCGCACCCGCTCCACGGCATCCGGAGCCGCGCGGAGCTCGCCGCCGACGGCATCGAGCCGTCGCAGCGCCGCCCGAGCCATCCGCAGCTCGGCGGCGAGCTCCTGCACCTCGGCGCGGCCGGCCGTCGCGCCGACGCCGAGTCGCCCGATCAGGGCCGGCAGCGTCAGTCCCTGGCCGACGAGCGTCACGAGGACCACGCCGAAGGTGACGAACACGATCAGCCCTCGGCCCGGGAACGGTCGACCGTCGGCGGTCGTGTGCGGGAGCGACAGCGCGAGTGCGAGCGAGACGACGCCCCGCATCCCCGCCCAGCTCACCACCGCGAGCACCCCGGCGCGCGGACGCGTCGCCGCGCCGTCCGCGCCGTCCGGCTCGAGCACGCGGCGCACGCTGTGCGAGAGCCACGCCGTCCCGAACACCCAGAGCGGCCGGACCAGGATCACCGTGAAGCAGACGAGCAGGGCGGCCGTCAGGCCGCCGGAGCGGTCGGATAGCCCCTCCACGGCGGCGGGGAGCTGCAGGCCCACGAGGACGAACGAGAGGCCGGTGAGCAGGAAGTTGAGCATCTGCCATACGACACGCCCCTGCAGTCGACCCGCCGCGCCGGCCGCCAACACCCCGAACCGGCTGAGGTAGAGCGCGAGCGCCACGACCGCGAGCACGCCCGAGGCGTGGAGGCGCTCCGCGGGGAGGAAGGCGCCGAAGGGGAGCAGCAGCGTCACCGTGCTCTCCACGGCGGGGTCGCCGGCGCGGCGCAGCGCCTGGCGCCCGAGCCAACCCACGGCGACGCCGACGGCGACGCCTGCGGCGGCCGCGTACGCCACACGCAGCGCCGAGGGCGCGAGCGCGAAGGCGCCTCCGGCGATGGCCACCCCGCTCGCGACCTGGAACGCGACGAGCGCGGTCGCGTCGTTCACCAGCCCCTCGCCCTCGAGGATCACGACGAGGCGGCGCGGCAGGTGCAGCGTGTCGGCGATGGCCTTGGCCGCCACGGCGTCGGGCGGCGCGACGATGGCGCCGAGGGTGAAGGCCGCGGCCCACGAGAGGGTCGGGACGAGCGCGTGCGCGACCACCGCGACGGCGGCCATGGTGGCGAGCACCAGCCCGACGGCGAGGAGCAGGATCGGGCGGGCGTCGCGACGCAGTTCGGCCCACGAGGTGTCCTGCGCGGCGGCGAAGATCAGCGGCGCGAGGAACGCGACGAGGACGAGCGACGGCGGGAGCGCGACGCGCGGCACCCCCGGCGCGAGGGCGAGGGCGAGCCCGCCGAGCGCGAAGACGATCGGGTCCGGGAGCGAGGCGCGACGGCCGACGGCCGCGAGGAGCGCGATCGCGGCAAGCAGCCCCAGGACGACGGCGAAGTCAGGCATCGCCTGCCGCGTCGGCTGCCGAGCCGAAGGCGGCGTGTGGCCTCACCGCGAGCGTGCACACGACGGCGGGTGGCGGACGGTGGGGCATGACACCTCGGCGAGCGGACCGGGCAGGCGCCCGGCGCGGGCGTCCCCGACCGATCCCTTCCACGCGACTCGCGCACCAGCCGCCAGGGCCGCGGCCACCGCCGGTCGTCGAGCGCATGCGAGCGGATGCCGGCCCGCCCCGTGCGAGGGCGGCGACCGCGGCGAGCCGTGGACGCCCGCCGACCAGGGGTGACACCGAAGTCCGCGGCCGAGGCGCGTGGTGCAATCCCCGGCCCAGCGTCGGCGCGGGGGCACGAAGCGCGCGGGCGGGCGAGCCGCGAATCCGTACGCGACGCGGAGGCGGGGGCTGACGCCTCGCGTGCCGTGCGGCGGGGGAACATCGGTGGCGCCGCAGTGTCGGATCTCGGGCGATGACGGGTCGCATCCACCAGATCCCGTCGCATGCGGGCGCGTCGTGCGTCGCGTGCCACGGCCGGATGGACTTCAGCGCTCCTGGCGGCGCCCTCCGAGAGGTGCCCGCATGTGCCCGTCCCCCGCCGCCGGCCCCGCCGGCGCCCTGAGCCGCGCCCCCGTCGCCGCCGTCCCCCCGACCGGGAGCGCGGCGCCGCCGACGGCACACGCGTCCGCTGGCTCGATGGCCGACGCTGACCTGCGCATGCTGCTGGCCCGTGCAGACGCCGGAAACGACGGGCCGCTGCGCGCGTTGGTGCGCGGCTACGTGCAGCAGCGGCACGCGCTGCGCGCCGTGCTCGCGTTTCTCGCCGCCCGGGAAGGGGGTGCGGCCATCGCCGACGTGCCGGCGCTCGCGCGGGCGCGCGCGCTCGTCGAGCCCGCCGGTGCGCAGGCCGCGTCGGTCGGTGGGGAAACTCCCGGCCGTGAAACCGCCGACGGAGTGGTCTCGTGACCGCGCCGCGGGGCGACGCCGCAGGACGGCCGGCATCGCCCGCGTCTCTCGAGACGCTGCACGCCCGAGCCGACGCGCACGCGCGCGCCATCGCAACCGATCAGCGGGTGCCTGGGGCACAGGGGGCCGACGAGGCCGCCTGGACCGCACACGCCGTCGTGCTGGACCGCCTCGCGGCGAACCGGCGGCACGCGGAGGCCCACGGCTGGACTTCGTGCGCGATCGAGCGGGTGTCCTCGGGCGGTCGCTTCGAGCTGTTCGGCGTGCCGCCCGGGAGCGCCCTGCGCGCGCCGGTGCCGGAGCCGGCGGCGGAAGATCGGGACGTCGCGTGGCGCGCATTGCGGCGCGCGGCCGCCGCGTGCGCCGCCGCGTTCGCGCCACGGGGCGGGCAGGACGGCGATCGACGCGCGCCGTCGACGCCGCAGGGATCGGCCGCACGGGACCAGACACGCGAGCGGCTGCCGCGCGCGGGCGAACGCGCCGGGTGGCGCGCGCAGGACGCGGCCCGGGATGCCGCGCACACCGTGCTCCTCACCGCGGTGTCCGTATACACGCGGGCGCTGCGCGTGGAGGGCTGCTCGGCGCGTCGGGCGGCGGGGGCGGTCGCACTGGCCGTGCACGCCGGGGCCGGGTCCGCGTCATCCACGCTCGACACGGCGTCGCTCGCGCGGCTGGTGCACGATGCCGGCTGCCGGAGCGTGGAGGCCTATTACACGCGCTGAGCCCGCGCTCCGCAGAGGCGACCGGTCGCCCGGCCGTGTCTCGCCCGTGCGGAGTCCGCGCCGTCACCCGTCGCCACCCGTCTTCCGGAGTCCTGACCATGCGCACGCCGTCGCACGACCCCGGGCCCGACGCGGCACCCCGGTCGCCCGCCTATGAGGAGTACGAGGGCACGCCCCTCTGGGCGGCACTCGGGAGCGCGCTCGCGGACCTGACGACGAGGCAGGAGCTCGTCGTCGGCACCGCGCCGCACTACGTGCTCGGCCACCTGTGCCAGGAGCTCGCGGCCAAGCGCGCGGTGCAGGAGGCGGCACTCCGCCGCGTCGAGTAGCCCGCGCGACCTGCACGCGTCGACGTGGTCGTTCCCCACGCGCTCGACTCCGTACCCCCAGCCGCTCCTGCCAGGGGCGCGTGCCGGGCCCGTACGGTTCCCATTCCGGTGTTGCTTCATGTCGAATCCGCGCGTCCTGCGCTCCACCCGTGCCACCACCGGCGCCCGGCCCGCGCCCGCCGCCCACGATCCGGTCACGGGCCTGCCGACCACCGCCCAGGCCACGGAGGCCCGGCGCGCGTCGGACGGGCCGCTCGCGACGCTCCGTGCCGCCTTCCTCGCGGCGGTGGCGCGCGACACGCCGGGCTCGGACCTGGCGCGCTACACCGTGGTGCTGGACGACCTGCTCGCCTGGGCCGCGGCTCGCGTGGACCGCGTGGTCGCCGCGCCCGCCGCGGGGACCCTGGGGGGGATCGCCTTCGGCCCCGGCACCGGCTCCACCGGGCCGCGCTGGTGCATCCGCCCGGTCCGGGGCGAAGGCCCGGTGGTCGAGGTGCTGCCGTCGTCCGGTGTGGCGCACGAGGCGACGCGCGAGCGGGTCCGGGCGCTCTTCAACGCGCACTCGCGTGCGGTGCTCGGCCCGGAGGCGCGGCTGCGCATCGGGTTCGGCGCGCTGAAGAACCCGGCCGCGCGCGCGGCGCTCCTCGCGCTGCTCGACGAGCTACTGGGCGGCACCGCCGCACCCACCCTGGGCGCCTAACCCGCGCCGCGGCGTCGGACACGCCCGTACGCAGTGTTCAATGTCCGGTTGAATGCGAGATGGACGCCGCACCGTACCTCTCCGGTCTCGTACCGGAGGGCGCGCGCGTCGCGCCTTCCCCTCCCGGATTCGCCGTCTCTCGCCGTCGAGCGAACCCGCTTCCGAGCCGCGGGTGGCACAGTGACCACCGAACGAGCGCAGGCGCCCGCTGTGTCAGAACGATCCTGACACGGGACGTCAGTTGTGACGAGATCCAACCACTCCGCGTGCCGCGAATCGCCAGACGCCATACGGGCTCTCTAGCCGGCCAAGCCCCAACAACCTGCGACACGCGACACTCCGAGGGGAACTACCAGTCGTACATCGAGAACCTGAAGCGCCGGAAGGGCGCGGACGCGGACCAGCCGCACCGGATCGCGTACAGGAAGCTCGTGCGCGCGTAAGCAGCCGCTCGTGCCCGCGATGCGTCAGCGGCCCGGTCGCCCCGTGCGGGGTGGCCGGGCCGCTCGCTCTGCTGCTCGCCCGAGCGCCGGGTTCGCTATGGGAACCAAGCGGTCCTCTCCTTGCTCCGCCCTACGCCGCGGTTCCTACCACCCCGACACAGCGAGGCGAGGCGTGAGCATCTTCGGGAAGCTCTGGGACAGGATCACCGACGCGAGCAAGGCCGCCGTCGGGAAGGACGCGCCAGCCAGGCCCGCCGCGACCGGCGCCGCCGCGGCGCCCGCGCCACGCCCCCCGGCGCCCGCCCCGACGCCGGCGCCGATGACGCCGTCGACGCCGGCGACGAGCGCCGCGCCAGGCGGCACCGCGTCGGCCGCCACCCCGTCGGCGCCGGTCGACGTCGAGGCGATCATGATGGACCTCGAGGCGAAGAGCGGGCACAAGAGCAACTGGCGCTACTCGATCGTCGACCTCATGTCGCTGCTCGGCATGGACAACAGCCTCGCCGACCGCAAGGAGCTCGCACGCGAGCTCGGCTACACCGGCGACATGAGCGACAGCGCCAGCATGAACATCTGGCTGCACAAGCAGGTGATGAAGCGAATGGCCGAGAACGGCGGCAAGGTGCCGGCGGACCTCCTCGATTGAGCGGCGGCGCCCCCGCGCCGGATCACGCCGGGCGGCCGTTCGCGCCCGGCGCGGCGCCGGCGAGGACGCGAATCGGCGCGACGTCCGGCTCCGCGGGATACGCGGCCTCCGGCGTGAGATGCAGCCGCAGCTGCATGCTGTACGCGACGCGGTGCCCGAGCGCCTTCATCCGCTCGGCGACCGGGCCCGCCCACCCGCCGTCGACCACCGCGTCGAGCGTGCGCAGCCAGCGTGTGAAGTGCGCGGCCGTGAGCCCCGGCATCGTCGCGTGCGGCCGGAACGCGTTCCCCTGGTACCGCCCCGACTGGAAGAGCAGCGTCGACCAGAAGTCGGCGATGCGCGGGATGTGGGCCGCCATGTCGAGCGGCGCGAAGTACGGCGCGAGCATCGCGTCGGCGCCCATCGCGTCGTAGAACGCGGTGAGCAGCGGCTCCAGCGCGTCCTCGTCCACGTCAGGCCGGACGGCCTCCGACTCTTCGGCGTGCATCAGCATCCGTCGCGCCGCTCACGCGCCCGCGGCGCGCGGCGCGGCGGCGGCTCGGCGGATCGGGGTGGTGGCGGGCGCGGCGTCGGGCCCCGCGCCGTCGAGGGTGCGCCAGATCAGGTAGGCGAAGGTGTACGCGCCCGCCGCCGACAGCGCGCCGCCGACCGCCAGGACCGGGGTGCCGAGCGCGGAGCCCGCGGCCCGCAGCACGAACCCGGCGGCCATCAGCGCGAGCCCCGCGTTCGACGCCCACCAGTGCCACGGCCCGGCGCGGCGCCCGTACAGCGGGTGGCCGCTGAAGCGCGGGATCACGTGGTACGCGACGCCGTAGATCATCATCGTCACGAAGCCGAGCAGCACCATGTGCACGTGCGCCGGCCGGTACGCCGTCCACGCGGGGCGCGCCGCCATCGCGACGCCGAGCGTGACGCCCAGCGCGAGCCAGGCGAGGCTCGCCTTGAGGAAGGCGCGGACGAAGCGCTCCATCAGCGGCTCCCGGGGCGCGGGGTGATGGTGGCGAGCAGCAGGAGCTCGCCGCCCTCGGCGCGCATCCCGTGCAGCTCGTCGGGCTGGAAGACCGCGACGTCGCCGGCCGCGCACGCGCGCTCGCCGTCGCCGCCGGAGAGGACGCCCGCGCCCTCGAGCACCGCGAGCGTGACGGTGGACGCGCTGCGGTGCGGCGGCACCGCCTGGCCGGGCGCGAGGCGGAAGACGACGAGCCGCGCGTCGGGGCCGTCGTGCAGGACGGCGGTCGCCGGGCGCGTGGAAGAGGCGGCGTGCGCGGCGCGGGCGGCGGCGCGCGGGTCGAGGGTGATCATGCGTCGCGTCCTCCGCCGGCCGCGGCGGCCGCCACGGCGGCGAGCAGTTCGGGGAGCGGGACGCCGACGTCGGCGGCGGCCGCGGCGAGCGTGGCGGCGCCGCCGCAGCACGTGTCGACGCCCAACGCGTTGAGCGGGGCGACCGACGACGGCCAGCGGCGGAGCGTCTCGTTGACCGAGAGCGTCGGATCGATCCCGGCGGCGCACGCGGCCGGGGCGGAGGGGAGCGGGTGCATGGCGGCGGGGGCGTGAGGAGAGGAGAGCATGCGCGTCAGCGCAGGAGGCGTCGCACCGCGTCGACGGTGCCGGCGGCGGCGGCGCCGAGGCCGACCTGCTGGTGCACGGGCGCGCCGTCGGCGTCGAGCACGGTGATCACGTTCGTGTGCGCGAGTTCGCCGCCGCCCTCGGCGTCCGCCTCCGGCTGGTAGCGCACGCCGAGGGCGGCGGCGACCTCGCGCACCGCGTCGGCGTCGCCGTTGAGCAGCGTCCAGCGCGCGGGTTCGAGCTGCGTGCGCGCCGCCCACTCGGCGAGGCGCCCCGGCGTGTCGCGCTCGGGGTCGAGCGACACGAGCACGAAGCCCACGGCGTCGCGCCGCGCGGCGGGGAGCGACGCCTCGACGCGCTTGAGGTCCGCGACGATCAGCGGGCAGGTCGCGTGGCAGTTGGTGTAGACCATCGCGACGACGCGCGGCCGGCCGGCGAGCGACGCGAGCCGAAGCGCGGCGCCGTCCTGGTCGCGCCACGTCGACGGCAGGTCGTAGAGCGAGTAGCGCTCGCCCGCCGGCGCGGTCTCGGCGGCCGGGTCGGGCCGCGCGGCGCCGTCGCACGCCGGCGCGCTCGCGAGCGCGGCCAGGGCGAGCGTGAGGGCGGCGAGGGTGGGGCGGCGCATGGGGGCTCCGGTGTGGCGGTCAGGCGGCGCAGCGTACGCCGAGCGTCTCGACGGCGGCGCGCCCGGTGAGGCCGGCGCGCAGCGCGTAGCGCAGGAACGCGGGGTAGTTGCCGGGATCGGTCGCGCCGACGGCCGCGCTGGCGCAGAACAGGTCGTGGTCGCGGGCGCCGACGCCGCGCGAGTCGTCGGAGACGAGCACGCTGTTGAAGTCGGCCGTCCACTCCCACGCCAGCCCGTGCAGCCCGCGCACGCCGTACAGGTTCCCGGCGCCGGCGGGGAGCGCGGGGAGCGGGCGGGGGCGCGTCGTGTAGCGCGTCAGCAGGTCCTGCACGAACCACGGCTCGCGCCCGGCGTCGCGGCGCGTGGCGCTGGCCGCGGCGGCGTACTCCCACTCGTGGACGGTCGGCAGCCGCTTGCCGCGCCACGCGCAGTACGCCTTCGCAGCGAACCACGACACGCCGGTGACGGGGCGGCGGCGGTCGGTCGCGTCGCCGGCGTCGAGGTCGCCCGCCCAGTCGGCGAGGTAGCCGCGGCGGTCGGCGAACAGCGGCCGCACCGCGCCGCGGCGCCACTCGGGACGCTCGCGCACGAAGGCGAGGAACTCGCCGCGCGTCGCCGCGTCGCGGTCGAGGCGGAACGCGGCCACCGCGGTCGGCGCGTCGCCGGGGCGGCCGTACAGCGGGCGATACGTGCCGGCCGGCAGCCGCACCATCTCCGCGCCCGGGCGCCGCCCCGCCGCATCGTCCGCCGCGGCGCCCGCCCGGGGGGCGAGGGCGAGCAGGGCGAGGACGGCGGCGAGGCGGCGCATGGCGGCGGGGACGGGGGGTGGTCGGGCGCGAGGAGGAGTGGTCGGGCTCAGTGGGCCGCCATCGGCAGCCCCTTGTTCTGCGCGTAGACGCGGGGCGCGTCCTCGCCGGTCACGTTGAGCATCGCCAGCGCGCCCTTGTTGAAGGCGCGGAAGATCGAGTGGTCGACCAGCACCAGGGTGCCGGGCTTCTCGACGCCGAACTCCACGATGCCGCTGCCGCCCGCCGGGATGAGCGTGGTCTGCACGTTCTTCTGCGTGACCATCGTGCCGCCCTCGCCGTACACGTGGTCGAACACCTCGCCGATCACGTGGAAGCTGCTGACGAGGTTCGGGCCGCCGTTGCCGACGAAGAGGCGCACCCGCTCCCCGACCTTGGCCTGCAGCGCGCGGTCGCCGGTGAGCGCGCCGACGCTGCCGTTGAACACCACGTGCGTGGGCTGCTCGGCCGCGCCCCGCTCCATGTCGAGCGTGTGCGGCGCGCCGGCCGCGGCGCCGGGCTTGGCGTAGAACTCCGACTGCATCACGTAGAACTCGCGGTCGACCTTCGGGAGCCCGCCCTTCGGCTCGACCAGGATCATCCCGTACATGCCGTTGGCGATGTGCATCGGCACGGGCGACACCGCGCAGTGGTAGACGTACAGGCCGGGGTTCATCGCGGCGAAGGTGAACACCGACTCGCCGCCGGGGAGGGTGAGCGTCGCCGCCGCGCCGCCGCCGGGGCCCGTGACCGCGTGCAGGTCGATGTTGTGCGGCACGGTCGAGTGCGCGTGGTTCTTCAGGTGGAACTCGACCTGGTCGCCCTCGCGGACGCGGATGAACTTGCCCGGCACCTCGCCGCCGAACGTCCAGAAGGTGTAGGACACGCCGTCGGCGAGGCGCTTCACCTCCTCGGTGGTCTCCAGCTCCACGATCACCTTCGTCGCGTGCGCGCGCGTGATCGGCGGCGGCACGTTGGGCGCCGCGGTCAGCACCGCGCGCTCCTCGCCGACGATCGCGTCGGCGGGCGTCGGGCGCAGGCGCGGCACCGCGCCCTCCGCGCGCTCGGCCGCCTCGGCGCTCCCGATGCTGCAGCCGGTGAGCGTCGCGCTGGCGAGGATGGCGCCCGCCGCGAGCGCGGCGGCGGCGGCGAGCGGGGGGAGGCTGACCGGGCGGGGGGCGGCGGTCGGCATGGGGACGGTCCTGACGGGGGAGTGGGGACGGCGGGAGGGCGTCGCGTCAGGCGGCGCTCGCGGCTGCGAGGCGTGCGGTCGGGTCGTACCCGAGGCTGGCCGGCGACGGCGCGGCAGCCGCCGGGGCGCCGTCGGGGTGGAGCGTGTGGAGCAGGGGCGTCGCGTCGGCGAGCAGGTCGGCGAGCGTCGTGGTGGCGAGCGGCGCGCGCCGCGCCTCCAGGATCGCGGTCCAGCGGTGGTGCGCCGCGCACGGGCGGGCGGGGTCGCACGGCCGCGTGCCGAGCAGGCAGCGCGTCTGCGGGCGCGGCTCGTCGAAGCAGTCGATGACGCGCGCGAGCGTCAGCGCGTCGGGCGCGACGGCGAGGGCGAAGCCGCCCAGCGGACCGCGCGCGCTGGCGACGAGGCCGGCCTTCACGAGCGCGTGCAGCGTCTTGCTCAGGTAGTTGCGCGGCGCCCCGGTCGCGTCCGCGATCTCCTCCGTGCGGACCGGGCCCGCGCCGTGGCGGCGGGCGAGGACCAGCAGGGCGCGGAGCGCGTGGTCGGACGTCTGGGAGAGCATCGGGTCACCTCGTGCGGCGGCAAGACGAGTTGTGCATCTGGATATGAAGATCGGGGCGTCGCCGCGTCCGCCCCGTCGGCGGAGCCCGGATGTTTCGCGCCCCGTCCCCGCACGCCGCGTCGGGGTTCGGCGGACACGGTGCGCCGACGGGGGAGGGCACGCGACGAGGGGGCGCGACCGGGATGCTCCCGGTGGCGCCCCCTCGTCGGCCGCGGGCGCGGCGTCCGCCCCGCGCGTCAGCGCGTGCGGCCGCGCCGTCGCCGCGCCGCGCCGGCCACCATCGCGAGCCCCGTCGCGACGAGCGCGTACGTCGACGGCTCCGGAACGATCTGCTCGGCGGGCGTCAGGTTGCGCAGCGTCACCCGCTCGATCACCCAGTTCGGGTTCACGAAGGCGTTGCCGTCGCCCCAGCCGCCGTCGAACGCGAACTGGACGGTGGAGCCCGCGCCGACCGCGGCGCTGAACACGCTGGTGACGAGCCCGAACGGCGAGAAGCCGCAGAACCCGCGCTGCCCGCCCCCCGCGAGCGGGTTCTGCCCCGCCGTCGAGATCACGCCCGAGTAGGGGGCGCCGCCGGGGAGCAGCGGCGTGAACGCGCCCCCGTCGACGCTGGCGAACACCACGCCGGCGTCCGCGCAGCGGTCCTGCGTCTCGTCCCCCTCGAAGATGAAGCGGTGCTCCGCCGTCATCGCCGACGCGTCGGCCGTGGCCACGAACACGGGGCTGAGCAGCCGCTTGCGCGCCACCGCGAACGTCCCGAGGGTGACCCAGCCGTCGCCGGCGACCCACGTCCACGGCGTCCCGCCGCCGACGAGGGTCTGCGTCGTGAACCCGCCGTCGGTCGCGCGCAGGTCGATCGACGAGGTCTGCGCGAGGGCGGCCGGCGCGCCGCCGGTTGTGAGGGCGGCGGCGAGCGCCAGGCGGACCTGCCACGAACGACTGCGCATGAATGGCTCCTCGAGCCCGGGGTTGACGGGGCGCGCCGGCCGGCCGCCCCACCCCCTTCACGCGATCCGGCCGCCGAACCGGACAAGCGCCGGCCGGCGCGCCCCCGCGGCTCTCAGGCCGGCGCCGCGATCGCCCGGCCGACCTCGGACGTGCAGTGCGGGCAGCGCGACGCCTGCAGCGAGATCGACATGGTGCAGTACGGGCACGGCTTCGTGTCGGGCGTCGGCTCGGCCGGCTTGCGGTACAGCCGGTTCACCGCGCGCACCAGCATGAAGATCGCCAGCGCCACGATCAGGAACGCGATGATGTTGTTCAGGAACAGGCCGTAGTTCAGCGTCACCGCGCCCGCCTCCTTGGCCGCCGCCACCGTCGCGTACGGGCCCGGCGCCGTCGCGCCCTCCTTGAGCAGGAGGAACTTGTCGCTGAAGTCCACGCCGCCCGTGGCGAGGCCCAGCGGCGGCATGAGGACGTCGTCGACCAGCGACTTGACGACGCTGCCGAACGCGGCGCCGATGATGACGCCGACCGCGAGGTCCATCACGTTCCCGCGCATCACGAACGCCTTGAAGTCGTTCCACATCCTGCCACCTCCGTGTAGGGTGCGTGACACATCGCCGCTCCGTCCGACGTGGCCTCATACTACCGCGCGCCGTGGGCGGCGCCAGCGGGCGCGCGCGGGTGCGGGATTCCGGGACGCGGCGGCGGCGCTTCCCCGATCGCGGAGCGGGGGGCGCGGCCGCACCGTGCGGGGCGAGCTCGCGCCGCCCGCGTCCGCGGCGCGCGGCCGCGCTCCCGGAAGCCGCCAGGAGGCCGCGATGCGCACCGCCGGACCGCCCGACGACGCGGGCCACCCGCCCCCGGGCTCGCCCGGGGAGCGCCGGCGGTTCGCCGAGCTGCAGGAGCGCCTCGCGCCGCTCTTCCGCCGCGTCTTCCACGACCGCCACGCGCCGCAGACGGTGGTCGTCGTCCCGAGCATGTCGCTCGACGCGGGGGAGCTCGCGAAGCTCGCCGCCGCCACGCACTACGAGGAGCGGCTGCTGTGCCTCCTGATGCTGCTCCGGCAGCCGCGCACGCACGTCGTCTACGTCACCAGCGCGCCCGTCGACCCGGCGATCGTCGACTACTACCTGCACCTGCTCCCGGGCGTGCCGCCGGGGCACGCGCGCCGCCGCCTCACGCTGCTCGCCTGCGACGACGACGGCGCCACGCCGCTGACCGCGAAGCTGCTCGCCCGCCCGGCGCTGCTCGCGCGGATCGGCGCGGCGGTCGCCGACCCGGAGTCGGCGCACCTGACGTGCTTCAACGCCACCGCGCTCGAGCGCACGCTGGCGGTGCGGCTCGGGATCCCGCTCTACGCCTGCGACCCCGCGCTCGCGCACCTCGGGACCAAGAGCGGCAGCCGCGAGCTGTTCCGGCGCGCGGGCGTGGCGCTCCCCGACGGCTTCGAGCGGCTGCGCGACGTGCACGACGTGGCGGGCGCGCTGGTCGCGCTCAGGCGCGCCGACCCGACGCTCCGGCGCGCCGTCGTGAAGCTCGACGAGGGGTTCTCGGGGGAGGGGAACGCGACCTTCGCGTACGACGGCGCCCCCGGCGGCGCCGCGCTCGCGGCGTGGGTGCGCGACGAGCTGCCGACACGCCTCCGCTTCGAGGCCGCCGGCGAGACGTGGGAGCGCTACCTGCCGAAGCTCGCGGCGATGGGCGGCGTCGCGGAGTGCTTCCTCGAGGGCGCGGACGCGCGCTCCCCGTCCGTGCAGTGCCGCGTCGACCCGCTGCGCCGCGCCTCGATCATCTCCACGCACGACCAGCTGCTCGGCGGCCCGTCCGGCCAGGTGTACTGGGGGTGCACCTTCCCCGCGGCGGGCCCGTACCGCGCCGACATCCAGGACGCCGGGCTGCGCGTCGCCGCGCTGCTCGCCGACGAGGGGGTGCTCGGCCGCTTCGCCGTCGACTTCGTGTCCGTGCGGCGCGGCGACCGCTGGGAGTCCGCGGCCATCGAGGTCAACCTGCGCAAGGGCGGGACGACGCACCCGTACCTGACGCTCCAGTTCCTCACCGACGGCGCGTACGACCCCGACACCGGCACGTACCGCTCGGCGGCCGGGCGCCCCTGCTGCTACTGCGCGTCCGACAACCTGGGCGACCCGGCCTACCTGGGGCTCACCCCCGACGCGCTGCTCGACATCGCGGTGTGCCACGACCTGCACTTCGACGCCGCGACGCAGCGGGGCGTGACCTTCCACCTGCTCGGCGCGCTGCCGGCGTACGGGAAGCTCGGCGCCGTCGCCGTCGGCGAGAGCCACGCGGCCGCCGAGCGGTACTTCCGCGGCACCGTGGACACGCTGCTGCGCGCGGCGTGGCGGCGGCGCGGCGGCGCCTGAGCTACGGCGCGCCGCCGGCGGTGCGCGCCGCGCGCCCGGTCATGTCGCCGACGCTGATGCGGAAGAGCGTCGTACGCCACGGCACCGGGTCCCGTGCCGTCAGCGCGGCCGGCTCCAGCGTCCGCAGCAGCGCGAGCGCGTGCGCGTACGCGTCGCGCTCGCGCGGCGGGCCGTCGGCCGCCAGCGTGTACACCGTGCCGTGCACGACCGCGCTCCGCCAGTCGTAGAGCCCGCGCACCTCGTCGACCTCGAACGCCACCCACGGGTGGTGCCGGAGCGCCAGCAGCTTCGCGCCGGGCGAGGTGCGCGCGTAGATCGCGCCGTCGTCGTAGACGTAGTGGATCGGCTCCACGTCCACCCGGTCGCGCCCGCTGTAGGCGATCCGGCCGACGTGCTGCGCGCGGAGCAGCGCCTCCGTGTCCGCGCGCGAGAGCTCGACGATGGTCGGTGGGGCGGTCGGCGTGGCGGTCATGGTGTCCCCCGGGGTCTCGGTGGCTTCGGCGGCCTCGGTTCGGGTGCGGCGTCGCGCGCGGCGCGGCGGGTGACGGTGCGTCAGAGGTCCATCAGCGCGCCGATCAGCGGCCGCCACGCCGCGGCCTGCGTCCGCTCCGTGACGTCGGCGACGGCGCACACGGCCGCGAGGCCGCCGTCGGCGCTCCGCGCCGGGACCACGTCCACGTGCAGGGTGCGAGGCGTCGATCCCGGAACCGCGTGCGTGACGGCCTCGCTGCGCGGCACGTCGCCGCGCAGCGCGCCCGCGATCGTCGCCCCGAGCGCCGCGCCGTCCGCCACCCCCAGCTCGCGCGCGGCGCGGTTGGCGTAGAGCACGCGCCCGCCTCCGTCGGCGACGAGCAGCCCGACGAGCGCCCGCTCGAGCACCTGGTCGAGCACGCCCGGCGTGAGCCGGAGCGCGGCGGCGGCGCCCCCGAACGTCGGGGCGGCGTCGGCGGCGCGGTCGGCCGGCCGCGGGGCGCGGCTCGCGTCGAGGGACGGCCGGAGGCGGCGTGCGCGGGGGGACGACATGGGCGCTCCTGGGCGTCGGCGTGGGCCGCGTCGTGCGCGGACGGCGTCCGCGGTCGGGCCGCGCCTGAAGCGTCGCCCGCGCGGCGGCGCCGCGGCGTCGGCGAACTCCCACGCGGTCGTAGGGGAACGGCGCACGCCGCCCCCGGCGTCGCTCACACCGCGGTGTAGCCGCCGTCGACGAGGTAGTAGCCGCCGGTCATGAACGACGCGTCGTCCGACAGGAGGAAGCAGACCAGCGGCGCCACCTCCTCCGGCCGCCCGAGCCGGCCGAGCGGGTGGCGCGCGACCAGCGCCGCGCGGACGTCGTCGGGGAGGTCGGCGAGCAGCGGCGTCTCGATGTACGCCGGCCCCACGCAGTTGACGCGCAGCCCCTGCGCGCCGTACTCCGCGGCCGCGTTCTTCGTCAGCCCGACGACGCCGTGCTTGGCCGCGGTGTACGCGCCGTTGCCGATCGCCGCGACCGTGCCGTGGATCGACGCCATGTTCACGATCGCGCAGCCGCGCCCGCCCGCGCGGAGCATCGCCGGGATCTGGTGGCGCATCCCGTACAGCACCCCGCTCAGGTTGATCGCGATCACGCGGTCCCAGTCCGCGAGGTCCACCTCGCCCGCCGGCGCCTGCGCCCCGCCGATGCCGGCGTTGTTCACCGCGTAGTGGAGCGCGCCGTGGCGGTCCAGCGCGTGGGCGACGACGCGCTCGGCGTCCGCCGGCTTCGCCGTGTCCTGCCGGACCGCGCTGGCGGTGCCCCCCGCCTCCGCGATCTCGCGCGCCACGCGCTCCGCGCCGTCGAGGTTGATGTCCGAGAGGACGACCTTCACCCCGCGGCCCGCGAGCGCCCGCCCGATCGCCTCGCCGAGTCCCGAGCCCCCGCCCGTCACGATCGCGACCTTGCCGTCGAGTCCCGTCATGCGCACCTCCCGTG
Organism: Roseisolibacter sp. H3M3-2; assembly: GCF_029211165.1. Classification (GTDB taxonomy): domain Bacteria; phylum Gemmatimonadota; class Gemmatimonadetes; order Gemmatimonadales; family Gemmatimonadaceae; genus Roseisolibacter. The sequence continues at coordinate 25,159 of NZ_JARGEK010000002.1, forward strand.
TGGCGTCGCGTCCGACTCCCGAAGGGAAAGTGTACGACTGCCGGCGCGGGCCGGCGAACCGCGTCGCGCTCCGGGCGGCTGGGGTCGGCGCGGGCACGTGGCGCGAGGCGTGCGAAGCCGGCGGCCGCACCGGCTGGGGGCGCGGCGCACGGGACCGGGGGGCGCCTCGCACGTCCGGCGCGCCCCCCGCACGCCACGACGTGAACCTGGGGGCGCATGCTCTCGACCCTGCTCGCCGCATCGCTCGCCGGCAGCTGCGCCGCCTGGCCCCTGGGCCGGCTGCTCGGCCGCCGCGGCGCGGGCTGGGGCCTCGCGCTCGTGCCCGCCGGGCTCTTCGCGGCCTTCCTCGGCTTCGGCCCGCAGGTCGCCGCCGGCCGCACGGTGACCGAGCGGCTGGCGTGGGTCCCCTCGCTCGGCGTCGACTTCGCGCTCCGGCTCGACGGCTTCGCGTACCTCTTCTGCCTGCTCGTCACCGGCGTCGGCGCGCTCGTGGTCGTGTACGCCGGCGCCTACTTCGCGGAGCGCACGGCGTCGGACCGGGCCCGGTTCCTCGCGCTGCTGCTGCTCTTCATGACGGCGATGCTCGGCGCCGTGCTCGCCGACGACCTGCTCCTGCTCTTCCTGTTCTGGGAGATGACGAGCGTCGTCTCCTTCCTGCTCATCGGCTTCGACGGCGGCAGCCCGTCGGCGCGCCGCTCGGCGCTCATGTCGCTGCGCGTCACCGCGGGCGGCGGGCTCGCGCTGCTGGCGGCGGTCCTGCTCGTCGGCGCGTCGCTCGGCACCTACTCGGTCGCCGAGGCCGTGGCGCGGGCGCCCGAGCTCGCGCGCGGCCCGTGGGCCGTGCCGATCCTCGGCGGCATCCTGGTCGGCGCCTTCACCAAGTCGGCGCAGTTCCCCTTCCACTTCTGGCTGCCGAACGCCATGCAGGCGCCCACGCCCGCGTCGGCGTACCTGCACTCGGCGACGATGGTGAAGCTCGGCGTCTACCTGCTCGCGCGCTTCGAGCCGCTGGTCGGCGCCGTGCGCGGCGGGCGCGACGTGGTGATCGGCGTCGCCCTGGCCACCATGCTCGTCGGCGCGTTCCAGGCGATCCGCGCCGAGAACTACAAGGCCGTCCTCGCGTACTCCACCGTCGCCTCGCTCGGCATCCTCGTGATGCTCGTCGGGCTCGACGGGCCGATGGCGAGCGTGGCGGCCGTCGGCTTCCTGCTCGCGCACGCGCTCTACAAGGCGACGCTGTTCTTCTGCGCGGGGACGGTCATCCACGCCACCGGGCTGACCAAGCTGCGGCAGCTCGGCGGGCTCGGACGCCTCCTCCCGGTGACCGCCGCGGCGTCGCTGCTCGCCAGCCTGTCGATGGCCGGGCTGCCGCCGTTCCTCGGATTCGTGTCGAAGGAGTTCCTGTTCGAGGCGCAGATCGAGAGCTCGTGGGAGGCGGCGCCGATGGCGGTCGCGGTGCTGGTGAACGCCGTCATCGTCGGCGTCGCCGGCGTGGTCACGCTGCGCCCGTTCTTCCTGGGGCGCGGGCGCGTGCGCGAGGTGAAGCACCGCGAGGTCCCCGGGCTGCTCGTCGGCCCGGTGGCGCTCGCCCTCCTGGGGCTCGTCATCAGCCTGGAGCCGGCCTGGTTCGACCGCACGGTGCTCCGCCCGGCGGTGGCCGCGGTGTACGGCGCCCCCGTCGACGTGCAGGTCGGGCTGTGGCACGGCGTGACGCCGATGCTGCTCCTCAGCGCGGTCGTCGTCGGCGTCGGCACGCTGCTGTTCGTCTACTGGGTGCCGATCCACCGCCGGCTGCGCGCGGAGACGCTGCTCGACCGCGTCGAGGCGGAGCACGGGTACGAGGCGCTGCTGCGCGGGATCGAGGCGGCCGCCGCGGGGGTGGCGCGCCGCGTCCAGCGGGCCGACCTGCGCGCGCAGCTGGCGACCGTCGTCGCCGCCGCGTGCGCGTTCGTCGGCTGGGGGCTGCTCGCCGCCGGGGTCGTGCCGCGCGTCCCCGCGGAGCCGCTCGCGGTGCGCGCGGGCGCGGCGGTCGCCGGGGCGGTCGGCCTCGGCGGCGCGGCCGCCGCCGCGCGCGCGCCGCCGCTCCTCGGCGCGCTGCTGGGGACGGGGCTCGTCGGGCTGGTCGCGGCGCTGCTCTTCCTCACCAACGGTGCGCCCGACCTCGCGCTCACCCAGTTCGCCGTGGAGTCGCTGCTCGTCGTGCTGCTCACCGCGGCGCTCCTCGCGCTCCCGCTCGCGGCGCCGCCGACGCGGGCGCGGGCGGCGCGCGGGCGCGACGCCGCCCTGGCGACGGCGCTGGCGGCGGTGTGCTTCGTGGCGGTGCTCGACATGAGCGCGGCGGAGCCGCGCACGGCCGTCGCGGACTTCTTCGGCGCCCGCAGCTACACGGAGGCGTTCGGGCGCAACGTCGTGAACGTGATCCTCGTCGACTTCCGCGGCTTCGACACGCTCGGCGAGACGACGGTGATCGCGCTGGCGGCGGTCATCGCCTGGTCGCTGCTCGGGCCGCGCGGGCGGGCCGCCGACGGCGGCGACGCGCCCGACCCGCCGGCGCGCCCCGGCCCGTTCGTGCTCCGCTTCGCCACGCCGGCCTTCTACTGGCTGCTCGCCGTGCTGTCGGCGGTCGTCCTGCTGCGCGGGCACAACGAGATCGGCGGCGGCTTCGTCGGCGGGCTGACGGCGGCGCTGGCGTTCGCGGTGGTCGCGCTGGCGTACGGCGTCGGGCGCGCGCGGGGGCGGCTGCGCTGGCACCCGCTCGCGCTGGCCGGCACGGGGCTGCTGCTCGCCGTCGCGAGCGGGCTGCCGGGGCTGGCGGCGCACGGCGACTACCTGCGCCACCTCTGGATAGACGCCGAGGTGCTGGGCGTGGCCGTGAAGCAGGGGACGACGCTGCTCTTCGACCTGGGCGTCTACCTCGCGGTGCTGGGCGCCGTGCTCGCCTTCCTCTTCGGGCTGTCGCGGGAGGCCGAGCGATGAGCGTGCTGCTCGCCCTCGCCGCCGCGGGGCTGGCCGGCTGCGGGCTCTACATGATCCTGTCGCGGCACGTCGTGCGCATGGTGCTCGGGCTCTCGCTGCTCGGCACCGCGGTGAACCTGATGCTCTTCCAGGCGGGGCGCGTCCGCACGGCGCAGCCGCCGCTGATCCGAGAGGGCGCCGTCCGCCTGGGCGAGTCGGCCGACCCGGTGCCGCAGGCGCTCGTGCTGACGGCGATCGTGATCGGCTTCGCGCTCACCGTGATCCTGGCGGCGCTCGCGCTGCGGGCGTTCCGCGGCGAGGGCACGCTGCGCAGCGACGAGCTGCGCGCCGCGCGGGCGCTCGGCGACCCCCTCGCGCCGGAGCCCGGCCGTGATCGGTGAGGCGCTGCGCGCCGGCGTCGCGGTGTGGCCGGTGGTGGTACCGCTGGCCGCGGCGGCGCTCGCGCTGCTCCTCCGCGGCCGCCCGGCGCTGCAGCGCGGCGTGATGGAGGGCGCGCTCGCGCTGACGCTGGCCGCGGTGGCGGCGCTGCTCGGGCGCGTCGCCGGCGGCGGGCGCGTCGTCATGGCGTTCGGCGGGTGGGGCGCCCCCGTTGGCATCACCTTCGTCGCCGACGCGCTCAGCGCCCTGCTGGCCACGACGGCGGGGATGGTCGCGCTGGCGGTCGCGATCTTCGCCCGCGCCGACGTGCGCGCGCGCCGCCGCCGCGCCGGCTTCGACCCGCTGTTCCTGGGGATGCTGGCGGCGGTGAACGGCGCGTTCCTCACGGGCGACCTGTTCAACCTCTACGTGTGGTTCGAGCTGATGCTCGTCACCGCGCTCGGCCTGCTGACGCTCGACCGGCGCCCGGCACAGGTCGACGGCGCGCTCCGCTACGCGGCGATGAGCATGACCGGCGCGACGTGCATGCTGCTCGGCATCGGCCTGCTGTACGGCGTCGCCGGCACGCTCGACATGGGCGACCTGTCGGCCGCGCTCGCCGGGCGCCCCCCGTCGGTCGCGGTCACCGCGGCGTCGTACCTGCTGCTGGCCGGGCTGGCGCTCAAGGCCGGGGTGTTCCCGCTCTTCTTCTGGCTCCCCGCGTCGTACCACACCGCGCCGATCGGCGTCGCGGCGGCGCTCGCGGGGCTGCTCACCAAGGCCGCCTTCTACGCCTGCCTGCGCGTCCTCGTGACGGTGCTCGGCGTCGGCACCGCGGCGGCGGCGGTGCCGGGGGTGCCGCCGCTGCTCGCCCTCCTCGCCGCGGCGACGATGCTCGTGAGCGTCCTCGCCGCGATCGCGCAGGTCGACGTGCGGCGCCTGCTGGCGTTCCACGTGATGGGCCAGGTGGCGTACCTGGTGATGGGGCTCTCCCTCGCCACCGCCGCCGGCGCCGCGGCGGCCGTCGTCTACACGGTGCACACGATGCTCGTGCAGACGGGGCTCTTCCTCGGCGCCGGCGCGATCGCGCGGGCGGGGCGCGGCTACGACCTGCGCCTGCTCGGGGGGCTGATCCGCGAGCACCCGGTGTTCGCCGCGCTCTTCGCCGCGCTCGCGCTCTCGATCTCGGGCATCCCGCCGCTCTCGGGGTTCTGGGCCAAGGCGCTGGTCGTCGACGCGGCCTTCCGCTCGGCGGCGCCGTGGCGCGGGTGGCTCGCGGCCGCCGCGCTCGTCACCGGCTTCCTCACGCTTTACTCGATGAGCACCCTGTGGACGCGGGCGTTCCAGCGGCCGCGGCGGCGCGAGGGGGGCGCGGCGCACCGCATCCCGACGGCAATGGTGGTCGCCGTGGGGCTGATGGCGGCGTGCACCGTCGGCCTCGGGGTGGCCATCGAGCCGGTCGTCCGCATCTCGCGCGTCGCGGCGGCGGAGCTGATGGCCGGGCCCGCGCAGGGCGGGGGGGCGCCGTGAGCGCCGGGCGGCGGGCGGGGGCGGCGTTCGCGCTGTTCGGCATCTTCCTGTACGACCTCGTCGCCGCGTCGCTCGCGGTGGCGCGGATCGTCCTCGCGCGCCGCCCGCGCCACGCGCCGGCGATCGTCGCCGTCCCCGTCGACGCGCGCACCGAGTGGGGGGTGGCGCTGTTCGCCTACCTGGTGTCGACGACGCCGGGCTCCACCTGCCTGCACGTGGCCGACGACCGGCGCACGCTCTACGTGCACTTCCTCGACGCGCCCGACGCCGGCGCGCGCGCGGCGGACGTGAAGGCGCTGTACGAGCGCCGCATCCTCCAGATCGAGGGCCCGGAGGCCTCCCGATGACGATGCCCGACCTCCCCGCCGTGGCGGCGGCCCTCGTGGCGGCGCTCGCGCTCTGCCTCGCGCTCGCCGCGTGGCGCATGGTGCGCGGCCCGGGCTACGCCGACCGCTTCGTCGCGCTCGACATGCTCACCGCGGTCGTGGTCGCGGTCGCGGCGCTCACCGCGCTCGCGACCGGGCGCGGCGCCTTCCTCGACGTCGGCCTCGGCGTCGCGCTCATCAACTTCGTCTCCACCTGCGCGTTCGCGGCGTTCCTGGAGCGCCGGCGGGGGCGCCGGTGATCCGCGCCCTGGCGGCGACGGCGCTGCTCGCCAGCGGCGTGGCGTTCATCGCGATCGCCAGCCTCGGCGTCGCGCGCCTCCCCGACGTGTTCCAGCGCATGCACGCGGCGACCAAGGCGGGCGGCATCGGCACCAGCCTCGTCGTGCTCGGCGTGCTGGTCGCCGGGGGCGTGGCGCGCCCGCTGACGTGCGTCCTCACGATCGCGTTCATGCTGCTCAGCCTCTCGGTCGCGTCGCAGCTGCTGGGGCGCGCCGCGTACCTGTCGGGCGCGCCGATCGAGGGGATGCAGGGTCCCGATCCGCTGGACGGGGTGCTCGACCGCGCCGACGCCGCGGCGTCCGAGCGGGTCGGGCCGTGACCCACGCCGCGGTCGGCGACGGGCGGCCGGGCGGTTGCAGTTGTGTGTTACAACGATTATCCTTGAGAGGCAGGCAGGATCCGCGATCCCCGACACCCGGAGCGGCGCGTGCCCGGCAAGCGCTACGAGACGCCCCAGCTGCTCGCCTTCGACCTGCTCCTGCGCACCGCGCTCGAGCTCGACCTGCAGCTCGGGCAGGCGCTGCGCCCCGCCGAGGTGACGCCGGCGCAGTACAACGTGCTGCGGATCCTGCGCAACGCGGGCGCCGACGGGGTGGCGTGCGGCGAGATCGCCGAGCGGCTCGTGCGCCCCGACCCCGACGTGACGCGGCTGCTCGACCGGCTGGAGGCGCGGAAGTACGTCACCCGCGCGCGCGACACGGCGGACCGCCGCGTGGTGCTCGCCCGCATCACCGCCGCCGGCCTCGCCGTCCTGGCGAGGCACGCGCCGCAGGTCGCGGCGCTGCACGCGGCGCAGTTCGCCCGCCTCGGCCGGGCCGAGTTCCGCGCGCTCGTCGCGCTGATCGCGCAGCTGCGCGGGGACGACGCGGCCGGCGCGTGAGCGGGGCGGCCGCCGGGCGGACCCGCCCCGATGCTCGTGATAACGACAGACCCGATGAGGAGTAACGCGGCGGTCGCCGCGCCGGACGCCACCTTCACCGCACGGAGGGAGACATGGCACGCACGAATCGAGTACGCATCGACGCGCGACGGACCGGGGCCGCGATCCGCGCGCGGCTGTGGGGGCGCGCGCGGATCGGCGCGGTGCTCCTGGCGTTCGCGGCGCTGCTCGTCCTGGCGAGCGCGACGCCCGCGGCCGTGCTGGCGCTGCTGACCGTCATCCTGACCACGGGCGTCGTGGTCGGCGGCGCGATCGCGCTGACCGACCGCCGCGCGCACGGCCGCGGCGCCGGCCGGGACCGCCCCAGCTACCGCACCGCCGACCGCCTGGCGCGGCACGCCGCGCCCTGACCCCGACACCACATCCGACTCGAGGAGAGGCACCATGCGCACGCACCGACACCCCGTCACGCCCGTCCCCCCGAACACCCTCCCCACGCCGCCGCCGGCGTTCGCGCTCGTCGACGCCGACCGCGCGGTCGGCTGGGTGCGGGGCGACACCATCGCCTTCCGCGGCTTCGGCGACGCTTCGGAGGCCGCGCACGCCGCGTGGATCGCGCACCGCACCCTCTCGCGGCGCCTCGCGCGCGACGACGGCCGCCGCGCGCTCCCCATCGTCCCGGTGCCGCTCGCGCTGAGCCGCCACGGCGAGGTCGAGTCGGTGTGGGCGGACGGGCACCGCGTCGCGCGGCTGCTGCGCCCCGACGCGACCGGCGGCGACGGCGCCGACACGTTCGGCTTCGCGCTGCGCGTGCCGCCGCCGATCCACGAGTCGCGCATCCGGGGGATCGCGTACCTGCTGTACCGCACGCTGCGGAAGTCGGGGGTGCGCTGGTCGATGTGGGACGCGGCGCGGCGCCGCCCCGCGGCCGCGCGCCGCGATCCGCTGGGGGATGGCGCTCCCCGGACTCGTGCTGCTGGTGGCGGCCGCGTTCGTGCTCCCCGCGACGCTGCTCGCCCTGCTCGCGGCCTTCGTGGTCGGCGGGCTGGCGCTGGTGGCCGCCGCCGACCTCGCGCTCCGCCGGTCGGCGCCGACGGCGGCCGGCGCGACGACGGCCGGCCGTGGTCACGCGATCGTCGCTCCGGACCGCCGGCGCGTCGTCGCCATCACCACGGGGGCGTTGGCTGTCGCCGCCGCGCTGATGCTCGCGCACGGCAGCCCCGCGCGTCTCGCGCCGCTCCTGCTCGGCGCCGCCGCGGCCGCGCTCGTGGGCCGACGGCTGCTGGGCGCGCGCGGCGCGTGAGCACGCGGCCCGCATCCCGCGTCGCTGACGGCTGCCCGTCCACCCGAACCGGAGCCGATCGGATGAACGCACGCACCCCGGACCATCCAGCCGCCGGCGCCGGCACGTCGTCGGTCCCGCTCTCCCTCGTCCACGACGTGCGGCCGCCCGCGCCGGGCGCGAACGCCGAGGGCGCGCGGCCGCCGCTCCTGATCCTGCTGCACGGCGTCGGCGCGAACGAACGGCAGATGGCGGCGCTCGCGCCGGCGTTCGACCCGCGCTTCGTCGTGGTCAGCGCGCGCTCGCCACTCACGCTCGGGCGCGGGCCGTCGGGGCAGGAGGCCTTCGGCTGGTTCCACGTGACGTTCACGCCCGAGGGGCCGGTGATCGACCGCGACGAGGCGGCCGCCGGGTGGGCGCACGTCGCGCGCTTCGCGGACGAGGCGGCGGCGGCCTACGGCGCCGATCCCGCGCGCGTCTACGTCGGTGGCTTCAGCCAGGGCGGGATCATGGCGCTCGCCGCGCTGCTGACCGCGCCGGAGCGGATCGCCGGCGCGGTGGCGATGAGCGGCCGGCTGCTGCCGGAGGTGCTCCCCCAGGCCGCACCCGCCGACGCGCTGCGCGGCCGCCGCGCGCTCGTCGTGCACGGCACCGCCGACGAGAAGCTCGGCATCCACCTGGCGCGGTGGGCGCGCGAGCAGCTCGCGCGCTTCCCGCTCGCGCTCACCTACCGCGAGCTGCCGATGGGGCACGGCATCACGGACGAGAGCGTGCGGACGGCGGCGGGCTGGCTCACCGCGGCGCTCGACGGGAGGTCCGACGGCGGGTCCGACGCGACGGAGGAGGCGGCGCGCTGACGCGCGGGGCGTCGGGCGCGCGGAACGCGACGCGGCGCCGGATCGTTGGTGCGGCGTTCCGCGCGGCGCCCCGCGCGCCGACTCCACCCGACGTCCCGCCATGCTCCGCCTCTCGCCGCTCGCGCTCGCCGCCGCCCTGTCCGCCGTGCCGTGCGCGCTTGCCGCGCAGACGCCGCGGCTCGTCCTCGAGCTCGAGGGGGGCGCCGTCTGGCAGGGCTCCAACGACGCCGAGATCCCGAACGACGGCTCGGCGACGCGCTTCTCGCTCGCCGGCATCACCGGGCGCGGGCCGTGGCCGGCGGGGCGCGTGTACCTGACGTGGAACCTCGGCGAGCGGCACGGGCTGCGCGCGCTCGCCGCCCCGCTGTCGGTGCGCGGCACCGGCGTGCCCGACGCGGCGATCGACTTCGAGGGGCGGCGCTTCGCCGCCGGCGCGCCGGTCGAGGCGCGCTACACCTTCAACTCGTACCGCCTCACCTACCGCTACCGCGTGCGCGCCGCCCCGCGGACGACGGCGTGGGTCGGTGTCACCGGCAAGATCCGCGACGCGACGGTCGCGCTGACGCAGAGCGGGACGACGACGCGCAAGGACGACGTCGGCTTCGTGCCGCTGCTGCACCTCGCCGGCGAGTGGCGCGCCGCGCCGCGCTGGCGCCTCTCGCTCGACGCCGACGCGCTGGCCGGCGGCCCGGGGCGCGCGATCGACGCGGCGCTGAAGGCCGGCTACGACGTCCGCCCGAACGTCACGCTGCAGGCGGGCTACCGGACGCTCGAGGGGGGCGCCGACGTCGAGGAGACGTACAACTTCGCCTGGCTCCACTACGCCGTGGCGTCGATCGTGTGGCGCCCGTAGGCCCGTAGCCGCACGTCACGGGAAGCGCCACACCGCGCCGGGTCCGAGCACGAGCCGCTCGCGCGTGGACACCGCGCGTCCGTCGACCGGGCGCGCCTGGAGCGAGAGGGTGTCGCCGGCCGACGCGTCGCGGATGCGCACCGTGCGGCTCGCGCGCGGCCCGACCTGGCCGAGGAACACCTCGCCGAAGGTGGCGCGCGGCAGCACGTAGAGGTTCGCCGCGACGTCGGCCTCGTTGCGCACCTCCAGGGTGGCCGTCGGCGTCCGCCGCCCGATGCCGAACAGGCAGCCGCCGAGCGGGGCGAGCGCGGCCGCGGTGGCGGCGGCGCGGAGGAGCCGCCGGGGGCGGGGTCGCGGGGCGTGGCGTGGCATGGCCGTGGGCGAGGGGTGCCGCGCGGCGGAGGAAGATGCGGGCCGCGCCGCGGCGGGCGGGCCGGTCCGTCGGCGGCCGCGGTACGGACCGCGCGACGGACCGGTGCGCTCCCGCACCGACACCGTGACCGTCGTGCGCGACACGGAGGGCGCGCCCGCGACGGCGCGCGGACCCCTGGTGCGGAACGTGCGGGCCCGCACGGCCGGGGTGTGGACCGCCTCCGGCCCGCGCCGCGTCGGGTGCACCCGGACAGGGGGGAGCGATGAGCGCGTTCACGGTCGGCTACTTCGTCGGCAGCCTCGCCAAGGCCTCCATCAACCGCAAGCTCGCCGTCGCGCTCACGCGGCTGGCGCCGGCGGGGATGCGCCTGCAGGAGATCCCGATCGGCGACCTGCCGCTCTACAGCTACGACTACGACGCCGACTACCCGCCGGCGGGGCGCGCGCTCAAGGACGCGATCGCGGCGGTCGACGCGGTGCTCTTCGTGACGCCCGAGTACAACCGCTCGATCCCCGGCGCGCTCAAGAACGCGATCGACTGGGCGAGCCGCCCGTGGGGGACGAACTCGTTCGCCCGCAAGCCGTCGGCGGTGATCGGCGCGTCGCCGGGGAAGATCGGCACGGCGGTCGGCCAGCAGCACGTGCGCAGCATCATGGCCTTCTGTAACTCGCCGATGTTCAACCAGATCGAGGCGTACATCGAGTTCACCCCGAACCTCGTCACCGACGACGGCGAGGTGACGGTGGACGCCACGCGCGAGTTCCTCGCCAACTATATGCAGGAGTTCCACGGCTACGTCACGCGCGTGTACACCGCGCTGCCGCGCCCCGCCCGCTAGCGGTAGAGCAGGTACGGGGCGCTCCGCGCGCGGAAGGCGTCGACCTCCCCGCGCCACGCCGCGAAGATCTCGTCCGGGCGGCGGCCGGCCAGGATCATCGCCTTGAGGCGCGGCGTCGCGACGAGCCGGTCGAGCACCGCGTCGTTCCACACCAGGCGCTCGGGGTGCAGCCGGTGCACCGCCCACACCATCGCGACGCCCGCGCGGTACGGCGCGAAGGCGTCGCGGTCGGTCACGCGCAGGTGGATGCCGCGCAGCCGCTCCCCCGCCAGCTCGGGCGGGCGGCCGTGGTAGGGCTTCTGCTCCGGCGTGAACGCGACCGGCTCGAACGACACGCCGGGGAGCCGGAGGTCGTTGAGCAGCGCCGCCGCGCGCTCGGCGTCGAGCCACGGCGCGCCGACGTACTCGAACGGGCGGTCGGTGCCGCGCCCCTCGGAGACGTTCAGCGCCTCGAACAGGCAGGTGCCCACGTACGCGAGCAGCGACTCCAGCGTCAGCAGGTTGGGCGACGGCCGGCGCCAGGAGAGCCCGGTCTGGTCGTACCAGGTCGCGCGCGTCCACCCGCGCATCGGCACCACGTCGAGCGCGGCGGCGCGCCCCCCGCGCAGCAGGCGCTCGCCGTTGTAGAAGCGCGCCAGCTCGCCGACCGTCATGCCGTGCACGACGGGGATGGGCGCGTACGACCCGAATCGGAAGAGCGCCGAGTCGTCGGTGACGAAGCCGTCCACCGCGCGCCCGCCGATCGGGTTGGGGCGGTCGAGCACGACCACGCGGATCCCCTGCTCGGCGGCCGCCTCCATCACGAAGCCGAGGATGTTGACGTGCTCGTAGAAGCGGGCGCCGACCTCCTGGATGTCGAACACGATGACGTCGACGTCGCGCAGCATCTCGGGCGTCGGCTTGTGGCGCTCGCCGTACAGGCTGTGCTTCGGCAGCCCCGTCGCGCGGTCGACCGTCGACTCCGGGTCGCGCGCCGCCGAATAGTCGTTCGACCGGACGTTGTACTCCATGCCGAAGAGCACGCGCAGCTGGGCGTCGGGGTAGCGGTGCAGCGCGTCGGCGAGGTGGGTGCCGTCGGCGAGGCGCGCGCTGTGGTTCGCGACGAGCGCGAGCCGCTTGCCGCGGATCAGCGACGCGAACTCGCCGAACAGCCGGTCGGCGCCGGGGGTGACCTGCGCGGCGGCGGCCGACGGGAGGGCGAGCGCGAGGGCCAGCAGGGCGACGGCCAGCGGGCGGAGACGTGCGGTCATGGGGGCGGGGAAGGGAGACGCCCGATGCCTACCACACCGACCGCGCGCGGCGGAAGGGGCCCGGCCGCCCGGATGGGACGGCCGGGCCGCGTGGTGCCCCGCTCAGCCGGCGGTGCCGTCGTGCGTGTCGCCCTCGGACGCGCGCAGGTCGGTCGCCGTGTTCCGCCCCTGCCCGCCGCCGAAGTGGTCGGCGCCGGCGCCGCCGGTGAGCCGGTCGTCGCCCCGCCCGCCGCACAGCAGGTCGGCGCCGCCGAGCCCCGCGAGCACGTCGTCGCCGTTCTGGCCGAGCAGCAGGTCGGTGCCCTCCGTGCCGGTGAGGACGTCCGCGGCGTTGCCGCCCGCGACGACGGTGACGCGCACCTCGCGCCGCCAGCGCCCGTCGGTGACGGTCAGGGTGACGACCGCGCGCCCGGTGCGCCCGGGGACGACGGTGATGGTCGCGGTCCGGTCCGCGCCGGCGCCGCCGAGCGCCACGTTCCCGACCGGCACGAGCGCGGGGTCGGAGGAGGCCACGCTCAGCACGAGCGCGCCGGCCGCGGTCTCGGCGTCGCCGACGGTCAGCCGCAGCAGCCCGCCCGCGTCGCCCCGGCACTGCCCGCCGGCGGCGACGGCGATGGTCGGCGCCACGTTCGGCACGGCGCCCCACGACGGGCCCTCGTCGGAGGCGAGGTCGGGGGCGTCGGTGACGCGGGTCTGCTCCGAGCCGTCGGCCCGCATCACCCAGATGTCGTTGCGCGCGAGGATCCGGCCCCCCTCCGACCGGTAGCCGCTGGCGTACGCGATCCGCGTCCCGTCGGGCGACCACGTCGGGCCGGTGCTCCAGGCCTCGCCCGCGGTGAGCTGCCGGCGGTTGCCGCCGTCGGCGTCCATCACCCAGAGCTGCGCGGGCGTGTCGGCGGCCTGCCCGCGCGCTGCGAACACGATCGACCGCCCGTCGGGCGACCACGACGGCTGGTATTCCCGGTGCTCGATGCGCGGCAGGGCGATCTCGTCGCTCCCGTCGGCGTCGATCACGAACAGTCCGGTTCCCGCGGCGCCCGACCGGCTGAACACGATCCGCGTGCCGTCCGGGGACCACTCGGCCTCGCGCTCGGACGTCGACGTGTAGGTGATCCGCTGCTCCCCGGTGCCGTCGGCGTTCACGACGTACAGCTCCTCGCTGCTGCCGGTGTAGCGCCCGAACAGGATGCGCGAGCCGTCGGGCGACCACGCCGGGTACTCCTCGAGGTTCCGGGCCGTCGTGATCTGGGTCCACGGCCCCGTGCCGTCGACGTTCATGACGTAGAGCTGCGAGTCGCCCTCGTGGTTGCTCTCGAAGACGACGCGCGTGCCGTCGGGCGAGACGTCGGGATTCCACCCGGTCCCCGAGGTGAGCCGCCGCTCGTCGGTGCCGTCGGGGTTCACGGAGAACAGCCCCCGCACGCCGTCGCGCTCCCCGGCGAACACGATCCGGCCGTTGGCGGCGGCCGTGGGCGCGAGGGAGCGGACGGGGCGCCCGCGCGCCGCGGCGCCGGGTGCGGTGGGGACGGTGTCGGCGCAGGCGGCGAGGCCGGCGAGCGCGAGGACGGCGCCGGCGCGCCGGGGCGGAACGAGATGCAGCATGGCGGGAGCTCGAGGACGGGAGGAGGCGTACGGGCTTCGACAGGTTGATCGACAACCACCTGTCGATTCCCTCATCCGCGCCTCGTCCCGGCGCGGCGGTGCGCGTCGTGAGGGACGGCGCCCTCGTTCGGCGATCGATGGAGGAGGGCCGGCGCGGTCCGGCCCGACCTCACTCCCTCCGAACCCGCGATGCCACGCTCCCCCGCCCGTCGCGCTCTCGTCGGCGCCGTGCTGCTCGCCGCCTGCGCGTCCGACCTCCCCACGGCGCTCGCGCCGGGGGCCGCCCCGTCGCGCCGCACCGAGCACGCCCCCGCCGGCCCCGGCGCGCAGATCTCGCGCGGCGGGGGGCAGTTCGTGGTCAGCGTCCGCGTGCCCGACGCGCCGTACTTCGTCGTCATCGGCGCCAGCGCGAGCGCGGCGCGCGACTTCTGCAGCGGCGGCGACCCGGAGTTCGGGCCCTCGCGCGACCTCTTCGCCGAGGGGCCGAACGGCATCCACGCGGTGTTCCGGTCGGACGGGAAGGTGCCGCTCCTCCTGTATCCGGCGGGCACGGAGGACCTGTGCAGCGGGACGCCGGTCGCCGAGGGGACGGGGCTCTACACGGAGGTCTCGTCCAACATCGTCGGGGGGCACGGGCGCGGGACCGACGGGTTCCGCGTGCGCGGCCAGGTGACGGAGGCGGGCGGCGCGGTGCGCCACGTGCTCGTCGTGGTGCAGCGGCAGCTCCGGCCCGACGGGTTGGCGACGCTCGTGGCGAAGGTCGAGGTGAGGTAGGCGCGCGGGGATTCGGCGCCCCTCAACGCGCCGGCCGCGGTCGTCGTTGTAGGAGGGGCGGACGTCCCGCCCCCCTCCGCCCGACCCCCCTCCCTCCGTCGTCTCCCCGTGTCGCGCGCCGGGACCGTGCTCGCGCTCGTCCTCACGACCGCCGCGGCGCTGGCCGCCGCGGCCCCCGCCCGCTCGTTCACCGGCGGCGGGCGCTGGACGGCCGAGGAGCGCGAGACGCTGCGCTCCCTCTCGCTGGCCGCGCTCGGCCCGCTGCCGCCCGACCCGTCGAACCGCGTCGCCGACGACACGGCCGCCGCCGCGCTCGGCCACCGGCTGTTCTTCGACCCGCGCCTGAGCGGCAACGGCCGCGTGTCGTGCGCGCTCTGCCACGTCCCCGGGCGCGTGTTCCAGGACGGCGCGCCGCTGTCCGCGGGCGTCGGCACGACCACGCGCCGCACGCAGCCGATCGCCGGGACCGCGTACACGCCGTGGCAGTTCTGGGACGGGCGCGCCGACAGCCAGTGGGCGCAGGCGCTCGGGCCGCTGGAGAGCGCGGTGGAGCACGGGACCACGCGCACGCAGGTCGTGCTCGCGGTGGCCGAGCACCACCGGCGCGCGTACGTCGCCGCCTTCGGCCCGCTCCCCGACCTCGACGGGCTCCCGGAACGCGCGGGCCCCGTGCCGAACCCGACGTGGCGCGCCGAGTGGGGGCGCATCCCCGCGGCGCGGCAGGAGGAGGTGACGCGCGTGTACGTGAACGTCGGCAAGGCGATCGCGGCCTACGAGCGCCGCATCGGGTACGCGCCGACGCGCTTCGACCGCTACGTGGAGGCCGAGCTGGCCGGGCGCCCGCACACCGCCGCCAGCGCCTTCTCGGCGGACGAGGAGGCCGGGCTGCGCACGTTCGTGGGGAAGGGGCGCTGCGTCACCTGCCACGTCGGGCCGCGCCTCACCGACGACGGCTTCCACAACACCGGCGTCCCGCCGTCGCCAGACGTGCCCGCGCCGGACAGCGGGCGCGCGACCGGCGCGCGCGACGTGCTCGCGGCCGAGTTCAACTGCCGCAGCCGGTGGAGCGACGTGCGCCCCGAGGAGTGCGCGGCGCTGCGCGGCACCGTCGCCGGCGGGGAGGCGCTGGTGCGCGCGTTCAAGACGCCGTCGCTGCGCGGCGTGCCGCACCGCGCGCCGTACATGCACGCCGGCCAGCTCGCGCGGCTGGAGGACGTGGTCGCGCACTACGACCGCGCGCCCGCCGCGCCGGCCGGGCGGAGCGAGCTGCGCCCGCTCGGGCTCTCGGCGGCCGAGCGGCGGCAGCTGGTCGCGTTCCTGCGCACGCTGCGCGGCCCCGTGTCGGCGCCGCCGGCGTTCCTCGCGTTCCCGTCGCTGGAGCCCTGAGCGCGCGCGCCGCCGCCGCCGCTAGCTTGCGCCCTCCACGCACGCCAGGGAGGGCATCGTGAGCGAAGCACGGACCGGGGGGAGCGGGCGCGCGCGCCCGCGCGTCGTCTGCCACATGATGGCGTCGGTCGACGGGCGCATCGTCGCCGACGGGTGGCCGATCTCGTCCGACGAGCGCGGGGAGTACGAGCGCGTGCACGACACGTTCGACGCCGACGGCTGGATCTGCGGCCGCGTGACGATGGAGCGGCACTTCGCCGCCGGCACGCGGAGCGACGCCGAGGTCGCGCGCACGCACGACGGCCCGCCGCGCGACGACTTCGTGGCGCCGGGGGAGCACGCGTCGTACGCGATCGCCGTCGACCCGCGCGGGAAGCTGGTGTGGGAGTCGGGCGACCTGGACGGCGACCACGTCGTCGCCGTGCTCACCGAACGCGTCTCGGACGACTACCTCGCGGCGCTGCGCGCGCGCGGCGTGTCGTACCTGCTGTGCGGCGACGCCGACGTCGACCTGCCGCTGGCGCTGGACCGGATCGGCGCGCGGCTCGGCGTGCGGACGCTGATGCTCGAGGGGGGCGGCGGGATCAACGGCACCTTCCTGCGCGCCGGGCTGGTCGACGAGGTGAGCCTGCTGGTCGCGCCGGTCGCCGACGGGCGGGTGGGGACGGCGGCACTGTTCGACGTCGCGGGGGAGGACGCGGCCCCGGCCCGGCTCCGCCTGGAGTCGGTGGAGCGCCGCGACGGCGACGTGCTCTGGCTGCGCTACGGCGTCGTTTCGCCCCCAGATCACCCCTGACGGCGGGCGCCAACAGGGGCGCGGGGGTCGGCGTAGTGGGATCTGCCTACACGGGTGTAAGGTTCTATCTGACACCCGCCGTCGCCCGCCGCCCTCCGCCCCCCGGTTCCTGATGGCTCCATCCCGTGTCGCGGCCCCCGTGCTGGCCGCGTTCGTTCCGGGCCTGCTCGCCGCCCAGCCCGCCCTGCGCGGCCGCGCGTACGACACCTACACGCAGGCGCCGCTCGCCGGCGTGACCGTCACCCCCGCCGGGGGGAGCCCGGTGGTGACCGACCGCGACGGCCGGTTCTCCGTCCCCTGCGCGGCGCCGGTCGCGCTGACCTTCCGCCGCCTCGGCTACGAGCCGCTGCGCGCCGAGGCGGCCGCCTGCTCCGACTTCGTGCAGGCCGGGCTGACGCCGGGGGCGCAGAGCCTCAACGAGGTGGCGATCGTCGAGACGCGCGAGTCGCCGGGCGCCGCCGGGGTGAGCCAGCCGCTCTCCGTCTCCACCGTCACGCGCCAGGAGCTGCGGCGCGGCTCGGGCGTCTTCCCCGAGGAGGCGCTCGACCTCGTCCCCGGGGTGCGCTTCGAGCGCCGGACGATGGCCGGCGGGCAGCGCATCACGATCCGCGGCTACGGCAATCGCTCCAACTTCGACGGCTCGGGCTACAAGGCGTACCTGAACGGGATCCCGCTCACCGACGCGGAGGGGATCACGGTGCTCGACGACGTGGACTTCGCGTCGCTCGGCCGCGTCGACGTCGTGCGCGGCCCCGCGTCGAGCCTGTTCGGCGCCGGGATCGGCGGCGTCGTCAACCTGTACACGCTGCGCCCCGACCGCCCCGGCACGACCGCCGAGCAGGAGGTGCTCGCCGGGCAGGACGGGCTGGTGCGCTCGGACAGCCGGCTCACGCACTCGACCGGCGGCTCGAACCTGGTGCTCAACTACGGCCGGCAGCGCTACGACAGCTACCGGATCCACAGCGGGTCGCGGAAGGACTTCGCGACGTTCGTCGGCGACTTCCGCCCGTCGGAGCGGCGCACGATCTCGACCTTCCTGTCGTACGCCAACTCGCGCGACGACCGCGCCGGGCAGCTCGACAGCGCGCAGTTCTTCGGGCGGCGCGACGCGGGCGAGGCGCCGTACCTGGCGAACGACGCGCACGTCAACCTGGAGAGCTTCCGCGCCGGGGTGACGCACGGCTACCGGGTGAGCGACGCCGTCGAGACGGTGGCCACCGCGTACTACTCGGGCGGGTCGCGCGAGGACGTGTTCGCGGCGGGCGTGAACCCGAAGTCGGCGCAGACGTTCGGCGCGCGCGCGGTGTTCAACACCCGCTTCCTGCCGGCGGCGCTCGGCGGGCGCCCGATCACCGGCGTCACGGGCGGCGAGTTCGAGAAGACCAACGCCTTCGTGAAGGGGTACCGCCTCACCAACAAGGTGCTCGGCGCCCCGACGAACGACACCGAGTCGAGCACGATGCAGTACAACGTCTTCAGCCAGTGGGACGTGGGGCTGCCGGCGGACGTCGCGCTGACCGTGGGCGCCAGCGTCAACTTCATCGAGTACGCGCTGCTCGACCGCCTCGCCAACGCGTCGAACCCGACGCGCAAGCCGATCACGGGGCGCAAGACGTACGACCCGGTCGTCATCCCGCGCGTCGCGCTGCGCCGGACGTTCGGCGACGCCTTCTCGGTGTACGGCACGGTCAGCCAGGGCTTCACCCCCGCCACGTCGAGCGACGCGGTGATCCAGTTCACCGGCCAGGCGAACGAGGGGATCAAGCCGGAGCGCGGCACGCTGTACGAGGTCGGCTCGAAGGGGAACCTGTTCGGCCGCCGCCTCGGCTACCAGCTGGCGCTGTTCGACCTGCGCGTCAGCGACAAGCTGACGACGCAGTCGGTGTTCGACGCCACGGGTTCGGCGCTGTACTCGTTCACCGTGAACGCCGGCGACCAGTCGAACCGCGGCGCCGAGCTGGCGCTGGCCTACGCGCTCGTGGAGCGGCCCGGCGGCGCGGTCGCGTCGCTGCGCCCCTTCCTGTCGTACACCTACTCGGACTTCACCTACACGGACTTCAAGAGCGACGCCAACGGCAACGCGCGCACCGTGGACTACGGCGGCAACCGCGTGGTCGGCGTGCCGCGCCACGTGGTCGCCGGCGGCGTGGACCTGGGCGTGCGCGGAGGCGGGTACGGGAGCGTGACCGTCGAGCGCCGCGGCGCGGTGCCGCTGACCTACGACAACCGGCACGAGGCGCCGGCGTACACGCTGCTGAACGCCAAGGTCGGCGCGGCGCGCGACTTCCGAAACGTGCGCGTGGACGCCTACGTCGGCGGGCAGAACCTCACGGGCGGGCTGTACTACACGATGGCGTTCCTGAACGGGAACTACGCCGCCGCGTCGCCGGCGGTGTTCCTCCCCGGCCCGTACGACGCGCGCTTCTACGCGGGCGTGAAGCTGGGGCTCCTGCGGTGAGCGCGCGCCGCGCCCTGGCCGCGCTCCTCGCCGCCGCCGCGCTCGCGGCGTGCGGCCGGTTCGGCAACGACGACGCGAAGGCCGGCGCCGCCCGCCGCATCGTCTCGACGTCCAAGCAGCACACCGAGATCCTCTACGCGCTCGGCGCCGACGCGGACCTGGTGGCGGTGGACGTGTCGAGCGTCTACCCGCCGCAGGCCAGGACGCTGCCGAACGTCGGCTACCACCGCGCCCTCAGCCTGGAGGGGATGCTGTCGGCGCGGCCGACGCTCATCCTCACCGGCGGGCCGGGGAACATGGGGCCCGAGCCGGTGGTGCGGCAGCTCGAGTCGCTGAAGATCCCGATGAAGGACTTCGACGCGAAGGCGACGGACCTCGCGAGCACCAAGGCGCTCTTCCGCGAGATGGGCGCGTACTTCAAGCGGGAGCGCCAGGCCGACTCGCTGGCCGCGAAGCTCGACGCCGACATGGCGCGCGCGACGGCGGCCGCGCGGCAGGTCGCCGACACTCCGCGCGTGGTGATCGTGCACTACGGGCGCGCGATGAACGTGTACCTCACGATCCTCGGGCGCTCGACCGCCGGGCAGATGGTGCGCTGGGCCGGTGGCCGCATGGCGCTCGACGACTCGGGTGGGATGCGGCAGCTCACCTCCCCCGAGGTGATCGCCAAGGCGGACCCGGACGTCATCCTGCTCACCGACTTCGGCTACGACCGGCTGGCCGGACGCGACGACATCCTCGCGCTCCCCGGCGTCGGCGCGACGAAGGCGGCGCGCGCGGGGCGCATCTTCCGCGTCGAGGAGAACGACCTGGTCTACCTCGGCCCCCGCACCGGCGAGAACGTCGACCGGCTGCGCGAGGTGATCCACCAGCCCGGCGCCCCCGCGCGGTGACGGCGGCGGCCGCGCCGGCGCTCGCGCGCCACTACCGCGGCGTGCTGCCGCTGCTCGCGGCGGGACTCGTCCTCGTCGTCCTGGCGTCGGCGCGCTGGGGCGCGGTCGCGATCGCGCCGGCCGAGATGGCGAGCGCGCTGCGCCACTCGTGGGAGGCGCCCGGCGCGCTGACGCTCGACGAGCGCATCTTCCTCGAGATCCGCCTGCCGCGCGCGCTGCTGACCGCGCTGGTGGGGGCGAGCCTGGCCGTGGGCGGGGTGCTGATGCAGGCGCTCTTCCGCAACCCGATCGTCGAGCCGGGGCTGGTCGGCACGTCGAGCGGGGCGGCGTTCGGGGCGGCGCTGTACTTCGTGCTCGGCGCGTCGTTCCGCGTCCACGCCGGCGCCTGGACGCTGCCGGCGGCCGCCTGCGCCGGCGGGCTGCTGGCGACCTGGCTGGTGTTCACGCTGTCGCGCACCGGCGCGGCGGGGCGGGGGTCGGTGGTCGCGCTGCTGCTCACCGGGATCGCGATCAACGCGCTGTTCATGAGCGGCGTCGGATTCCTGTCCTACATGGCGCGCGACCCGCAGGCGCGCTCGATCACCTTCTGGAACCTCGGCACGCTCGCCGGCGCCAGCTGGCGCGCGGTGGCCGTGGTGGGTGCCGCCACCGCGCTCGGCGTCGCGGTCGGGCTGCGCCACGCGCGCCAGCTCAACGCGCTCATGCTCGGCGAGGAGGAGGCGCGCTACCTCGGCGTGGACGTGCGGCGGCTGCGCGCGGTCGTGCTGGGCGCGAACGTCGTGATGGTCGCCGTGGCGACCGCGTTCACCGGCGTGATCGCGTTCGTCGGGCTGGTGGTGCCGCACCTGCTGCGCATGCTCCGCGGCGCCGACAACCGGTTCCTCATGCTCGGCGGGATGCTGGCCGGCGGGATCCTGCTCGGCCTCGCGGACCTCGCGGCGCGCCTGCTGCTCGCCCCCGCCGAGCTGCCGATCGGCGTCGTCACGTCGCTGGTGGGCGTCCCCGCGTTCGTGGCGCTGCTGCGGCAGCGGCGCGCGTTCTTCTGAGCGCCGGCGGGCCCCCGTGCTGACGGCGCGCGGCGTCGCCTACGCGGCCGGCGGCCGCCGCCTGCTCGACGACGTCTCGGCGTCGTTCGCGCCGGGGGCGGTGAGCGTCGTCGTGGGCCCCAACGGCGCGGGGAAGTCCACGCTCGTGCGCGTGCTGTGCCGCGAGCTGCCGCCGGCGGCGGGCGAGGTGCGCTACGGCGGCCGCCCGCTCGGCGAGTGGTCGGACGGCGAGCTGGCGCGCGTCCGCGCGGTGCTGTCGCAGAGCGTGGAGCTGGCGTTCCCGCTCCGGGTGTGGGAGGTTGTGCTCATGGGCCGCTACCCGCACTTCGCCGGCCGCCCCACGGCGCGCGACGAGGCGGCGTGCGAGGCGGCGATGCGCTACTTCGACGTCTGGGACTGGGCGGACCGCAGCTACCTCACGCTCAGCGGCGGCGAGCGGCAGCGGGTGCAGTTCGCGCGCGTCATGGCGCAGATCTGGGAGCGCGCCCCCGGGGCGACGCGCTACCTCGTGCTCGACGAGCCGCTGACCTTCCTCGACATCCGTTACCAGTTCGAGTTCCTGCACCGCGTGCGCGAGCTCGCCGCGGCGGGCGACCTGGTGGTCGTGGGCGTGGTGCACGACCTCAACCTGGCGGCGCGGTTCGCCGACCACCTGGTGCTGCTCGCGGGGGGGCGCGTGCTCGCCGACGGCGCGCCCGCCGACGTGCTGACGCCGGACCGGGTGGAGGCGGCGTTCGGCGTGCGCCCGGTCGCGCACCGCCTCGACGGCCGCCTCCACCTGCTGTACGCGTGAGCGCGGCGCCGCGGCGCCCGCGCCGCCTCCTGCGCCTGCTGCTGCGCGGCGTCCTCGCCCTCGTCGTCCTGGCCCTCCTCGGCGCCGGCGCGCTCTGGCTCGACGCCCGCGCGGCGCTCGGGGGGCGCGTCGAGGGGGCGCGGCTCGCCCGCGTCGAGCGCTCGCCGCAGTGGCGCGACGGCGCCTTCCGCAACCGCCTCCCGCGCGTCGACGGGCCCGCGGGACGGATGCTGCGCGAGTTCGTGTTCGGGGGCTCCGAGCACCGGGTCCCCGACGCGCCGATCGCCGTGCTGCGCCGCACCGCGGCCGACTACCGCACCCCGCCCGCGGGCGGGCTGCGCGTGACGTGGCTCGGCCACTCGACGCTGCTGCTGGAGATCGACGGGCGCCGCGTGCTGATCGACCCGGTGTGGGGGGAGCGCGCGTCCCCGTTCTCGTCGATCGGGCCGCGACGCTTCTTCGCCCCGCCCCTCGCGCTGGCGGAGCTGCCGCCGGTCGACGCGGTGGTGATCTCGCACGACCACTACGACCACCTCGACCTGCCGACGGTGCGCGCGCTGGCCGCGCGCGGCGTGCGGTGGCTGGTGCCACTCGGCGTCGGCGCGCACCTCGTCGCGTGGGGCGTGCCGGACGCGCGGGTCACGGAGCTGGACTGGTGGGAGGCGGCGCGCGTCGGCGACGTCACGGTGACGGCGACGCCGGCGCGCCACTTCTCCGGCCGCGGGCTCGACGACGCCGGCGCCACGCTGTGGGCCGGGTGGGCGTTCGCCGGGCCGACGCGCCGCGCCTTCTACAGCGGCGACACCGCGCTGCACGAGGAGTTCGCCGAGATCGGGCGGCGGCTCGGCCCGTTCGACCTGACGATGATCGAGAGCGGCGCGTACGACGCGCTGTGGGCCGACGTGCACCTCGGGCCCGAGCAGGCGGTGCTGGCGCACCGGCTGGTGCGCGGCGACGTGATGCTGCCGGTGCACTGGGGACTGTTCGACCTCGCGCTGCACGGCTGGACCGAGCCGATGGAGCGCGTGCTCGTCGCGGCGCGCGCTGCCGGGGTGCGCGTCGCCTCGCCGCGGCCGGGAGGCATGGTGGAGCCGGCGACGGTCGGAGCCCCGGAGCGCTGGTGGCCGGCGGTGCCGTGGCGGACCGTGCAGCAGGCGCCCGTCTGGTCGAGCGGCATCGCGCGCCCCTGAGATCGTGCCCGGGCGGCACCCGTCGGGACCGCCGGAGCGAAAGATGCAGCAGGGACAGCTCGTCCCCCCTCCTCCCGCTCCGGCGGACCCGCACGCCACGCCCATGCCCCGCCCGAAGCCCGACGCGACGCAGCCCCCGAACGCCACGAGCGGCGACCCCGCGCTCGACGCCCGGCTCGACGCGGTGTGCGCCGACGGGTGGGAGTTCTTCGAGCGGTTCGACCGCACGGTGCGGGAGCGCCGCTTCCACCCCTTCGTCCCCGCCAACTACGACGTCGTGCGGCGCGCGCTGCTGGCGGCGCGCGCGCCCGGGCTGCGCTTCCTCGAGTGGGGGTCGGCGTCGGGGACCATCACGATCATGGCCGACGTGATGGGGTTCGACGCGAGCGGGATCGAGATCGACGGCGGGCTGGTCGAGACGGCGCGCGCGACCGCCGCGCGCCACGGCTCGGGCGCGCGCTTCGTGCGCGGGAGCTTCCTGCCCACCGGCTACGTGTTCCGGTCGGAGGACGGGGATACGCGGACGGGCACCATCATGGACGCCGAGTCGGGCTACCTGGCGCTGGGGCGGGCGCTCGACGACTTCGACGTCGTGTTCGGCTACCCGTGGGACGGCGAGGCGCCGGTGATGCGCGACCTGATGCGTCGGCGCGGCGGCGCGGACGCGCTCCTCCTCCTCTACAGCACGGAGGGGATGGTGCGGGCGTACCGGGGCGGGCGCGAGGTGCCCGCCCCCGGCGGCGGTGCGTGACCGGCCCGGCGCCCGGCGCGCGCGATCCGTCGCGGCCGCGGGCGCGCCGCTGGCCGCGCAGGGGGCGGTCGCGCGGGCCGCGACCGCGCAGGGCGCGACCGTCGCGGGGGCGGTCGTCGCGCACGAGGGCGGGGAGCCGCTCGGCTACACCACCGTCGCCGTCCCCGCGCTCGGCGTGCGGACGCTGGCGCGCGAGGAGGGGACGTTCGTGCTGCGCGGCCTGCCGCCGGGAGAGGTGCGGCTCCGCTTCACGCGCATCGGCTACGCCCCGCGCGACACGACGCTCGCCGTCGCGGCCGACGGCACCGCGCGCGTGCGGGTCGCGCTGGCGCGCCTCGTCCTCCGGCTGCCGACGCGCGTGGTGAACGGCGCGTGCACCGACCGCACGCCGTTCGAGCCGCGCCCGGCCGACCTCGCGCAGCTGTTCGACCAGGTGGAGCAGGGCGCCGACCGCACGCGCCTCCTCGCCGCCGAGCGGCCGTTCGTGATGCAGGCGACGCGCACGCGCGGCCGGCGGGACCGCGGCGGCGCGCTCGCGACCGACACGATCACGCGCGGCCCGCTGCCGGCGAACCGCTACGTCCCGCGGCGCATCTACGGCCGCGCGGGGGAGGTGTGGGCGGTGAAGCTCCCCGAGCTGGCCGACGTCGCCGACACCGCGTTCACCAACCACCACTGCCTGTGGTACGCCGGGCAGCAGCGCTTCGGCGGCGACTCCGTGATCCGCGTCGACTTCGAGCCGGTGCCCTGGCTCGCGCGCGAGGTGGACCTGGAGGGGAGCATCTACGTGCGCGCGGCCGACTTCCGCCTGGTGGGGATGGAGACGCGGCTGAACCGGATCCCGCCGGAGTTCCGCGGGCTGCGCGGCTACGCGACGCGCGCGCGGTTCGACGAGCTGGGGGCCGGCGTCCCGGTGCTCGCCGAGTGGGAGCTGACCAACACCTTCCGCGACGCCGACGGGCCGGTCGTGGTCGAGACCGGGCGGGTGACCGGGGTGCGCTGGCTGCCCCGCCCTTGACTTCATGGCGCAAAGGACTTCATAATCGGCCGGTCGGCGCTCCCGCCGCCCCGCGCCCCGGCCCATGCAGCTCACCATCCGCGACCTGTCGAAGACGTACCCCAACGGCACGCAGGCGCTGAAGGGCGTGTCGCTCGACGTCCCGCCCGGGATGTTCGGGCTGCTCGGCCGCAACGGCGCCGGCAAGTCGACGCTGATGCGCATCCTCGCCACGCTGCAGGAGCCGGACGCGGGCGCCGTCACGCTCGGCGGCATCGACGTCGTGCGCGAGAAGGCGCGGGTGCGCGAGACGCTCGGCTACCTCCCGCAGACGTTCGGCTTCCACCCGCGGGTGAGCGCCGAGCGGCTGCTCGACCACTTCGCGGTGCTGAAGGGGCTGGAGTCGGCCGGGGCGCGGCGCGAGGTGGTGGAGGCGCTGCTGCGGCGCACGAACCTGTGGGCGGTGCGCGGGCAGCGCGTCGGCACCTTCTCGGGCGGGATGCGGCAGCGCCTCGGCGTGGCCGTCGCCCTGCTCGGCCACCCGAAGCTCATCATCGTCGACGAGCCGACGGCGGGGCTCGACCCCGAGGAGCGCGTGCGCTTCCTCAACCTGCTCGGCGAGATCGGCGAGGAGAGCGCCGTCATCCTGTCGACGCACATCGTCGAGGACGTCGAGGAGCTGTGCAGCCGGCTCGCCATCATCGACCGCGGCGAGATCCTGCTGGAGGGGGAGCCGGCGCGCGCGGTCGCCGAGCTGCGCGGGCGCATCTGGCGGCGCGCGGTCGCCCGCGACGAGCTGCCGGCGCTCGAGCGCGCGCTGCCGGTGATCTCGACGAAGCTGATGGCCGGGCGCACCGTCGCCCACGTGTACGCCGACGCCGCGCCCGGGGCGGAGTTCGAGCCCGTCGAGCCGGACCTGAAGGACGTCTACTTCAGCGTGATGGCCGGGCACCACGGCCGGCGCGCGCCGGCGCGCGCGGGGGCCGCCGCGTGAGGCTGCGCGAGGTCTTCCGGTACGAGTTCGGCTACCGCCTGCGCAGCGGTGCGACCTGGGCGCACGCCGCGTTCCTCTTCCTGGTGATGGCGTGGGGGCTGCTCGCCACCGCCGACGGGAGCGACGCGGTGGCGGTGAACGCCCCGCGCGAGCTGGCGCTCGCCGTCGTGCGCTTCGGCGGGCTGTTCGGGCTGATCGTGTCGGCGGCGCTGTTCGGCGACGCGGCGATCCGCGACCCGGCGTCGGGGATGGACCCGCTGCTCTACACGACGCGGCTCCGCCCGGCGGAGTACCTGGGCGGCCGGTTCCTCGCCGCGCTGGCGGTGAACGCGATCGTCGTCGTCGCGGTGCCGCTGGGCTTCCTCGTCTCGACGCTGACGCTGGTGGACGCGGACGCGGTCGGCCCGCACCGCGTCGCGGCATACGCGCAGCCGCTGCTCCTCTTCCTGCTGCCGAACCTCGTGCTGGTGGGGGCGATCCAGTTCGCGATCGGCACCCTGGTCCGGCAGGCGGTCCCGGTCTACCTGGGGACGGCGGCGTTCTTCGTCGGCTACATCGTCGCCGCCAACTACTGGTCGGCGCTCGAGAGCCCCACGCTGTCGGCGCTGGCCGACCCGCTCGGGATCAACGCGCTCGAGGCGATGACGCGCTACTGGACGCCGGCCGAGCTGAACGCGCGGCTGGTCGGCTTCCCGGCGGTGCTGCTGGCGAACCGCGTCCTCTGGCTCGCCGTCGCCCTGGCGATCCTGGCGGCGCTCGTGCGCGGGTTCCGGTTCGCGCACCGGGCCGAGGGGGCGTCCCGCCGCGGGCGCCGCCTCACGGCGGAGGAGGGCACCGCGCCGGCGGCACCGACCGCGGTCCCGGCGCACGCGGGGACGTTCGGCGCGCGCACGCGCGTGCGGCAGACGCTCGCCGTGGCGCGGCGGTCGCTGGCCGAGGTGGCGTCGGGGCGCGCGTTCCAGGCGGCGATGGTCGCGGCGGTCGGGCTCGTGCTGCTCTGGGGGTGGAACGCGGCCGACACCGCCTTCGACACCGCGACGTGGCCGGTCACGCACCTGGTCCTGTCGACCGTGCTGTCGCAGCGCGCGATCCTGGTGCCGTGGGCGTTCATCGCCCTCTACGCCGGGGAGCTGGTGTGGAAGGACCGCGAGGTCGGCGCGTCGGAGATCGCCGACGCCGCGCCGGTGCCGACCGGCGTCGCGCTGCTCGGCCGCTTCCTGGCGCTGGTGGCGATCGTCGTCGCGGTCCACGTGGCGTTCCTCGCCGGCGGCGTGCTGCTGCAGACGCTGCAGGGCTACCGGCGCTACGAGCCCGGGCTGTACCTGCGCGTGCTGTTCGGGCTCAACCTGCTGAGCCACGTGATCCTCGCCGCGCTCGCGATGGCGGTGCACGTGCTGGTGAACCAGAAGTACGTCGGCCACGTGGTGGTGATGTCGGCGTTCCTGCTCGGCATGCTCGCGGCGCCGCTCGGGCTGTCGCCGCTCGCGGTGTACGGCGCGGGGCCGCGCTGGACGTACTCCGACATGAACGGCTTCGGCCCGTTCCTGGCGCCCTTCCTCTGGTTCAAGGCGTACTGGGCGGCGTGGGCGCTGCTGCTGGGCGTCGTCGCGCGCCTGTTCTGGGTGCGCGGGCGCGAGCCGGGCGCGCGTCGGCGGCTCGCGGTCGCGCGGGCGCGCCTCGCGGGGCGCACGGCGCGCGTGGCGGGGGCGGCGCCCGCGCTCGCCCTCGCGCTGGGCGGCTTCGTCTCCTACAACACCGCGGTGCTCGCCCGCGAGCCCGCGCCCGACGAGGCGTCGCGCCCGCTCGCCGAGTACGAGCGGCGCTACGCGCGCTTCGCCGACGCACCGCAGCCGAGCCTCACGGCGGCCACGCTGCGCGTCGAGCTGTACCCCGACGCGCCGGCGGCCGACCTGCGCGGCGCCTACACGCTCGTCAACCGCACCGCCGCGCCGATCGACTCGGTGCACGTCGTCCTGAGCACCGACGTCGCCGCGCGCACGCTCACGCTCGACCGGCCGTCGCGCGAGGTCCTGTCCGACGCCGAGACCGGGTACCGCATCCTCGCGCTGGCGCGGCCGCTCGCGCCCGGCGACTCGCTGCGCCTCGCGTTCGACGTGACGTACCGGCCGCGCGGCTTCCGCGCGGGACGGCCCCCGACGGCGGTCGTCGGCAACGGGACGTACGTCGACCGCACGTGGCTCCCCTTCGTCGGCTACCAGCCGGCCTTCGAGGTCTCGGGCGCCACGGCCCGCCGCCGCCTCGGCCTGGTGGCGCGCACGGGGCTCCCCGCCGCCGGCGCGCCGGGCGCCACGGATCGCGGCGGGGCGGCGCGACACGAGGACCGCGTGCTGGCGGACGTCACCGTCGGCACCTCGGCCGACCAGCTCCCCGTGGCCACGGGGCTCCTGCGCCGCAGCTGGACCGAGAACGGTCGCAACTACGCGCGCTACGGCACCGCCGCGCCGTCGCCGTTCGGCCCCGCCGCGTTCTCGGCGCGGTACGCCGTGCGCGACGACCGGTGGAGGGGCGTGGCGCTGCGGGTGCTGCACCACCCGGCGCACGGGGAGAACGTCGGCCGCATGCTGGCGGCGATGAAGGCGTCGCTCGACCACTACGCGCGGGCGTTCGGCCCGTACCAGTACGACCAGCTGCGCGTGGTCGAGATCCCGCCGTACTCGATCAACGGGCGCGCGATGGCGGGCGCGATCGCGTTCGCGGAGCAGAACTTCATCACGCGCGGCGGCGGCGGGCGCGTGGACCACGCCTCCTTCGGCACCGCGCACGAGGTCGCGCACGCCTGGTGGGGCGGGCAGGTCCGCCCCGCCCACGCGCGCGGCGCGGCGTTCGTCTCGGAGGGGCTGTCGAACTACAGCGCCATGATGGTGACCGAGCGGACGCTGGGCGCCGAGGAGGCGCGGCGCGTGTACGACTACCAGATGGATCGGTACCTCACCCGGCGCGCCGAGTTCGCGCGCGACGTCCCGCTGGTGGAGGTCGAGGACCACCCGCACGTCGCGTACGGCAAGGGCGCGGTCGCGCTGTACACGATGCGCGAGCACCTCGGCGAGGCGGCGATGGACGCCGCGCTGCGCCGGCTGCTGGAGCGGTACCGCGGCGGGGGGGCGCCGTACGCGACCGCGGGCGAGGTGGTCGCCGAGCTGCGCGCCGTCACGCCGGACTCGCTCCGCCACCTGGTGACGGACCTGTTCGAGACGATCACGCTGTGGGACGTCGCGACGCGCGGCGCGACGGTCACGCGCACGGCCGACGGCCGCCGCGAGGTGGCGCTCGACGTGGTGGCGCGGAAGCTCCGCGCCGACAGCGTGGGGCGCGAGACCGAGACGCCGATGGACGACCTCGTGGAGGTCGGCGTCTACGCCGCGGCGGCGGCCGACGGCGCGCGCGGCGCGCCGCTGTACCTCCGGCGCCACCGGCTGCGGAGCGGGCGGCAGACCATCCGCGTCGTCGTGTCGGGCGAGCCCGCGCGCGCCGGCGTCGACCCGGCGCGCAAGCTGATCGAGCGCGACCGCTCGGACAACGTGGCGACGGTGCGCGCCGCCCCGGCCGCCGCCCCGTGAGGCGGGCCGTCGCGCTCGCCGCGCTCGCGCTGGCCGCCGCGGCCGGGTGCGACCGCCCGTTCGTCGTCACCCCCGAGCTGCGCTACGACGCGTCGATCGGCTACGAGGGGGCGTTCGACCTGTACGAGCCGCTCGGGGACGGGGGGCGCGCCGACCGGCCGGTCGTGGTGGCGATCCACGGCGGCGCGTGGCGCGGCGGCGACAAGGCGTGGGGGGAGGCGTTCGCCGAGGAGCTGTGCCCGCGCGGCTACGTGGTGCTGTCGATCAACTACCGCCGCGCCGGGCCCCCGGGCAGCACGTGGCCCGCACAGATCGAGGACGTGCGGAAGGCGCTGCGCCACCTGCGCGCGAACGCGCGCCGCTACCGCGTCGACCCCTCGCGCGTGGCGACGCTGGGCATGTCGGCAGGCGGGCACCTGGCGACGATGGCCGCGCTGCGCGAGGATCCGGCGGGGGACGCGGGGCGCGTGCGCGTCGCGGTCAACCTCGACGGCGAGCACGACATGACGATGCCCCCCGCGCGGGTGATGGACGACTTCGAGGACATCATGACGCAGGTGCTCGGGCACCCCGCCCCGTGGTCGGCCGCCGAGCTGCGCGACATCTCGACCGTCACCTTCGCGCGCCCCGACGCGGCGGTGCTCACCGTCCACGGGACCGGCGACGACAACGTGTACGTCGACCAGGGGGAGCGGCTGACGGCGGCGCTGCGCGCGGCGGGGGCGACGACCGAGTTCGTGCGCCTCGACGGCGACGAGGGGGAGTGCCACGAGGAGTGCTGGCGCGTGCCGCGGGCGCGCCGCGCGCTGCACGCGTTCCTCGACCGCGAGCTGCGGCACGACGGCGACGCGTTCGCGGCGCGGCGGGCGGGGGCGCGGTGACGCGGCCGTTCATCGTCTGCCTCCACGACGCCACGCCGGCGTTCGCGCGCGAGACGCGCGCGATGCTGCGCGGGCTGGCGCCGCTGGTGGGGCGCCGCGTGTCGGTCGGCGTGGTCCCCGACTGGGACGGCGCGTGGCCGCTGGCGCGCCACCCCGACTTCTGCGCCCTGCTGCGCGACTCGGCGGACGAGCTGCTGCTGCACGGCTACCGCCACCGAAGGGCGCGCGGCGCGGGGCCGGCCACCTGGCTCGCCGAGCGCAGCGACGAGATGGCCGGGCTGGACGACGTCGGGACGCGGCGCGCGCTCGCGCTCGGCCAGCGCGCCTTCGCCGACGCGTTCGGGGCGCCGGCGCGCGGGTTCCTGGCGCCCGCGTGGCAGGCGGGGCGCGTGCGCGCGGGCGTCGCGGAGGTCGCGATCGACCACGTGCTCGGCTTCTTCGCGCTGCGGTCGGGGGCGGGGGCGCGCGTGCCGCTGGCGACGTGGACGTGGGACTGCGGGCGCTGGGGGTGGCTGGGGCACGTCGGCGACGGCGTCGGGCGGCTGCTGCACGCGCTCGGCGGCCGGGTGCCCGTGCTCGCGCTGCACCCGCGGGACCTGGCGCGCGGCCACTGGCCGCGCGTGCTCGGGCTGACGCGCGCGCTGCTCGCGGCCGGCCACGCGCCCGCGACGGCGGCGGAGCTGCTGGGAGACGCGCGGTGCTGACGGCGCTGTTCGACGCGGTGATGGAGCGACGCGCGGGCGCGCTGGCCGAGCAGGTGCGCGCGGCGCTCCCCGCCGAGGGGCCCGTGCTCGACCTGGGCTCGGGGACCGGCCACCTCGCGGCGCGGCTGGAGCGCGAGCTGGGGGTCGAGGTGGTGCCGGCCGACGTCACCGACCTGCACGTCGTGGGGCGCCCGCCGGTCCCGATCGCCGACGGCGTGCTCCCGTTCGCGGACGGGGCGTTCGCGGCGGCGCTGCTGGTCTTCATGCTCGCCTACCCGCGCGAGCCGGCGGCGCTGCTTGCCGAGGCCGCGCGCGTCACCCGCGGCCCCGTCGTCCTCGTGCAGACGCTGCACGCGGGGGGGGCGGGGTACGCCTGGCTGCGCGTGCGCGAGTTCGTCTGGACCGTCGTCGCCTTCCACGCCTCGAAGCTGCTCGGCTACGTGCCGCGCGGGGCGCGGTTCACCATGGGGACGCGCCGCTTCTACACCGACGCGGCGCTGCGGCGCGACGTGGGCGCGGCCGGGCTGCGCGTGCGGGCGCACCGCGCGCGCGCCGTGCTGCCGGGCGGCGCGCTGGCGGTGCACACGTGGGTGCTGGAGCGCGATGCCTGAGCCGCGCCTCTCCTTCGTCATCCCCGCGCGCAACGAGGAGGCGCTGATCGGCGAGGTCGTCGAGGCGATCCTGGCCAGCGTCGCGCGCGCGGCGGGCGTGCCGCGCGACGCGCTCTGGCTCCCCGACACGGCGTTCGAGGTCGTGGTGTCGGACGACGGGAGCGACGACGCGACCCCCGACATCCTCGCGCGGTTCGCGGCGTCGGCGGGGGTGCGGGCGGTGCGCTGCGCCAGCGGGAGCTGCGCCGCGGCGCGCAACGCCGGCGCCGCGGCCAGCGCGGGGCGCGTGCTGTGCTTCGTGGACGCCGACACCGTGGTGCCGCCCGACGCCGCGGCGCGCGTGCTGGCGCTGCACGAGGGGGAGGGGCGGTGCCTAGTGCTCTACCGCCTCGCCTCGCGCGAGCCGGGCGTCCGGGCGTGGCTGTGGTGGAGCTTCTGGGGGCTCGCGCGGCGGCTGCCGCTGGCGCGCGCCAAGTCGATGCCGGCGTTCATGAGCTGCGACCGCGCCCACTTCGAGCGCTACGGCCCGTTCGACGAGGCGTGGATGATCGCCGAGGAGTGGCGCCTCACCGCGGCGGCCTACCGCCACCACCCCGAGCGCTTCCGGTACGACCGCACGCTCACCGCGCGCACGTCCAGCCGCCGCATGGAGCTGCGCCCGTTCGGCTACGCGCGCACCTTCGTGAAGTGGGTCTTCGTGGTCCTCTTCGCGTGGGCGCGCACCGACGCGTACGACGGGGTCCGCCACGCCGCGGGGGACTGACGATGCGCCCCGCCACGCTGGCCCTCGTCCTCGGCGCGGTCGCGGGCTCCGCGCTCGGGCAGCTGCTGCTCAAGGCGGGCGCCCGCGCGCTGGACGGGCTGGGCCCGCTGGCATTCCTGCCGGCGGCGGCGCGCGACCCGCGCGTGCTGGCGGGGACCGCGGCGTGGGGGGTGTCGACGGTGTGCTGGCTGTACGTGCTGCGCGTCGCGCCCCTCTCGCGCGCGTACCTGCTGTCGAGCCTCACGTACGTCCTCGTGCCGCTGGCGGGGGTGCTGGCGTTCGGCGAGCGGCTGCGCGGCGCGCACCTGGCGGGGATGGCGCTGATCCTGGCGGGCGTCGCCTGCCTGCTGGCGGCCGACTGATCGGCGTGCAGGGGACGGCGGAGCGGGTCTACCACGCGGCCTGCGGAGTGCTCGGGTGGGTGCTCCGCTCGGCGCGCTACGCCGACGTGGAGGCCGTCCGGCGGCACGGCGCGCCGCTGGTGCGCAAGCGCCGCCGGCCGCACGCGCCGCCGCTCATCGCGCTCGGCAACGCGTTGCTCCGGGCGCTCGATGCCGGCGTGCGCGTCCTGCCGCGCCGCGGGTGGGAGGCGCGGGAGCGCGCGCTCTGGGCGCGGCTGCACGGCGCCGAGATCCGGGTCGACGCCGACGGGACGCTCGTGCTCCCGCGGCTGCCGGGGGAGACGCTGGCGCGGCTGCTGGAGGACCCGGCGCTCGACGCGGCGGTCCGGGGGCGCGCGGTCGGGCTGGCCGTGGCCGCGCTGGCCGCGATGCACCGCGCCGGCGTGACGCACGGCGACGCGATGGCCGCCAACGTCCTCGTCGACCTCGACGCGGGCACCGCGCGCTGGTTCGACTTCGAGACCGAGCACGACGCGGCGCGCGCGCCGGCGTGGCGCCGCGCCGACGACCTGCGGGCCCTGCTCGCCACCTGCGCCGTCCGCACGCCGACAGCGCGGCGCGACGCGCTGGTGGCGCTGGTGCTCGACGGCTACGGCGACGCGGAGGTCGCACGGGCGCTGGCCGGGCGCCTCGCGCCCGCCCGCCGGCGCAGCCTCGCCTTCCACCTGGGGCAGGCGCCGATGCCGCTGGCCCACGCGCGCGCGCTGGCGGCGGCCGTG
>NZ_JARGEK010000020.1 GCF_029211165.1 Roseisolibacter sp. H3M3-2
CAAGTCGGATCGTAGCCATGTCGTTCTGTGAGCCAAGGAGTTGAGACCACGATTTGTCTTCCTAAGACCGCTTGGCCTCCGACTTCCTGCACGCGCGCGGCATCGCCGGCGAGGTCGCGGTCGGCCGCGACAACCGGCCGAGCGGCGACGGGCTGCGCGACGGCCTGGTGCGCGGGCTCACCGAGTCCGGGTTCGACGTGGTGGACGTGGGCGTGGTCCCGACGCCGCTGACGTACTGGACGCTCCACCACGAGCCCGTCGTCGGCGGCATCCAGATCACCGGCTCGCACAATCCGCCGCAGTACAACGGCTTCAAGATCTCCCTGGGCCGCGGCTCGATGCACGGGGAGGCGATCCAGGAGCTGTACCGCCTGGCGGTCGCGGGCGCGTTCCCGGCGGGGGAGGGAAAGGTCCGCGAGGCCGCGGTGATCGACCGCTACGTCGACGACGTGGTCGCGCGCACGGGGCGGCTCTCGCGCCCGCTGCACGTCGTCGCCGACTACGGCAACGGCGCCGGCGCGCTGGTCGGGCCGCAGCTGCTGGAGCGCCTCGGCGCCCGCGTGACGCACCTGTACGCGGAGAGCGACGGCACCTTCCCGAACCACCACCCCGACCCGACCGTCGTCGAGAACCTGCAGGACCTCGTGGCCGCGGTGCGGCGCGAGGGGGCGGACCTCGGCGTGGCGTTCGACGGCGACGCCGACCGCATCGGGCTGGTCGACGAGCGCGGCGAGATCGTCTGGGGCGACCACCTGCTCATCCTGTACGCGCGCGACGTGCTGGCGCGGACCGGGCGCGGGCAGCCGATCATCTTCGACGTGAAGTGCTCGCAGGCGCTCCCCGACGCGATCCGCGCCGCGGGCGGCGAGCCCGTGATGTGGAAGACGGGGCACTCCCTCATCAAGGACCGGATGAAGGAGACGCACGCCCCGCTGGCCGGCGAGATGAGCGGCCACATGTTCTTCACCGAGGGCTTCTACGGCCACGACGACGCGCTGTACGGCGCGGCGCGGCTGCTCCGGATCGTCGCCGACGACGGGCGCGCGGTGTCCGCGATGCTCGGCGACGTGCCGCCGTTCGTGTCGACCCCCGAGCTGCGGGTCGACGTCGACGAGTCGCGCAAGTTCGCGCTGGTCGACGCCGCGGTGCGCCACTTCAAGGCGTCGCGCGAGGTGGTCGACGTCGACGGCGCGCGCGTCCTGTTCGGCGACGGGTGGGGGCTGATCCGCGCCTCCAACACGCAGCCGATCCTCGTCACGCGCTACGAGGCGCGCTCGGCCGAGCGGCTGGCGGAGATCCGCGGCGAGATGGAGGCGTGGCTGCGCGCGCAGGGCGTCGACCCGACGCCGGGCGTCGGCCACTGAGCGCGTGAACCGGCGCCGCTTCCTGGCGCTCGCGCTCGCCGCCGCCGCGCTGCTGCTGATGGGGCGCGCGGTGGCCGAGCTGGTCGTCGAGCGCCGCTGGTACGCGGCGTTCGGCCCGGCGGCGCTCGACGTGTGGCGGGCGCGCGAGTTCGGGCTCTGGCTGCTGCGCGGGAGCTGCGCGCTGGCGGCGGCGCTGGTCTGCTTCGCCAACCTGTACGGCGTCGTCAGCTCGGTCGAGCGCTTCGTGCTGCCGCGCCGGCTGGGCGACCTCGAGATCGGCGAGACGGTGCCCGGCCACCGGCTCCTCTGGGCCGCCGCGGCACTGTCGCTCGCCGTCGGCGCGCTGCTCGCCCTCCCGCTCGACGCCTGGCAGCCGG
Source organism: Roseisolibacter sp. H3M3-2 (assembly GCF_029211165.1). Taxonomy (GTDB): domain Bacteria; phylum Gemmatimonadota; class Gemmatimonadetes; order Gemmatimonadales; family Gemmatimonadaceae; genus Roseisolibacter. The sequence goes on from NZ_JARGEK010000020.1 coordinate 1,742, forward strand.
TGATCGCGCTGCGCGCCGGCGGATCGTTCGCGGAGCTGGAGCCGTTCACGGGGCACGACCTCGGCTACCACGTGCACTGGCTCCCGCTGGAGCACGCGCTCTACACGTGGGCGCTGTTCGTGCTGCTCGCGGTGGGCGCGCTGGTGCTCGCGTGCTACGCGCTGACGCCGGGGCTCCGGGTGGTGCGCGGGCGCGTGCGCCTCAGCAACCACGTGCGCCGCCACGTGACCGTACTCGGCGTCGGGCTCCTGCTCCTGCTGGCGTGGGGGCACCGCCTCGACGCGTACAGCCTGCTCGTCGCCGGCAGCGGCGAGAACGGGCTGTTCACGCTCGCCGACCACCGCGCCGGCCTCCCGGTGCGCTTCGGGCTCGGGATCGCGACCGCGCTGGCGTCGCTCGCGGTGCTCCGCGCCGGGTGGGCCGGGCAGCCGCGCCTGGCCTTCTGGGTGGTCACGGGCGTCCTCGGCCTCACGCTGATCTCGCGCTGGATGGCGCCGCTGGTGCTGACGCAGATGACGCGTCCGGACGAGCGCGCGCGGCTCGACGCCGCCTACGCGCAGACGCGCGCGCTCTACACGCGCCGGGCCTACGCCGCCGACGCGGTGCGCCCGGCGCCGGCCGGCTACGGCGTCGACTCGCTCCCCGCGCTGGCCGCCCGCACGAGCGTCTGGGACCCCGCGGCGCTGCTCAAGTCGATGGAGCGGGCGCGGCGCGGCGGCACGCCGGTGGCCGAGGTGGGGTGGCAGGCCGCCCCCGACGGCGGGCTGCGCGCGCTGCTGGTGGAGCGCCCCGAGTCGGCGCCGTCGGACGTGGAGTTCGCCGAGTGGACCGTGGTGTCGGTCGACGCCGCGCGCACCGACGCCGACGGGCGGCCGCTGGCGGTCACCACCGACGTGCGCGCGCTCGAGGACGCGGGGCGCCGCATCGACTCGGTGCTGGTCTACCCGGACGCGGTGGGGCTGGCGGTGGTGCCGCAGGCCGCGCGCGACGTGGTCGGCGACCCGGTGGACGGGTGGGGGACGCGGCTCGCGCACGCGTGGGCGCGGCGCGACCTGCGCCTGGCGTTCCGCACCGACTTCGACGCCGCGCGGTCGCCGAAGCTCGTCTACCGCCGCGACCCGCGCGAGCGGGTGCGCGCTCTGGCGCCGTTCTTCGCGCAGGGGGACGCGCTGCACCCGGCGCTGGTCGGCGACTCGCTTTTCTGGGTGCTGCACCTGTACGCCGCGAGCGACGCCTATCCGCTGAGCGCGCACTACCTCGTCGCGCGCTCGGAGCGCAGCTACTTCCAGCACGCCGCGGTCGCGATCGTGAACGCGCGCTCGGGCGCCGTGCGCCTCGTCGCCGACTCGGCGCCCGGGGCGCTGGCGCGCGTCTGGATCCGCCGCTTCCCGCGCCTCTTCCTCCCGTCCAGCGCGGTGGACCAGGCGCTGGCGGCGGCGATCCCGCCGCCGACCGACGGGGCGCTCATCCAGTCGCTGATCTACGCGCAGCACGGGGCGCGCGGGGCGGGGGTGATCGCGCCGCGGCGGCTCACGGGCGGGATGGCCGGCGACAGCGCCATCTGGTCGGCCGCGCGCGCGCCGTCGCTCCTGCCGGCGCCGGCCGGCGGCCGTCCGACGCCGGCGTGGACGCTCCCGCTGGTCGACGCGGCGAGCCGGCTGGACGGGATCGTGGTGGTGCTCGGCGGCGCCTCGCCGACGTCGCTGTGGGTGCCGGCGCGCCCCGCGTACCCGCGCTGGCCCGAGCTGGCCGACCAGCTGCGCGGCGCCCTCGCGGCCGCCGTGGCCACGATCCCGGCGGCCGGCGGGGCCCCGGTCTCGCCGAAGCTCGGCCAGCTGCGCGTGCTCCCGGTGCGCGGCGACCTCGCCTTCCTGCAGCCCGCCTACGACGACTCGCGCGACGTACCGTCGGTGACCGCCGTGGTGGCCGCGACCGCCGACACGACGCGCGTGGGGCGCACGCTGGCCAGCGCGCTCGGGGCCGAGCCGACCGAGGCGGGGGCCGCGCAGGGGGACCGGCTGACGCGCGCCCGCGGGCTGTACGAGGCCATGCGCCAGGCGCTCCAGCGCGGCGACTGGGCGCGCTTCGGGCGCACGCTCGACTCGCTCGGCGCGGCCGTCGGCGCGCCCCGCTGAGCGGTCGGGCCGGGTTGCCCGTATCCCGAGCGGCCCGGTAGCTTGCCCGGCTGCCGCCCCCGGCGCCCCCCGAGGCGCCGCGCGCGGCCATCCACCATTCGGAGAGCCCAGTGAACATCCACGAGTACCAGGCGAAGGACGTGCTTCGCCGCTACGGCGTGCCGATCCCCCCCGGGGAGGTCGCGACGACGCCGGACGAGGCCGAGGCGATCGCTCGGCGGGTCGGCAAGCCGGTCATGGTGAAGGCGCAGGTGCACGTCGGCGGCCGCGGCAAGGCCGGCGGCGTAAAGTTCTGCCCGACTCCCGAGGCCGCGCGCGAGAAGGCGACCGCGATCCTCGGCATGGACATCAAGGGGCTGACCGTCGAGAAGGTCCTCGTCACCGAGGCGGCGGACATCGGGACCGAGGCGTACGTCGGCATCATCGTCGACCGCGCGACCAAGAAGGCCGTCTTCATGGTCAGCGCCGCCGGCGGGATCGACATCGAGGAGGTCGCGGCCACGACGCCGGAGAAGATCAAGTACTTCCCGGTCGACCCGCGCTTCGGGCTGCTCCCCTTCGAGGCGCAGCAGCTCGGCTTCTTCCTCTACCAGGACGCGAAGCAGGCGCGCGCGGCGGGGAAGATCATGCAGCAGCTCTACACGGCGTTCGTCGAGAACGGCTGCTCGCTCGCCGAGATCAACCCGCTCGTCGTGACGCCGGCCGGCGAGGTGATCGCCGTCGACGCGAAGATGGTGATCGACGACAACGAGCTGGAGCGCCGCAAGGACCTCGAGGCGCTGCGCGACGAGAGCAGCGAGGCGCCGAGCGAGGTGGACGCGCGCAACGCGAACCTCACGTTCATCAAGCTGGACGGCAACGTCGGCTGCATCGTGAACGGCGCCGGGCTCGCGATGGCGACGATGGACCTGGTGAAGTTCTACGGCGGCGAGCCGGCGAACTTCCTCGACATCGGCGGCTCGTCGAACCCCGAGAAGGTCGTCAACGCGCTCCGCATCATCACCGCGGACGAGAACGTGAAGGCGATCCTGTTCAACATCTTCGGCGGCATCACGCGCACCGACGACGTGGCCAACGGGATCGTGACGGCGACGAAGCAGAACCCGCTCAAGGTGCCCATCGTGATCCGCCTCACCGGCACGAACGAGGAGATCGCGGTGAAGATCCTCTCGGACAACGGCTTCACGGCGCTCACCGACATGGACGAGGCGGTCAAGAAGGCCGTCCAGCTCGCGACGGAGGGCGGCAAGTGAGCGTCTTCATCGACAAGGACACGCGCCTCATCGTGCAGGGGATCACGGGCCGCGACGGCTCGTTCCACGCCAAGCAGATGATGGAGTACGGCACGCAGGTCGTCGCCGGCGTGACCCCGGGCAAGGGCGGGCAGAAGTTCGAGGGCTCGGTGCCGGTGTTCAACACCGTCGAGGAGGCGGTGAAGGAGACGGGCGCCAACACGTCGGTCATCTACGTGCCGCCGCCGTTCGCGGCCGACGCGATGATGGAGGCCGCCGCCGCGGGCGTGCAGTTCGTCGTCTGCATCACCGAGGGCGTGCCGGTCATCGACATGCTCAAGGTGCGCCCCTACGTCATCGAGCGCGGCGCGCGCCTGCTCGGCCCGAACTGCCCGGGCGCCATCACCCCGGGGCAGAGCAAGGTCGGCATCATCCCCGGCCGCATCTGCACACCCGGCAACGTGGGCGTCGTGAGCCGCTCGGGGACGCTGACGTACGAGGTGGTGAACCACCTCACGAAGGCGGGGCTCGGCCAGAGCACCTGCGTCGGCATCGGCGGCGACCCGATCAACGGCACGGGATTCATCGACGTGCTGCAGGCGTTCGAGAACGACCCGGACACGAAGGTCGTGGCGATGATGGGCGAGATCGGCGGGACGGACGAGCAGGACGCCGCCGCGTTCATCAAGGAGAAGATGACCAAGCCGGTCGTCGGCTTCATCGCCGGCCAGACGGCCCCGCCGGGGCGCCGCATGGGCCACGCGGGCGCCATCATCTCGGGCTCGTCGGGGACCGCGGCCGAGAAGATCGACGCGTTCAAGGCGGCCGGGATGGGCGTCGCGCAGCGGCCGATCGACTTCGTGGAGCTCGTCCGCGAGCGCCTGAGCTGACCCCTGCCGACGCTGCGGACTGCGGACTGCGGGTACGGATCCGCAGCCCGCAGTCCGCGGCTTCGTTTTCATGAACCTCGCCGACTTCGTCCGCGCCGAGCGCGTGGTGGTCCCGCTGCCGGGGCCGACGCTGCAGCACGCCGCCATGGCGCTGCTGGACCGGCTGGTGCGCGACGGCGCGGTGGCGCACCCCGAGCGGCTGCGCGCCCGCGTCGCCGAGGAGCGCGCCGAGGACGTGGTGGGGATGGGCGACCGCGCGTTCCTCCTGCACTACCGGAGCGACGCGGTGCGCGAGCTGGTGGTCGCCCTCGGCGTCACCCGCGCGCCCGTCGAGCGCGAGCTCGGGGAGAGCGACGAGACGCAGTCGGCGAGCATCGTCCTGCTCATCGCCGCCCACCCGCGGCAGGCCGCGCTCTACCTGCAGGTGGTGGGCGCCTTCGCCCGGCTGCTCTCCAAGCCCGCCGTGGTCGCCGAGGTGCTGTCGCAGCCGACGGCCGAGGCGCTGGCGGCGCTCCCCGTGCTGGCGCAGGTGACGCTGCGCGACCAGCTGATCGTGCGCGACCTCATGACCGAGCGCCCGCGGTCGGTCTCGCCCGACGCGCCGCTCAAGGACGCCGCGCTCGACATGGTGCGCGCCGGCGTGGCCGGGCTCCCGGTGGTCGACGACGGGGGGCGGGTGGTGGGGATGCTGTCGCAGCGCGAACTGCTCCAGCACCTCCTGAACAACTATCTTCACCGCGGCGGCCACCAGGCGCCGGCGGCGGGGACGCCGGCCGCGCCCGACGGGCGGCCGCGGGCGGTGCGGGACGTGATGACGCGGCAGGTGCTGTGCGTCTCCCCCGAGCAGCCGGTGGCCGAGGTGGCCGCCATGATGACCAACAAGGACGTCGACCGGGTCCCGGTCGTGCGCGAGGGGCGGCTGGTCGGGTTCCTCACGCGCGGGGACATCGTTCGCAAGCTGATCGGGTCCTGAGCGGCCCGCGGAGATCACGGAACATGGCCGGCAATCGCACGCTCGCGATCATCAAGCCCGACGCGTTCGGCTCGGGGAAGGCGGGGAAGGTCCTGGCGCTGCTCGAGGAGAAGGGCTTCCGCCTGGTCGCGGGGAAGGTGACGCACCTGTCGCAGGCCGAGGCGGGGGCGTTCTACGAGGTCCACAAGGAGCGCCCGTTCTACGGCGAGCTCGTGAGCTTCATGACCTCGGGGCCGTGCATGCCGATCGTGCTTGAGAAGGACGGGGCCGTGGCCGCGCTGCGCGAGGCGATCGGCGCGACCGACCCGGCCGAGGCCGCCGAGGGGACGGTGCGGAAGCTGTACGCGGAGTCGAAGGGGCGGAACGCGATCCACGCGTCGGACTCGGACGAGAACGCGGCCCGCGAGATCGCCTTCTACTTCGCCCAGACCGAGATCGTCGGCTGAGCGCCGGCGGGGCGGGGGCGCACGGGGGGGGCTAAGTGCCGGCCTGGACGTCACTTGAATTGCCCCGGCGGGGCCGCTAGCTTTCGCGGCTATGCTGTCCTTTGACATCCGCTCGCTCGAGTCGAAGGCCGAGGCCGTCGACGGGGAGCTCGCGCCCACCGACCCGATCTGGGTCGAGGGCGACCTGATTCCCGCGACGGCCATCCGGGTGACCGGTCGGCTGTCGGCCGCCGGCCCGGGGCGCTTCTACTTCAGCGGGCGGATGCAGGGGACGGCGACCGGCGAGTGCCGCCGCTGTCTGACGGACGTCACGTCCGCCATCGACGTCGACGCGCACCTGATCTTCGCGGAGGAAGGGCTGGACGAGGCGGGCGACGAGTCCGACGCGTACCCGTTCGACCCGAGCGACCGGCTGCTCGACCTCCGGCCCGCCGTGCGCGAGGAGTGGCTCCTGGCCGCCCCGGCGTACCCGCTGTGCCGCGAGGACTGCCGGGGGCTCTGCCCCCAGTGCGGCGCGGACCTGAACGCGGACCCGCAGCACGCGCACGCCACGCCCGACCCCCGGTGGGAGACCCTCCGCGACGCCCTCGGCGGCGCCGCGGCGGACCGCCCCGCCGCCGACTGATTCCCCAGCTCTTGGTATCCTCCGATGGCCGTCCCGAAGCGCCGCACCTCCAAGCGGAAGAAGCGCGCCCGCAACACGCACAAGGCCGCGCCCGCGATCGCGCTGCAGGCGTGCCCGCAGTGCTCGTCCCCCAAGCGTCCCCACCGCGTCTGCGAGGAGTGCGGCTACTACGCGGGTGAGCTCCGCGTGGCGGCCCAGGAAGCCTGACGTTGGCGCGCGTCGCGTTGGACGCGATGGGGGGCGACTTCGCCCCCCGTGCCGCGGTGGCCGGCGCGATCCTGGCGCTGGCCGAGCTCGACCGCGGACACACGCTCCAGCTCGTCGGCCAGACCCGCGTCGTCCAGGACACCCTCGACGACCTGCTGTCCGGCGAGCTCGCGGCCCACGCCGCGGTACGCGACCGCCTCGACCTCGTCGAGGCCCCCGACGTCATCGCGATGACGGACAAGCCCACCGTGGCGCTGCGCGGCAAGCCGCACAGCTCCATGGTCGTCGGCCTGCGCCTCCAGGCCGAGGGGAAGTCCGACGCCTTCGTCTCCGCCGGCAACACCGGCGCGCAGATGGCGGCGTCCGCCTTCGTGCTCGGGCGCCACGAGGGGCTGGCGCGCCCCGCCATCTCCACCCTGTTCCCGACCGCGCGCAAGCCGGTCGTCGTCCTCGACTCGGGCGCCAACGTCGACTGCTCCGCCGAGGAGCTGGTCCAGTTCGCCCGCATCGGGACGGTGTACGCCGAGGACATGCTCGGCCGCCCCGACCCGGGCGTCGGCCTGCTGTCCATCGGCGAGGAGCCGGAGAAGGGGAACGCCGCCGTGAAGGAGGCGCACCAGCTCCTGCTGCACACCGCCGGCGTGCGCTTCCTCGGCAACGTCGAGGGGCGCGACATCCCGGTCGGCGAGTGCGAGAACGGCCCGATCGACGTGGTCGTCTGCGACGGCTTCGTCGGCAACGTGCTCCTCAAGTTCTACGAGGCGCTCGCCCCCACCCTGATGGGGATGTTCGCCAAGGCGCTGCACGCGGAGCGCGAGTCGCTGGAGCAGGCGTTCCGCGAGCTGGACTACGCCGACCACGGCGGCGCGCCGCTGCTCGGCGTGAAGGGCGTCAGCATCATCTCGCACGGCAAGAGCGGCCCGCGCGCGATCAAGAACGCCATCCGCGTCGCGGTGCGCGCCGTCGAGTCGCGCATGAGCGACCACGTCGGCCGCCGCCTGGCCGAGGCGACCGCCGCCCGCGCGGCCACCGACGGGGCGCCGACCGCCTGAGGCGGCCGCGCCCCGCGCCGCCTCCCGTCCCACCGTCGCGCGCCTCGTCGCGCGCCTCGGCCCAGACCACGTGAAGCGTCCCGTCGCGTACGTCGCCGGCACCGGCCGCGGTGTCCCGGCCACCGTCCTGACCAACCACGACTTCGCGTCGCGCGGGATCGAGACGACGCACGACTGGATCGTCGAGCGCACCGGGATCCACGAGCGCCGGCTGGCCGGGGAGGGGGAGAGCACCTGCTCGATGGCCGCCGACGCCGCGCGCCGCGCGATGGAGAAGGCGGGGGTGCAGGCCGGGGACCTCGACGTCATCGTGCTCAGCACCGCGACCCCCGACCGCCTCCTCCCCGCGACCGCCGTCGACCTGCAGGCGGCCCTCGGCGCGCAGCGCGCGGCGGCGTTCGACATCTCCGCGGCGTGCTCCGGGTGGCTGTACGGGATCACCGTCGCCGAGGGGCTGATCGCGTCGGGCGCCGCGCAGACGATCCTCGTCGTCGGCGCCGAGAAGATGAGCGCCATCGTCGACTGGTCCGACCGCGCGACGTGCGTGCTGTTCGGCGACGGCGCCGGCGCCGTGGTGCTCAAGGCGCGCGACCACACGCGCCGCACCGACGACCCGAAGCACGCCAAGGGGATCCTGTCGACGTTCATGCGCAGCGACGGGCAGCTCGCCGAGCTGCTGTGGCGCCCGGCCGGCGGCGCCACGGTGCCGTTCACCGAGGCGGTGCTGACCGACCGCTCGCACTTCGTGAAGATGGCCGGGCGCGAGGTGTTCAAGCACGCCGTGCGCTCGATGAGCGAGGCCGCCGACCGCGCGCTCGACGGCGCGCGCCTGACCGGCGCCGACATCGACGTGATGATCCCGCACCAGGCCAACGTGCGCATCATCGAGGCGACCGCGAAGCACGCGAACATCCCGATGGACAAGGTCTACGTCAACGTCGACCGCTTCGGGAACACCTCGTCGGCGTCGATCGGCATCGCGCTCGACGAGGCGGTCGAGCGCGGGCGCGTGAAGGAGGGCTCCACCGTGCTGCTGGTGGCCTTCGGCGCCGGCTTCACGTGGGCCTCGATGGTCGTGCGCTTCTGACCCAGACCGACCCGCTCCCGCCCCGCATGCGACCGCTCGTCCTGCTGTTCCCCGGCCAGGGCTCGCAGAAGCCCGGCATGGCGCGCGACCTCGCCGACGCGTTCCCGGCGGCGCGCGCGACGCTCGCCGAGATCGACGCCGCGCTCGACGCGCCGCTCACGCCGATCATGTACGACGGCCCCGCCGACGCGCTCACGCTGACGCACAACGCGCAGCCCGCGCTGCTGGCGCACGGCGCCGCGGCGTGGGCCGTGGTGCGCGACGCCGCGCGCCCGCACGTCGTGGCGGCGGCCGGCCACTCGCTCGGCGAGTTCACCGCGCACCACGCGGCCGGCACGATGGACGCCGCCACCGGCGCGCGACTCGTGCGCCGCCGCGGGCAGCTCATGTACGAGGCCGGCGTCGCCCGCCCGGGCGCGATGGCGGCGCTGCTCGGCGATCCCGACCGCCCGATCGAGGAGATCTGCGCCGAGGCCACCGCGGCCGCCGGCGAGGTGGTGCCGGCCAACTACAACTCCCCCGGGCAGCTCGTCATCTCGGGCGAGGTCGCCGGGGTCGAGAAGGCGATGGAGCTGGCCAAGGCGGCCGGCGTGAAGCGCGCGGTGCGGCTGCAGGTGAGCGGCGCCTTCCACTCACCGCTCATGGCGCCGGCGCGCGCCGGTCTCGAGGCGGCGCTCGCCGCGGCGCCGCTGCGCGACCCGGCGTTCCCCGTGTTCGCCAACGTCAGCGCGGCGCCGGTGCGCACCGCCGACGAGACGCGCCGCCTGCTGGCCGAGCAGCTGGGCGCCCCGGTGCGCTGGACGGCGCTGGTGCAGGCGCTGGCCGCCGCGCACCCCGACGCGCTCTACGTCGAGATGGGCCCCGGGACCGTGCTGGCCGGGCTCGTGAAGAAGATCGCCCCGGGGGTGGAGACGCTCCCCTGCGGCACCGCCCCCGAGGTCGAGGCGCTGCTGGCGCGCCTGGCCGCCCCCTCCGCCGCCTGACCGCGCCCCGCGCCATGCAGATCGACCTGAAGGACCGCGTCGCCCTCGTCACCGGCAGCACCCGCGGCATCGGCCGCGCCATCGCCGAGACCCTCGCCGAGTGCGGCGCCACCGTGGCCGTGGTGGGGCGCGACCAGGGGCGCGCCGACGCCGCGGCGGCCGAGATCGGGCGCGGCGCGCAGGGCTTCGCCGCCGACGTGGGCGACCTGGCGCAGGCCGCCGCGCTGATCGAGCAGGTCGAGAAGGCGCTCGGGCGCGTGGACGTGCTGGTGAACAACGCCGGGCTGACGCGCGACAACCTGCTCATGCGCCTCAAGGACGACGACTGGGACGCGGTGATCGACGCCAACCTGCGCGGCGCCTTCGCCACCACGCGGGCGGCGACCCGCGGGATGATGAAGCGGCGCTGGGGGCGCGTCATCAACATCGCCTCCGTGGTCGGCATCACCGGCAACAAGGGGCAGGCCAACTACGCCGCCAGCAAGGCGGGGCTCATCGGCCTGACCAAGAGCGTGGCCAAGGAGCTGGCGAGCCGGAACATCCTCGCCAACGTCGTCGCGCCCGGCTTCATCGCCACCGACATGACGGCGGCGATGACCGAGGAGGCGAAGGCCGGCATGGCCGGGATGATCCCGCTGGAGCGCTTCGGGAGCCCGCGCGACATCGCCGGGATGGTGGCCTTCCTGGCCTCGCCGCTGGCCGACTACATCACCGGGCAGGTGTTCGTCGTCGACGGCGGCATGGTGATGTAGCCCCCCGTCCGGGCACCGGCGCCGGCCGATCGGCGTTCGGCGGTCGGAGGGGGCAACTGCTGGCCACACGGCCAGTTCCGGCGTTCCATCCGTCCCGCGGCCCGAGTATCTTTGGGCGGCTCGACCGCACCCCACGTCCCTCCACACCCTTCGGCACTCCCATGGCGGACTACAGCAACAAGGTCAAGGACATCATCGAGAAGGAGCTCGGCGTCGAGCGCGAGAAGATGACCGACGACGCGAGCTTCATCGACGACCTGGGCGCCGACTCGCTCGACATCGTCGAGCTGGTCATGGAGTTCGAGAAGGAGTTCAACATCGACATCCCGGACGAGGAGGCGGAGAAGCTCCGCACGGTCGGGGACGCGATCGCGTACCTGAACACGAAGGTCGCGGGTTGATGCGACGCCGGGTCGTCGTCACGGGTCTCGGTGCGGTCTCGCCGGTCGGGAACGACGTGGCGACGACCTGGCGCGCGCTGCTCGAGGGCCGTTCGGGGGCCGCGCCGATCACCAAGTTCGACCCCGCCACGTTCGCGGTCCGCTTCGCGTGCGAGGTGAAGGACTTCGACATCGGCCAGTACATGGACCGCAAGGAGGCCAAGCGGTCCGACCTGTACACGCAGTACGCGATGGCCGCCTCGGTGCAGGCGATGCAGGACGCCGGCTTCGGCGAGGGGTCGGGCTACGTCCCCGAGGAGACGGGCGTCCTGATCGGCTCGGGGATCGGCGGGCTGCGCACCTTCGAGGAGCAGCACGCGACGTACATGCAGTCGGGGGCGAAGCGCATCTCGCCGTTCTTCATCCCGATGTTCATCTCCGACATCGCGGCCGGCGTCGTGTCCATGCGCTTCAACGCGCAGGGGCCGAACTTCGGCATCGTGTCGGCCTGCTCGACCAGCGCCCACGCCATCGGCGAGGCCTTCCGCGCCATCCAGTACGGCAGCGCCGACGTGATGATCGCCGGCGGCTCCGAGGCGGCGGTGACGCCCATGTCCATCGGCGGCTTCGCCAACATGGGCGCGCTGTCGACGCGCAACGACGACCCGGCCACGGCCTCGCGCCCGTTCGAGAAGGACCGCGACGGCTTCGTGATGGGCGAGGGCGCGGGGGTCGTGATCCTCGAGGCGCTGGAGCACGCGCAGGCGCGCGGCGCCCGCATCTACGGCGAGATCGTGGGGTACGCCGCCACCGGCGACGCCTACCACCTCACGGGGCAGCGCGAGGACCACGCGGGGCTGCAGCGCGCGATGCGCCGCTGCCTCGCCGATGCCGGGCTGCAGCCGTCGGACGTGCAGTACGTCAACGCGCACGGCACCTCGACGCCGCTGAACGACCCGAACGAGGCGCGCGGGATCCGCGCCGTGTTCGGCGACGCGATCGGGGGGCTCAGCGTCAGCTCGACGAAGTCGTGTACCGGGCACATGCTCGGCGCCGCCGGCGCGATCGAGTTCATCGCCTGCGCGATGGCGATCCAGGACCAGACGGTCCCGCCGACGATCAACCACTTCCAGACCGACCCCGAGATCGACCTCGACGTGACGCCGAACGCGCCGCGCCGCCGCGACATCCGGGTCGCCATCAGCAACAGCTCGGGCTTCGGCGGGCACAACGCGACCCTCGCCGTCCGCACGTTCGAGCCGTAGTCCGATCCCCGACCGCGACGCGCCCCCGCGCGTCCAGGAGCAGCACCCGATGCCGTCCCCCGTCGCCGTCGACCCGGCCCGCCTCCGCGACCCGGCCCTCCGGCCCATCGCCGAGAAGGTGCGCGCGGGGGAGCGGCTGACGCGCGAGGACGGCGTCGCGCTCTTCCGGTCGCCCGACCTGTTCGGCGTTGGGGCCATGGCCGACGCGGCCAACCGCGCGCGCCACGGCGACGTGGTGACGTTCGCGTCGAACCAGCACATCAACCCGACCAACGTCTGCGTCCTGCGCAAGACGTGCGCGTTCTGCGGCTACGCGCGCCTCCCCAAGGAGGACGGCGCCTACCGCTACACGATCGACCAGGTGCTCGCCGAGGCGGCGCACGCGGCGGACGGGCTGACGCGCGAGTTCCACATCGTCGGCGGGCTCGACATGCAGGCGGGGCTCGCCTACTACGTCGAGATGTTCCGCGCGCTGAAGGCGAACTTCCCGCACGTGCACCTCAAGGCGCTGACCGCGGTCGAGATCGCGCACATCGCGCGCATCGAGAAGCTGTCGTGGGCCGAGGTGCTGACGACGCTGCGCGAGGCGGGGCTCGACACGATGCCGGGCGGCGGCGCCGAGACGTTCAGCGCCGCGGTGCGCGAGCAGATCGCCGGCAAGAAGCTCGGCGGCGCCGACTACATCGGCGTGCACCGGGTCGCCCACCAGCTCGGTATCCGCACCAACTGCACGATGCTCTACGGCCACGTGGAGTCGTTCGAGGAGCGGATGGAGCACCTGCAGATGCTGCGCGACCTGCAAGACGAGACGGGCGGCTTCCTCGCCTACATCCCGCTGGCCTACCACCCCGACGACAACGAGCTCGGGAAGCGGCTGAACCGGCAGGGGACGTCGACCACCGGGATCGACGACCTGAAGAACCTCGCCGTCGGCCGGCTGTTCCTCGACAACTTCGCGCACGTCAAGTCGCACTGGATCATGGTCGGCCAGCCGGTCTCGCAGGTCGCGCTGCACTTCGGCGTGAACGACCTCGAGGGGACCGTCGTGCGCGAGAAGATCTACCACGCCGTCGGCGCGCGGACGTCGCAGTCGATGTCGCTCGACGGGCTGCTGGCGCTGATCCGCGGGGCGGGGAAGGTCCCCGCCGAGCGCGACTCGTTCTACCACGTGCTGCGCACCTTCGACGGCCCGGCGCCCGCCGCGGCGGCCGCGTGATGCAGGGCGCCCCGCTCCGCGTCGGCCGGATCCCGTACGTCAACTGCTACCCGGTCTACGGCGCCATCGACCGCGGGCTCGTCCCGCTCGACGCGACGCTGGTCGACGGGGTGCCGACGGCGCTCAACCGCGGCGTCGCCGAGGGGGCGCTCGACGTCAGCGTGGTCTCCGCGGTCGAGTACGCGCAGCACCACGAGCGTCTGCTGCTCCTGCCGGACCTCGGCATCACCTGCGACGGCCCGGTGCGCTCGGTCCTCCTGTTCAGCGACGAGCCGGCCGAGGCGCTCGACGGCCGGCAGGTGGTCGTCAGCGCCAGCTCGATGACCAGCGTGCTGCTGCTCGAGCTGCTGTTCACGCACGTCTGGAGGTCGCGCCCGAGCTTCGTGCGCGGCGACGCCGAGATCGCGGACCTCGGGCGATTCGAGCGCGGCGCCGGGCGGCCGGCGCGCCTCGTCATCGGCGACGCCGCGCTCCTGCTCGGCGCCGGCCCGCGCGACGCCGCGGCCGACGCCCCGCCCCCGTACGCGCACGTCTACGACCTCGGCGCCGAGTGGAAGCGCTGGACCGGGCTCCCGTTCGTGTTCGCCGTCTGGGTCGCGCAGCGTACGACGCCGGTGGCCGACGCGCTGCGGGTGCACGCGGCGCTCGTCGAGAGCCGCGACTGGGGCGTCGCGCACCTGGGCGAGCTGTCGGCGCAGGCGCACCGCGCCACCGGCATCGCGCGCTCCGTGTGCGACGAGTACCTGTCGGGGCTGGACTGGCGCCTCTCGCTCCCGCACCTCGCGGGGCTCACCGAGTTCTTCAACCGGCTCGTGGCCGCCGGCCGCGTCCCCGACGGGCGCCTGGCCTTCCTGCCGGCGGCCTGACGCACTCCACCGTGTCCATGCGCGACCTCCTCGACCTGTACGCCAACGCGCCCCTGCTGGAGCTGGGCGCGACCGCCGACGCGATCCGCGAGGCGAAGCACCCGCACGGCGTCGTGACGTACATCGTCGACCGCAACATCAACTACACGAACGTCTGCGTCGCCGACTGCGGCTTCTGCGCCTTCGCGCGCCGGCCGAAGCACGGCGAGGGGTACACGCTCTCCTACGAGCAGATCGGGCAGAAGATCGACGAGACGAAGGCGCTCGGCGGCGTCCAGATCCTGATCCAGGGCGGGCACAACCCGTACATCCCGTTCGACTGGTACCTGGAGCTGCTGCGCTACATCAAGCGCAACCACCCGATCCACATCCACGGCTTCAGCCCGAGCGAGGTCGACTTCTTCGCGACGCGCTTCCGGATCGACGCGCGCGACGTCGTGCGCGAGCTGAAGGCGGCCGGGCTCGACTCGATCCCGGGCGGCGGCGGCGAGATCCTCGTCCAGCGCGTGCGCGACATCGCGGCGCCCAAGAAGGCCGGCGCCGACCGCTGGCTCGAGATCATGGAGATCGCGCACCAGGAGGGGATGAAGACCTCCGTGACCATGATGTACGGCCTCGGGGAGACGCTGGCCGAGCGGCTGGAGCACCTGCGGCGCGTGCGCGACCTGCAGGCGCGCACCGGCGGCTTCACCGCGTTCATCACCTGGCCGCTGCAGCCCGAGAACACCCCCGAGTTCTCGCACATGGTCAAGACCGACGCGACGGAGTACCTGCGCACGGTCGCGATCTCGCGCATCGCGCTCGACAACGTCCCCAACCTCCAGGCGAGCTGGGTGACGATGGGGATGAAGGTGGGGCAGATGGCGCTGAAGTTCGGGTGCAACGACTTCGGCTCGCTGATGATCGAGGAGAACGTCGTCTCGGCGGCCAACACGACGCACCGCACGACGATCGAGGAGATGGAGCGCCTCATCGCCGATGCGGGCTTCACCGCCGCGCGCCGCACCCAGGACTACCGCGTCATCCTCCCGGGGCGCGACCCGGTGCCCGCGTCCGCGCTCCCGCCGGTGGGCGCCGCGGCGTGATCCGCGTCGGCGTCGGGTACGACTCGCACCGCTTCGGCGCCGACGGGCACCCGCTGGTGGTCGCCGGCGTGCGGCTCCCGGGCGACGCGCGCGTCGTCGCGCACTCCGACGGCGACGTCGCCGCGCACGCGGTGACCGACGCGGTGCTGGGCGCCGCCGGCATCGGCGACATCGGCGAGCTGTTCCCCAACACCGCCGCCGAGAACGCCGGCCGCGACTCGATGGAGATGCTGCGCCTCGCCGTCGGCCGGGTGCGCGACGCCGGGTGGCGCGTGGCGAACGTCGACGTCGCCGTCGTCTGCGAGCGGCACAGGGTCGGCCCCCACCGCGCTGCGATGCGCGCGCGCCTGGCCGAGGCGCTCGGCTGCGCCCCCGACGCCGTGTTCGTGAAGGGGAAGACCAACGAGGGGCTCGGGTGGATCGGCGCGGGCGAGGGGCTGGCCGCGCACGCGGTGGCCGCGCTGGCGCGCGCCGACGGCTGACGACCGGGTCCGTGCTGCAGCAGCTGCTCGCCTGGTTCGAGGGGCTCCCCCCGCTCGCGCTGTACCTCGCGCTGGCCGTGACCGCGGCGGCGGAGAACGTCTTCCCGCCGCTCCCGGCCGACACGGTCGTCGCCTTCGGCAGCTTCATCGCCGCGCGCGGCCAGGCGAGCGCCGTCGGCTCGTTCCTCGCCACGTTCGCCGGCAACATCGCGGGCGCGATGCTCATGTACTGGGTGGGCTGGCGCTACGGCGCCGAGCGCGTGCTCCGTCGCATGGGCGGGGGCGCGGTCGGGCACGCGAAGCTGGAGGCGCTGTACGGGAAGTACGGCGTCTGGGCGCTGGTGGTGAGCCGCTTCCTCCCCGGCGTGCGCGCGCTGGTCCCGCCCTTCGCGGGGGCGCTGCGGCTCGGCGCGGCGCGCGCGGCGATCGCGATGGGCGTCGCCTCCGCCGTCTGGTACGGCGCCATCACCTACTTCGCGTTCACGGCCGGCGCCAACTTCGAGGCGCTGCAGGCGAGGGTCGCGGAAGGGCAGCGCTGGCTCGGGATCGGCGCCGCCGTGCTGGTCGCGGGCGGGCTGCTGGTGTGGTGGCTGCGCCGCCGGCGGCGCGCGGCGTGAGCGCCTTCGACGTCCCGGACGAGGTCGCGCGCGCGTTCCGGCTGGAGCTGTTCCAGGACCACCTGGCGCTCGAGCGGGGCTCCGCCGACACGACGCGCGAGGCGTACGCGCGCGACGTCGCGCGCTTCGCGCTGTTCGCGCGCACCGCGGGGGCGGCCGCGCCTGCCGACGCGACGCCGCGCGCGCTCCGCGAGTTCGTCTTCCACCTCAAGGACCTGGGGCTCGCGCCGTCGTCCATCCGGCGCACCGTCAGCGCGGTCCGCACGTACTACCGCTTCCTCGTGTCGGAGGGACACGTCGCGAAGGACCCCAGCGAGCGGCTGGAGACGCCGAAGCGGTGGCGCACGCTCCCCGAGGTGCTCACGGTCGCCGAGGTCGAGCGGCTGCTCGCGTCGCCGAGCGTCGAGGAGCCGCTCGCGTTCCGCGACCGCGCGATGCTGGAGCTGGCGTACGGCGCCGGGCTGCGCGTCTCCGAGTGGATCGGGCTCCGCGTGCAGGACCTGGTGTTCGACGACCAGCTGCTGCGCGTGTTCGGCAAGGGGAGCAAGGAGCGGCTCGTGCCAATCGGGCGCTCCGCGATCGGCGCCGCGGCCGTCTACCTGCGCGAGCTGCGCCCGCGCCTGGAGAAGGGGCAGGGGAAGGGGATCCTGTTCCTGAACGCGCGCGGCGAGCCGCTGACGCGCATGGGGGCGTGGACGATCCTGCGCAAGCACGTCGAGCGCGCCGGGATCGAGAAGGCGGTGTCGCCGCACACGCTCCGGCACTCGTTCGCCACCCACCTGCTCGAGGGGGGCGCGGACCTGCGCGCGGTGCAAGAGATGCTCGGGCACGCCGACATCGCGACGACGCAGATCTACACCCACGTCGACCGGGAATTCCTGCGCAGCGTCCACCGGCAGTATCATCCGAGGCCATGATCCCCGCGACATGATCCTCGTCATCGACAACTACGACTCGTTCACCTACAACCTGGTCCAGTACCTCGGCGACCTGGGGGCGGACCCGGTGGTGCGGCGCAACGACGCCATCGACGTCGAGGCGATCGGCGCGCTGCGGCCGCGGGCGATCGTGCTCTCGCCGGGGCCCTGCACGCCGGCCGAGGCGGGGATCACCGTCCCCGTGGTGCGGCGGTGGGGAGGCGAGATCCCGATCCTCGGCGTCTGCCTCGGGCACCAGGCGATCGGCGAGGCGTACGGCGGCCGCGTGGTCCGCGCCGCCCGCGTGATGCACGGCAAGACCTCCACGATCCGGCACGACGGGACGGGGCTGTTCGCCGGCCTTCCCGACCCGCTGCCGGTGATGCGCTACCACTCGCTGGTGGTCGAGTCGGGGTCGCTGCCGGCGGAGCTGGAGGTCGTCGCGCGCGCCGAGGACGACCCGACGGAGATCCACGCCCTGCGCCACCGGACCCATCCGGTATGGGGTGTGCAATTCCACCCCGAGTCGATCCTGACCACGGGCGGGCGCGAGCTGCTCGCCAACTTCCTCCGACTCGCCACCTGACTCCGGTGCTCCGACGCGCGGTGCTGGAACGCGGGCTCACGGTCGCGCTCCTCGCCGCCCCGGGCGCGGCG
The DNA here is from genome assembly GCF_029211165.1 of Roseisolibacter sp. H3M3-2. Lineage (GTDB taxonomy): Bacteria > Gemmatimonadota > Gemmatimonadetes > Gemmatimonadales > Gemmatimonadaceae > Roseisolibacter. The sequence continues at coordinate 19,609 of NZ_JARGEK010000020.1, forward strand.
GCCGCGCAGCCCCCCGCGCCGTCTCCCGCACCGGCACCGGTGCCGGTACCGGTTCCCGACCGGCCGGCGGCGCCCGGCGAGCCGGGGTTCCCGCAGCTCCCCCCCGACACCGCCGGCGCGGGAGCGCTGGCCGCGGCGCGCGCGCGCGCGCCGCGCGTCGCCGTCCGCGACGTCGGACCGGGGGAGGCCGGGCGCCGGCTGCGCGAGGCGCTGGCGCGCCCGCACCTCCTCGTGGTCGCTCCCGACACCGGGCTGACGCTCGGCCGCGCCGTCGCCGCCGACACGACGCTGATCGTCGTCGGGCCGGCCCGCGTCGCGGGGACGGTGCGCGGCGACCTGCTCGCCCTGGGCGACCTGTACCTGCGCCCCGGCGCCGTCGTCGAGGGCGACGCGGTGGCCGTGGGCGGTCGGGTGATGGAGTCGTCGCTCGCCCGCGTCGACGGCCGCATGCTCGGCTACGAGCGCGTCGGCTTCGCGGCGCTGCCGGAGGGCGACGGGACGCTGGCGCTGCGCGTGCGCGCGCTGGAGGCGGTGAACGCGGCCGCCGTGGTGCTCCCGGGGTTCCGCGGGTTCCGCCTGCCGAGCTACGACCGGATCGACGGGCTGTCGCTCACCTTCGGCCCCGAGATCCGCCTCGACACCGGCCGCGTCCGGATCGAGCCGACCGTCACCTGGCGCACCCACCTGGGCACGGTGGACCCGGGGCTGCGCGTCCAGCTCGACGCGTCGCGGCGCACGACCGTCGAGGTGGCGGCGGCACGCGGCACGTGGAGCAACGACGCCTGGATCCGCGGCGACATCATCAACAGCGCGCTCGCCCTGGGGCTCGGCTCCGACACCCGGAACTGGTACCGCGCCGACCGCGCCACGGGGCTGGTGCGCCGCCGGTGGGAGACCACCCGGCACGTCGTCGAGCCGTTCGTCGGCGCGCAGCTGGAACGCGCGTGGTCGGTGCCGCGCGACTCGGGCGCCGCGAGCGCCCCGTACTCCGTGCTGCGCCGCGACGACCCGGAGGGGATTCGCCGCTTCAACCCGGCCGTGACCGGCGGCCGCATCGCGTCGCTCCTCGCCGGCGCGCGGTGGCGCGCCGAGACCGAGACGTCCACCGGCGACGTGACGCTGCAGGTCGAGCAGGCGGTGGACGTGGCGCGCGGGTCCCCCTTCGCGCAGGCCACCTTCGACGCCGAGGTCGCGCTCCCGGGCTTCCGCGACCACCGGCTCGCCCTCTTCGCGCACGCCGTCGGGACGCTCGGCGGCACGGTGCCGTCGCAGCGGTACGCGTACGTCGGCGGCGGCGGGACCATCCCGTCGCGCTTCCTGCTCGACCAGGGGGGCGACCAGCTGGCGTGGGCGGAGACGCGCTACACGATCCCCGTGCCCGTGGTGCGCCTCCCGTTCGCCGGCGCGCCGAGCGTGACGCTGCGGCACATCGTCGGCGGGGCGGGGGTGGACCGGCTCCCCGCGCTGACGCAGAACCTCGGGCTGCGCGTGACGGTCGCGATGATCCGCGTGGACTACACCTTCGACCCGTCCGGGCGGGGGCGGCGCGACTTCTCGGTCGGTGTCGGCCTGCGCTGACGCCGGCGGGTCAGAGCGCCCGGTACATCACCAGGGCGTCCACGTACTCCCCGTCGGGACGTCGGAACGCGAGTGGGAGCCGCCCCACCTCGGCGAACCCGAGGTGTCGCCAGAGCCGCACCGCCCGCGCGTTGCTGGCGACGACGAAGTTGAACTGCATCGCCCGGAAGCCGCGGTCCCGGGCGCGGTCGAGCGAGTGCGCGCACATCGCCCGCGCCACGCCGCGGCCGGCGGCCCAGGGCGCCGTCATGTAGCCGCCGTTGGCCACGTGCGCGCCGCCGCCCGCCTGGTTGGCGCGCAGGAAGTACGTGCCCACCGCCTCGCCGTCCGCCTCGGCGACGAAGGTCTCGCGGTCGCCACCCAGCCAGTAGGCGAGCGCGTCGTCGCGCCCCATGTCGGCGGCCAGCGCGTAGGTCTCGCCGGCGCGGATCGTCGGCTCCAGGATGGCCCAGAGGGCGTCCGCGTCGGCCGCCCGCGCCGGCCGGATGACGAGGGTCACGCGTCGCGGCCGCGCCTCGGCTCCGGCGCGTCCGGGACGCCGTCGGCCACGTCCTCGATGTTGTGCGTCCCGCGCACGTGGGCGACCTCGGTGTCGTCGTCGTCGCTCGGGCGCTTGGGGAACACCAGCGAGGCCACGATCGAGATGGTCAGCAGCCCCGCGATCACGCCGAGCGAGACGCCGATCGGGATCGGGAAGCTCCCGGATACCAGCATCTTGACGCCGACGAACGACAGCACCGCCGCCAGTCCGAAGCGGAGGTAGTGGAACTTCTCGATCACGCCGGCCAGCAGGAAGAACAGCGAGCGCAGCCCCAGGATGGCGAAGACGTTCGAGGTGTAGACGATGAAGGGGTCGCGCGTCACGCCGAAGATCGCGGGGATCGAGTCGACCGCGAACACCAGGTCGGTGGTCTCGACCAGCACCAGCACCACGAAGAGCGGCGTCGCGATCCAGCGGACCGTCCCCTCGGGCCCCGTCTCGCGCACGAAGAAGTGCTGGCCACGGTAGCCCTTGGTGACGGGGGTGAAGCGCCGCACGAGGCGGAGCACCGGGTTGTGCTCCGGGTCGATCTCCTCGCCGCCCTTCACCGCCATCTTGATCCCCGTGTAGACGAGGAAGGCGCCGAAGACGTAGATGATCCAGTGGAAGCGGTGGATCAGCGCCGCGCCCGCGGCGATCATCGCGCCGCGCATGACGAGCGCCCCGATGATCCCCCAGAACAACACGCGGTGCCGCAGCTCGTCGGGGACGCGGAAGTACGAGAAGACGAGGATGAAGACGAAAAGGTTGTCGACCGACAGCGCCTCCTCGACGAGGTAGCCGGCCGCGAACTCGAGGGCGGCCTGCCTCCCCTCGGTCTGCAGGATCCAGAAGCCGAAGGCGGCGGCCATCGAGACCCACACGACGGTCCACGTCGCGGCTTCCTTCGTGGTGACCGCGTGCGCCTTGCGGTGGAAGACGCCGAGGTCGAGGGCGAGCACGCCGAGCACGAACAGGGTGAAGCCCGCCCACAGCCACCACGGATGCGACATCAGGAGTCCTCGAGTGCCGTCGCGGCGCGCGCGCGTTTGCGTTCGGCGGCGCGTCTGGCTAGGTTAAATGGCGTGAAAATTGCGTCCGCGCCCGCCCGCTCGCGATGCGCCTGCTCGCCGTGATCCCGGCGCGCCTCGGCGCGACCCGCCTGCCGCGCAAGCCGCTCCGCCTCCTCGGCGGGCGCCCGCTGGTCGTCCGGGTGTGGGAGCACGTCGCGCGGCTCGGGGTGGCCGACCGGTGCGTGGTCGCGACCGACCACCCGGACGTGGCGGCGGCCGTGCGCGACGCGGGGGGCGAGGCCGTCCTGACGCGCGACGACCACCCGTCGGGCACCGACCGCGTCGCCGAGGTGGCGCGCCTGCCCGAGTTCGCCGCCTTCGACGCGGTCGTAAATATCCAGGGGGACGAGCCGTTCGCCAGTGCAGAAGTCGTGCACGCGGCCTCATCCCTCGTCGTCGGCGGCCGCTTCCCGCTCGGCACCGTCGCCTGCCCGGCGCCCCCGGACGTCCTCGCCGCCCCCGACGCGGTGAAGGTGGTCACCACCGACGACGGGCGGGCGCTGTACTTTTCCCGGGCCCCCATCCCCTTCCTGCGCGAGGGCGGCGACGCCGGCGACCGCGCGCGCCGCGACGCGCTTGTCCGCCGCCACGTCGGGATCTACGCCTACACGCGCGACGCGCTCGAACGCTGGGTCGCCGCGCCGCCGCACCCGCTCGAACTCGTCGAGCGCCTGGAGCAGCTCCGCCCCCTGGCCGCGGGGACGCCGATCGGCGTCGCCCACGTCCCGGAGGCGCCGCCCGCCGGGATCGACACCGAGCAGGACCTCGCCGACGCCAACGCACGCTGGGCCGCCTGGGAGGCGTCCCGCCCCTCCGCCATTCCCCGTAGATGACCGCCGCCGCCCCCGCGCCCGCCCCGCCGTCCGCCGCCCCGACGAAGTACATCTTCGTGACCGGCGGCGTCGTCTCGTCCCTCGGCAAGGGGATCGCCGCCGCCTCGCTCGGCCGGCTCCTCGTGGAGCGCGGGCTGACGGTGTCCATGATGAAGTTCGACCCGTACCTGAACGTCGACCCGGGCACCATGTCGCCGTTCCAGCACGGCGAGGTGTTCGTCACCGACGACGGCGCGGAGACGGACCTCGACCTCGGCCACTACGAGCGCTTCGTGGACCGCTCGCTGTCGCAGGCGAACAACGTCACGACGGGCCGCATCTACCTGAACGTCATCAGCAAGGAGCGGCGCGGCGAGTACCTCGGCTCGACGGTGCAGGTCATCCCGCACATCACCGACGAGATCAAGGCCGCCGTCAAGCGCAACGCCCCCGGCTCCGACGTGGTGATCGTCGAGATCGGCGGCACGGTCGGCGACATCGAGTCGCTCCCGTTCCTCGAGGCGATCCGCCAGTTCCGCCACGAGGTCGGGAAGGCGAACGCGATCTTCGTCCACCTCACCCTCGTGCCGTGGATCGCCGCGGCCGGCGAGGTGAAGACGAAGCCGACGCAGCACTCCGTGCGCGAGCTCATGGAGATCGGGATCCAGCCCGACTTCCTGATCTGCCGCGCCGAGCGCCCGCTGACCGAGGACGTGAAGCGCAAGATCGCGCTCTTCTGCAACGTCGAGTTCGGGAGCGTGATCGAGAGCGTCGACGTGCCGACGATCTACCAGATCCCGCTCGCCTTCCACCAGCAGGGCTTCGACGCCCGCGTCGTGCAGCGGCTGTCGCTGACCACGCGCGAGCCCGACCTGTCGGCGTGGGACGAGCTGGTGCGCCGCGTCGTGCAGCCGCGGGCCCGCGTCCGCGTCGCCGTCGTCGGCAAGTACACCGACTACGTCGACAGCTACAAGAGCGTGCAGGAGTCGCTGATCCACGGCGGCATCGCGCACGACGTCGGCGTCGACATCGACTGGATCAGCAGCGACCGCTTCACCGACGGCGCCCGGGCGCGCGAGCTGCTCGCGCCGTACGACGGCCTGCTCGTGCCGGGGGGCTTCGGCGTCCGCGGCGTCGAGGGGATGGTCGAGGCGATCCGCGCGGCCCGCGAGACGAAGCTCCCGTACTTCGGCATCTGCCTCGGGATGCAGACGGCGATCATCGAGTTCGCGCGGAACGTGGCCGGACTCGACGACTCGCACTCGAGCGAGTTCGCCCCGGAGTGCTCGCACCCCGTCATCTCGTTGATGGAGTCGCAGCAGCACGTCACCGACATGGGCGGCACGATGCGGCTCGGCGCCTACCTGTGCCGCCTGGCGCCGGGGACGCACGCCCGCGCCGCCTACGACGCGGAGGAGGTGAGCGAGCGCCACCGCCACCGCTACGAGGTGTCGAACCGCTACCGCGACACGCTGCAGCGCCACGGGCTGCGCCTCAGCGGCCTGTCGCCCGACGGCTCGCTGGTCGAGATCGTGGAGCTGGCCGACCACCCGTGGTTCCTCGGCTGCCAGTTCCACCCCGAGCTCAAGTCGCGGCCGACGCGCCCGCACCCGCTGTTCGCCGGGTTCGTCGGCGCGGCGACGCGGCACGCGGCCGGGCGCCATCCGGCCGCGGCCAACGGCACGGCGCCGCACGCCGCCCTGGAGCCGCAGCGCGCATGACGGCGCTCTTCCCGCGCAACGCGCTCTTCCTCATCGCCGGCCCCTGCCAGCTCGAGGACGACGACCTGAACCTGCGCGTCGCCGAGCGGCTGGCGCGGCTCGCCGAGCGCGTCCCCGGCGGCATCGTGTTCAAGGCGAGCTTCGACAAGGCCAACCGCTCCAATCCCGGCGCGATGCGCGGCCCCGGCATCGAGCGCGGGCTGGAGGCGCTGGCGCTGGTGCGCCGCGAGTCCGGGCTGCCGGTGCTGACCGACGTGCACCTGCCGGAGCAGTGCGCGCCGGTCGCGGAGGCCGTCGACGCGCTGCAGATCCCGGCATTCCTCTGCCGCCAGACCGACCTGCTGGAGGCGGCGGGTGCCACGGGCCGCCCGGTGAACGTGAAGAAGGGGCAGTGGATGCACCCCGACGGGATGCGCGGGGCGGTGCAGAAGGTGCGGCGCGCCTCGCGCGGCGTCGAGCGGCTGTCGCCGCCGCCAGGCGACCAGGTGGCGGTGACCGAGCGCGGCACCTTCTTCGGCTACGGCGACCTGGTCGTCGACATGCGCGGCTTCACCCGGCTGCGCGAGGCGTGCGACGCGCCGGTGATCTTCGACGCCACGCACTCGGTGCAGCAGCCGGGGCGGGGCGAGGGCGGGGCGAGCGGGGGGCTGCGCGAGTACATCCCGACGCTCGCCGCGGCCGCCGTGGCCGCGGGCGCCGACGGGCTGTTCATGGAGACGCACCCGGACCCCGACCACGCGCCCAGCGACGGCCCGAACATGATCCCGCTCGACCAGCTCGACGCGCTGGTCGCGCGCATGGTCCGGCTGTGGGAGGCGGCGCGCGCATGAGCGAGACCAACGGCGCCCGCCCCACGCTCGACGCCGATCGCGCGCGCCGCGTGCGCTGGGTCGGCCTCGACGTCGACGGCGTGCTCACCGACGGCGGGATCTACCTCGGCGACGTGGCCGGCGCCCGGCACGAGTTCAAGCGCTACGACATCCAGGACGGCCTCGGCATCCTGATGATGCGCATGGCCGGCATCCACGTCGCGATCGTCACCGGCCGCGTCTCCGAGAGCGTGCGGCTGCGCGCCGAGGAGCTGTCGGTCGACGACCTCGTGCAGGACCCGAAGGCGCGCAAGCTGCCGGCGCTCAAGCGCATCGCGGCGGCGCGCGGCATCACGCTCGACGACATGGCGTTCCTCGGCGACGACCTCCCCGACGTCGGCGTGCTGCGCGCGGTCGGCCTCCCGGTGGCCGTCGGCAACGCGACCGACGACGCGCGGGCGGCAGCGGCCCGGGGGCTGCAGCTCACGCGCCGCGGCGGCGCGGGCGCGGTGCGCGAGTTCGCCGAGGTGCTCCTGCGGGCGCGCGGCCAGTGGGCGGAGGTCGTCGAGCGGTACATCGCCATCGCGTCGGCCGACGTGGCAGAGGACGTGGCGCTGCACCAGGATCCGGCGGGGACGCGCGCGTGAGCGACGCCGCCCTCGCCGCGGCGCCCGACACGCGCGCCGAGCTGACGCCCGACGAGATCGTCGAGCGCGGGCGGCGCGTGCTGCGCATGGAGCGCGATGCGCTCGCCGAGGTCGAGTCGCGCCTCGACGCCGCGTTCGCGCGCGCGGTGGCGCTGGTCCGCGCGTCGTCCGGGCGCGTGATCGTGACGGGCGTCGGCAAGTCGGGGCTGATCGGGCGGAAGATCGCGGCGACGCTGACGTCGACCGGCACGCCGGCCACCTTTCTCCACCCGGTGGAGAGCGTCCACGGCGACCTCGGGATCGTCGGGCCGGCGGACGTCGTCATCCTGCTGTCCAAGAGCGGGGAGACCGCGGAGCTGCTGCTCCTGCTGGAGGCGCTCGAGCGGTTCGGGGTGCACACGATCGCGATCACGAGCAACGTGCACTCGTCGCTCGCGCGGCACGCCGACGTCGCGCTCGACGCCTGGGTGCGCGAGGAGGCGTGCCCGCACGACCTCGCGCCGACCACCAGCACGACGGCGGCGCTTGCGCTCGGCGACGCGCTGGCGGTCGCGCTGCTCGAGGCGAACGGCTTCCGGCGCGAGGACTTCGCGCGGCTGCACCCGGGCGGCTCGCTCGGCCGCCGGCTGCTGACGCGGGTCGCCGACGTCATGGAGACGCACGACCTGCCCGTGCTCCCCCCCGACGAGACGATCCGCCGGGCGGTCGTCGCGCTCGCCGAGCGGCGCGGGATCGTCGTCGTCGCCGAGGAGGGGCGCGTCACCGGGGTGTTCACCGCGGGCGACCTGACGCGGCTCATGGAGCGCGAGGGCGACCCGTTCGCCGCGCGGCTCGGGGACGTGATGGTCCGCGCCCCCAAGACCGCCGCCGCCGAGGAACTCGGCAGCGCCGTGGTGTACCGGATGGAGCGCCACGGCATCATGGCCATGCCCGTCGTCGACGGGGCGCAGGCGCTCGTCGGCGTGGTGCACCTTCACGATCTCATGCGCGCGGGCGCCGCCTGACCGGCGGCCCGCGCGTTCCCACATGTCCGTGTCCCGACTCTCGCTCCGTCGTCCCCTCGCCCTCGCGGGGCTCGCCGCCGCCGCGCTCTCGGCCTGCGGCGGCGGCAAGGCGCCCACGCTGCCGGCCAACAAGAACGCGCTCCCCGACTCCGCCGACCAGGTGATGTTCGGGCTGCGGCACTACCTCTGGAACGGCGGGCTGCGCCGGGCGCAGCTGCGCGCCGACACGGCGTTCTTCTACGACGAGATGAACCGCATGGAGCTGCGCAACATGCGGACGACCTTCTACAGCGCCAGCGGCGACTCGAACGCGGTGATGCTGGCCGCGCGCGGCACCTACGACGTCCGCACGCAGAAGCTCGAGGGGCGCGGCGACGTGCAGATCACGACCACCGACGGCTGCAAGCTCACGTCGCCGCAGCTGGCCTACGAGCGGCTGGCCAACCAGGTCACGAGCGACACGAGCTTCGTGTTCACCGAGCCGGGGCGTACGCTGTCCGGGATCGGCCTCCGGACCGACCCGCAGCTCCGCAACCTCCAGGTGTTCCGCAACGCGAGCGGCGCCTCGTCCACGCGGGGCGGCGGGACGCGCGGGTGCGGCGGCGCCCGCCGCGCGCGCTGATGCGCGCACGCGGGCTGGCGCTGGCGGGACTCGCGGCGGCGACGCTGCTCGGC
>NZ_JARGEK010000200.1:0-2741 GCF_029211165.1 Roseisolibacter sp. H3M3-2
GCCAGCGGCGGCGAGGTGGCGCCCGCGGCGCCCGCGGCGCCCTCGCCTTCGGCGGCGACCGGCGCCGTGGCCGACCCGGTCGGGCGCTACGTCGCCTGGACGGCCGGGGGCGACACGCTGGCGCAGGGGATCGCGCTGCTCGCCGACGCGCTCGACGCGGTGCGCGCGGGGCGGGCCACGCCGCCGGCGGCGGCGCGCGTCCGCCAGCAGGCGGTGCTCCTGGCCACCGAGCCCGACGCCGCGCGCCACGCCGGGTACGTGCACGCCGCCTTCCTCGACGCCGCGGCGGCGCGCGGCGCGCTCCCCGGCGGCTACGTGCGCAACGAGCTGACCGTGGCCGCCGCGCGCGTGCGGCAGGAGCGGCCGCTGGCGCCGCAGCAGCCGCAGGTGGAGGCGTTCCTGCGCGCCGCGGCGCAGGTCCTGTCGCCGCCGGTGCCGATGCCGCGCCCGCTCGAGTAGCGGCGCGCCGCGCGCGGGGGCGCGGGCTCAGGCCACGCGCACCCCGCGCCGCACCGGCAGCTCCGTCCCGTCGCGCGCCGGCGGCATCGCGCCGAGCTTCTCGACCAGCGCCGGCACCTCGTCGGCGGGGACGGGGCGGCCGAACAGGAAGCCCTGCACGACGTCGCACGCGCGCTGCGCGAGGTACTCGAACTGCTCGCGCGTCTCGACCCCCTCGGCGACCACGTCGAGGCCGAGCGAGTGCCCGAGGTCGATGATCGCGGTCGTGATCGCGCCGTTCTGGCGGTTGGTCACCACGTCGCGCACGAAGCTCTTGTCGAGCTTGATCGCGTCGATCGGGAAGCGCGTGAGGTAGCCGAGCGACGAGTAGCCGGTGCCGAAGTCGTCGAGCGAGATCGAGACGCCGTGCTCGCGGAGCGCCTGCAGGGTGCCGACGGCGCGCCCGGTGTCCTCCATCAGCATCGACTCGGTGACCTCGAGCTCCAGCAGCGCCGGGTCGAGCCGCGTCTCGTGCAGGACGGCGCGCACGAGGGTGGCCAGGTCGGCGTGCTTGAACTGGCGCGCCGACAGGTTGACCGAGGTGGTGACGACCGGGATGCCGGCGTCGCGCCACTCGGCGACCTGCGAGCAGGCGCGGCGCAGCACCCACTCGCCGATCGGGACGATGAGCCCCGTCTCCTCGGCGATCGGGATGAACTCGACCGGCGAGACGAGCCCGCGCTCCGGGTGGTGCCAGCGCAGCAGCGCCTCGAAGCCGCGCACCTTCCCCGTCGCGACGTCGACCTTCGGCTGGTAGTGCAGCGCCAGCTGCCCGCGCTCGAGGGCGCGGCGCAGGTCGGCCTCGGTGGACATGCGGTGCTGCAGCCGCGCGTTCAGCTCCGACGAGAAGAAGCGGTAGCCGTTGCCGCCGGCGGACTGCACGGCGCACTGCGCGCTGGTCGCGTTCTGGATCAGCTGCTCGACGTCCCCGTCGTCGGTGGGGAACATCGTGACGCCGATCGAGATGCCGAGGGTGACCTCCTTGCCGGAGGCGACGAACGGGCGCTGCATCGCGTCGACGATGCGGCGCGCGAGCAGGTCCACCCCCTCGGCGGTGGCGGGGCCGCCGCAGAGGATCGCGAACTCGTCGCCGTCCATGCGGGCGACGATGTCGGTCTCGCGCACGACGCCCTGCAGCCGCTGCGCGACCGCGGTGAGGAGCGAGTCGCCGACGTGGTGGCCCATCGAGAGGTTCACGTTGGTGAACCCGTCGACGTCGAGCATGCAGACCGCGAGCGGGCGGGCGTCGCGCCGCGCCTGGGCGAGCGCGTGGCGGACCTGGTCGCGGAAGAGGATTCGGTTCGGGAGCCCGGTGAGCCGGTCGTACGTCGCCACGTGCACCACGATCTCGTCGAGGCGGTCGATGGCGTGCTGCACGTCGGCCATGAGCATCCCCGCCTCGTCCGGGAAGTCGGTGGGGAGGCGGGGCTTGGTGTACTTGGTCCGGTAGTGCCGCAGCGCGGTGGCGGTCAGGCGCACCGGGGCGAGCAGGTGGTGCACCAGCAGGGCGGCGAGCGCGACCCCGGCCGCGGTGCCGAGGGCGGCGACGGCGAGGACGGCCGCCCCGCGCACGCGCCCGTCGTCGGTCCCCGCGACGACGAGCGCGCCGAGGGCGGCGAGCGGCAGCGCGCCGGCGCCGGCCAGGGCGAGCAGCAGGCGCCCCCGGTACGACCGGGGCCACCGGCTGCGCGCGAGCGCGGCGTAGACGCGGAGGGCGGGGTTGGGTCGGTGCGGCATGACGGGGGGACGGACCCGGAGGGTTCCGGGCAGTCCTCAGTGTCGTCCCGTCGCGAGGGACACTTGAGCCATCATGACGGCCACAGCAGAATCTGCCGCACCTGACGGAATCGTCATGCGGCGGCGGCGCCACTGTCGCGCGGCGACCCGGGGGTTACCTTCGCGTCCCGGCCGCGCCCGCCGGCCGTCCCCGTCCTCCGCCGGTCCCATCGCCGATGACCGACCCGTCCGACTCGACCGCCCCCCGCCCCGGCGCCGACCGCCGGCGCAACGCCGCCCTGCGCGAGCTGGTGGAGGAGATGCTCGCCTCGATCCGCGTCGCCGCCAACCGCGACCTGTGGACGCCGGAGGAGCGGCAGCAGTACGAGGCCGAGCTGGCGCAGATCATGGGGAGGGTGCGGAGCGAGGCCATCAATAAGACGAACTAGCTGCGGCGGCGTCGCTGCTGCGGGCTGCGGGCTGCGGGCTGCGGGCTGCGGGCTGCGGGCTGCGGGCTGCGGGCTGCG
>NZ_JARGEK010000200.1:2838-8793 GCF_029211165.1 Roseisolibacter sp. H3M3-2
TGCGGTTTTCGATCCGCAGCCCGCAGCCCGCAGCCCGCACCTAGCGCTCCAGCCGGAACCCCGGATCGACCGCCGGCCGGGTCGGGGTCTCGGAGACTGCCCACCCGGTCGCGTACATCCACCGCGTCATGCGGGCCAGCTTGGCGACGTCGATGCGCGCCGGCTCGTCGCGGGGGGTGTGGTAGTCGGGGTGCAGGAGCGTGGTGAAGAAGAGCGACGGGATCCCCGCGCGGGCGTAGGGGAGGTGGTCGCTCCGGAAGTACCACCCCTCCGGGTGCGTCGGCCGGTCCCAGCTGGAGTCGACCACGAAGCGCGTGTCGCGCGCGTTGGCGGCCAGCGCCTGGTTCACCAGCGCCGTCGAGTTGCGGTGCGGCGGCTGGCTGCCGAGGAGGGCGGCCGTGTCGGGGTGGTTGCGGCCGATCATGTCGCCGTTGAGCACCGCGACGATCGACCCCTTCGGCACCGTGGGGCGCTGGGCGTACCAGCGCGAGCCGAGGAGGCCGCGCTCCTCCGCGCCGTGCCAGACGAAGAGCGCCGAGCGGCGGCCCGGCGCGCGCGTCCAGGCGCGGGCGATGGCGAGCATGGCGACGCTCACCGTGGCGTTGTCGTCGGCGCCGTTCCAGATCGAGTCGCCGGCGACGGGCTGGCGCACGCCGTCGTGGTCGTGGTGCCCGCTGAACAGCACGTGCTCGCCGCGCAGCGTGCTGTCGCGCCCCGGGGCCACGGCGACGACGTTGGCGCTCGGGAAGACGAAGCTCTCGGCGCGCAGCGACAGGGTGAGGCGCCTGGCCCCGCGCACGCGCGCGGCGTCGGCGGCGCGCACCCACACCGCCGGCACGCGCGCCGTCGGCCGCTCGGCGCCCGCGGAGTCGAGCGCGTAGGTGCCGCGGCGCAGCTGCGCGAGCATCGACGGGAAGACCGCGTCGGTCGAGTCGTCGGCGACGAGGATCACGGCCGCGGCGCCGGCGTCGGCGAGGGCGGCGACGCGCTCGCGGATCGCGGCGTTGGCGTAGCGCCACTCGCGCAGCGAGATCCACGACACCGGCGGGCGCGCCGGCGCGACGAGCTGCGCGGCGACCGCCATCCCGCGCAGGTCCTGGCGGCGGAGCGCGTCGCCGGTGGCGGCGCCGACCCACACCAGCGGCACCTGCGACAGCTGCGCGTCGACCGGGGCGACGACCGCCGCGTCGCGCCACACGTCGAGCGGGGCGCCGTCGAGCACGACGCGCGCGCCGTCGGCGACGCGCAGCCGGCGCACCGGGAACCACTGCAGGTACGAGCCGTCCTCGCCGGCGGGGCGGAGCCCGGCCTCGCGCGCGCGCTCGGCGGTCCAGGCGGCGGCGCGCAGCTCGTCCATGGCGCCCCCCTCGCGCCCGCGCATGGCGTCGCCGGCGAGGGCGAACAGGTCGCGCCGCAGCTGCGCCGTGTCGATCGCCGCGAGCGCCGGCGGGGCCTCGGGGGTGAGGGGCGGCGGGGGCGCCTGGCGGAGGCCGGGGAGGTACTGGCACCCCGAGGCGGCGAGCAGGGCGACGAGCGGCGACAGGCGGCGCATGGACGGCGGGTCGGGGACGGCGCGCCGCGCGGGAGGCCGCGGCGCTCCCCGACAACTAAGCCGGCGTCCCGAGACGGCTCAACGCCGCGGGAGGCCGCTCCACCGCATCTCGTTGGTGCCGCGGAAGCCGAGCCGCTCGTACAGCGGGCGCCCGTCGTCGGACGCGTGGAGGATCACGCTCGACAGCCCGCGCGTCTCGGCCCACGCGAGCAGCGCGCGCATCAGCCGCTCGGCGAGCCCGCGGCGGCGCCACGCGGGGTCGGTGTAGACGTTGATGACGAGCCCCTGCTCGCCGAACCGCACCGCGCGCCCGCCGTCGACCGGGAAGGGGAGCTGCTCGCGCAGCAGCACGCCGGCGCCCGCGACCACGCGCCCGGGGTGCGCCGCCGACTCCAGCAGCCAGCCGACGTAGCGCCCCTCGGCGAGCGCGGGCCCGAGGCGCGCGGCCGTCTCGTCGACCATCGCCGCCACCGCGTCGGGGTGCAGCTGCCCCATGTCCGCCCACATCGCGGCGCGGTGCTCGGCGATCAGGCGGACGTCGGACGCGCCGGCGAGGCGGAGGACGAATTCGTCGGGGAGGGGATCGGGCATCTTCTCTTGATGGTCCTGCGACCTGCGACCTGCGAGGGCACCCGGTCGCAGGTCGCAGGTCGCAGGTCGCAGGTCAGAAGGTTCCGCCGAGGAACACCGCGTTCGCGAACAGCGGCAGCATCCCGCGCCACTGGTCGCGCATGTTCGGGTCGGCGGCGAAGCCGATGACGCGGCCCTGGCCGACGCGCTCGGTCCAGAGCCAGGGGGAGCCGCCGATGCGCTGCGCGGACTCGGGCCAGAAGAAGCCGGCGATGCGCACGCGCGCGGCGGGGGCGAGGCGGGCGGCGAGCTCGCCGGGGCGGGCGTCGCGCGGGGCCTGGTAGACGGTGGCGCCGTTGGCGAGCGCGGGGAACTCGCGCTCCTCGACGCCGGCGAGCAGCGGCGAGAGCGAGTCGCCGAGCACGCGCACCGCGGCGCCGGGGATGCGCGGCGGGAGCGGCGCGCCCGGCTCGCCGTCGGCGCGGGCGCGGGCGAGCTTGGTGCGCAGGCGCGAGAGCCCGGCGCGCTCGGTGGCGAGCCACGCCGTCGCCTCCTCGAGCGTCACCAGCACGCCGCCGCCGCGCACCCACTGCTGCACGCGCTCGCGCCCCGCGTCGCCGAGCGCGCGGTCGATCCCGCCGGCCGACGACGACGGCACGACCAGCACGTCGAAGCGCGCCAGCGCGCCGCCGGCCACGGCGCCGCCGTCGATGGCGGTGGTCGGGTAGCGGAGGCGCTGGTCGAAGGCGTACCACGTCCAGCCGAACGACTGGCCGCCGATCCCGTCGCCGGCGAGCAGCGCGACGCGCGGCGCGCGCACCGGGACGACGGAGCCCGAGCCGAGGTCGGTGCCGGCGTCCACGAGGCCGGTCGTCAGCGGCGCGACGTCGGCGCCCGACGCGGCGGCGTGGCGGCGCACCTTGGCGTGCACCGAGCTGTCGTTGGCGCCGACGCGCACCACGAACGCGCCGCGCGGGAAGCGCGACTGGCCCACCGAGAAGCCGTTGGGCGCGAACCAGATGCGCACCGAGTCGGCGAGCAGGCCGCCGAGCAGGCGGAGCGACGCCTCGCTGCCCGGGGCGAAGGCGTAGCCGTAGCCGCCGGTCGGCACCTCGCCGGCGGCGCGCGCGGAGAGCGCGGCGAGGGTGTCGGAGGCGGGGACGCCGGCGCGCACCGCCCACGCGCGCACGCGCCAGGTGTACGGGAGCGCCCACGCGGTGACGTCGTAGAAGCGGTCGGGCTGCCCGGTGCGGCGCGCCTCGAACTCCTCCTTCACGAACGCCGAGTCGAGCACCGCCTCGGGCTCGAGCAGCGCGCGCGCCATGCGCCCCTGCGGCTGCGCGAGGTCGACGACGTAGGCGCCCGCCGGCACGCTCACGCTCCCCGACCCGCCGGCCCACAGCGGCGTCGCGTCGGCGAGGGTCAGCGCGCCGCGCGCCTGGCGCACTGAGATGCCGTTGGCGATCAGCTGCGCGGCCAGCGAGTCGGCGCGCCCCTGCGCGTCGCGCTGCAGCACGACGCTGCGGATGGTCGTCAGCCCGGGGCCGCCGGCGCCGCCGCGCACGGCGTCGGTGATCGCCGAGAGGCGCGACTCGAGCAGGTCCTTCACGCGCGCGGCGCGGGTGGCGGCGCTGACCTTGAGCGTCGCCCAGGCGGCGGCGTAGTGGTGCGACGCCGCGTCCTGCAGGGTGAGCACGGTGCCGTCGGTGCGGCGGATCGCGCCGCCGGCGCTCGACGCCTGCTCGTACGTCATGCCGGTCGCGCCGGCGAGCAGGGGCCAGCTCTCGCCGAAGCCGGGGTAGAACTCGTCGTAGCGCTCGCGGCGGAAGTACGCCCACCCGTTGCGGTCGAACGCGGCCGCGTTGCCGGCGGCGAAGGCGTTCCAGGCGTCGACCGCGCGCGGCGGCATCAGCTTGTGCACCGGGTCGGCCGGCGGCGGGAAGTAGTACGTCGAGTTCGTCCCCATCTCGTGCAGGTCGGCCGCGACGTGCGGCATCCACGCGAGCATGGTGGCGACGCGCCCGCGCGTCTCCGGGTGCGACTGCGTGTACCAGTCGCGGTTCAGGTCGAAGTAGTAGTGGCTCCCGCGCGGCCCCGGCCACGAGCCGCTGTGGATCGTCGCCGACGGGTCGGCGGGCGCGCCGAACGCGGTGCGGCGGCGCATCACGTCCTGCGCGTGCCGCTCGTGCCCGTCGGGGTTCTGCAGCGGGTCGAGGATCACCACCACCGAGTCGAGCACGCCGCGCGTCTCGGCGTCGCGCCCGGCGGCGAGGCGGTAGAGCACCCCCATCCCCGCCTCGGCGCCCGACGCCTCGTTGCCGTGGACGGTGAAGCCGAGCCACACCACGGCGGGCATCCGCCGCTCGAAGTCGGCGCGCTGCGCGGCCGTCATCAGCCGCGGCTCGGCCTGGCGGCGCGCGTCGGCCTCGATCTCGGCGAGGCGGGCGCGGTTCGCCTCGCTCGCGACGATCACGCGCAGCACCTCGCGCCCCTCGAAGGTGCGGGCGACGGTGTCGAGGCGCACGCGCTGCGGCGCGGCGAGGGCGACGCGCTCGACGTAGCGCGCCAGCAGGTGGTGCGGCGTGAAGCGCTCGCCGAGCGGGTAGCCGAGCACCGCCTGCGGCGTCGGGACGGCGGGGTCGTAGGTGGCGGTCTCGTTCCTCGCGAGGGCGTGCTGCGCGTGGGCGGGTGCGGCCGCGGCGGCGGCGATCGCCAGGGCGAGCGTCGAGCGTCGAGCGTCGAGCGGGAGGCGGGTCATCAGAACGTGCTGCCGAGGAAGAGGGCGTTCGCGAACAGCGGGAGGAGGCCGCGCCAGAGGTCGCGGAAGTTCGGGTCGCCGGCGAAGGCGACGATCCGCCCCTGGCCGAGCCGCTCGGTCCAGAGGTACGGGGAGCCGGCGACGCGCGCCGGCATCTCGGGCCACAGGTAGCCGGCGACGCGCAGGCGCGCGGCGGGCGCGTGGCGCAGCACGACCTCGCCGGGGCGCAGGTCGCGCGGCGCGTCGAACACGCGGTCGGAGAAGAGGAGCACCGGCAGCTCGCGCGCGTCGACGCCGGCCATGAGCGGCGACAGCGAGTCGGCGACCGCGCGCACCGCGGCGCCGGGGATGTCGCCGGCGAGCGCGGCGCCGTCGCCCGCGGGGGCGCTCGCGCGCTTGAAGCGCGACCACGCCTGGCCGGCGAGCCACGCCGTCCCCGCGTTGAGCGTCACCAGCGTGCCGACGCCGCGCACCGACGCGGCGACGCGCACGCGCCCCGCGTCGCCGAGCGCGCGGTCGAGCGCGGGGCCCTGCACCGACGGGACGACCAGCACGTCGAAGTCGCCGAGCGCGCCGCCGGCGACCGCGGCCGCGTCGAGCGCGGTGGCGGCGTAGCCGACGCGGTGGTCGAGCGCGAACCACGCGAAGCCGTACGACGTCCCGGTCACCGGCGCGCCGCCGAGGAGGGCGACGCGCGGCGCGCGCACGGGGACCACGGAGCCGGAGCCGAGGTCGGTGCCGGCGTCGACGAGCCCGGTGGCGAGCGACGCGACGGCGGCCCCCGACTCGGCGGCGCGGCGCGCGACCTTCGCGTGCACCGAGCTGTCGTTGGCGCCGACGCGCACGACGAAGGCGCCGCGCGGGAAGTCGGCGGTGCCGACGCGGAAGCCGTTGGGCGCGTGCCAGACGCGCACCGAGTCGGCCAGCACGCCGGCCAGCCAGCGGATCGCCGCCTCGCTGCCGGGGGCGACGGCGTAGGCGTAGCTCGCGCGCGCCGGCGCGGCGCAGCGCGCCGGGCCGGCCAAGTCGGATCGTAGCCATGTCGTTCTGTGAGCCAAGGAGTTGAGACCACGAT
>NZ_JARGEK010000201.1 GCF_029211165.1 Roseisolibacter sp. H3M3-2
GCCAGCGCGGGGGCCGCGTCGGCGCCGAGCGCGCGCAGGTAGGCCGCGTCGAGCGGGCGCCCGGCGGCGGCGCGCGCCGAGTTCACGTCGGCGATGCGGGCGTCGGGGTTCACCACGTGCAGGCCGAGCACGAACGCCCACCCCGACAGCAGCGTGCCGAGCGCGAACGGCGCCGCGCGCCCGCGCAGCAGCGTCATCCCGGCCCACACGAACACCACGCCGAGCCACGTCATCAGCGCCGACGCGTAGAAGCGGTCCTGCGTGAGCCCGTACGCGTCGACGTAGAGCCGCATGCGGTCGGCGGCCGACGCCAGCAGCACCAGCACCAGCGCCACCAGCACGCCGGCGGCGGCGCGGAAGGCGTGGTGGGCGCGCCGCGAGCCCGGCGACGGCGTCCCCTCGCCCACGACGCCGTGCGCCACCAGCAGCAGCGGCAGCGCCAGCATCGACACCGCCGCCAGCTCGAAGAAGCCGCGCCGCGCGTACTCGGCGACCGTCAGCCCCGCCGCCTGCAGCGACGCCGCGCCGCCGAACAGCCAGCGGAGCTGCAGCACGCCGAAGCCGACCAGCAGCACGTCGATCAGCCCCAGCGCGACCGTCACCTCGCGCACGCCGAGCCCGATGCGGCGCAGCCCCGCGCGCATCTCCAGCCCCACGGCAGTCAACACGTCCGGCACCCCGTCGGCGCGCGGCGCGCGGCGGTCGAGCAGCGCCGCGAACAGCACGCCGCCGGCGCCCCACGACACGAACGCCGTCATCGCCACGTGCTCGGCGAGCAGCCCGCCGTTCCACCCGAAGGCGCGCTCCAGCAGCCGCGCGAAGGTCGGGTCGGCCGAGACGAGCAGCGCCCCGAAGACGAGCAGCACCGGCGAGGCGAGCAGCCCCCCGCGCGCCAGCGTGCCGAGCCCCGCGACCGCCGCGGTGGTGGGGAGCGGCGCCGCCTCCAGCGCTCGGGCCACGAGCACCGGCGCGCCGAAGGCCACGCGCCCCCCCGTCGCGGCGGCCCCGGCGACGTAGGCGATCGGCCCCGCGCGGTCCACCGCCAGCGCGTCGCCGTGCAGCACCGCCGGGACGAGCGCGCACAGCGCGGTGAGGACGCCGAGCACGTCGAGCGCGACCAGCGTGGGCGCGTCGCGCCACGCCGACGCGGCGGCGAACGCCAGCGCGAGCGCGCCGAGCAGCGCCGCGCCGAGGGTGACGGGTCGCCCCGTGCGCGCGGCCAGCCAGGCGAGGGCGGCGAGCATCGCGGCGACGAGCACGGGGAAGTTGAGCCCGAGCGGGGTGCCGAAGAGCAGCAGGTCGCCGAGCACGCCGACGGCCAGCGCGGCGCCGAGCGCGCGCGGCGCCGCCTCGCGCGGCGAGAGGACGGGGAGCGGCGGGATCGGCGTCGCGGGGAGGCGCATCGGATCACCCGTGGGCGGCGGGGGCGGCGGTGGACGCGGCGGGGAGCGCGCCGAAGCGGCGCTCGCGGGCGGCGAAGTCGGCGAGCGCGCGGCGCAGCTCGTCGGCGTCGAAGTCGGGCCACATCGTGGGCGTGAACCAGAGCTCCGCGTACGCGCTCTCCCAGAGGAGGAAGTCGCTCAGCCGCCGCTCGCCGCCGGTGCGGATCAGCAGGTCGACGTCGGACACCGGGCCCGCGTCGTGGAGGACGGTGCCGAGACGCGCCGCGAGGTCGGCGCGCGGGTCGGCGAGGGCGGTCGGCGGCAGCGCCGCGGCGGCGACGAGCGCGTCGCGTGCCGAGTAGTCGAGCGCGATGCGCAGGTGCAGGCGCGTCCGGCCGGCCGTGGCCGACTCGGCGCCCGCGATCGCGTGCAGCAGCGCCGGGTCGAGGCGGTCGCGCCGCCCGATCACCGTGAGGCGCACGCCGTTGGCGACGCAGCGCGCCGCCTCGCCGTGCAGGTAGCGGCGGAAGAGGCGCATGAGGGCGCGCACCTCGTCGTCAGGCCGCCGCCAGTTGTCGGCGGAGAAGGCGTAGAGGGTGAGACCACCGACGCCCTCGCGCGCGGCGGCGTCGACGACGCCGCGCGCGGCGCGCGCGCCGGCGAGGTGCACGACGGCGCCGGGCCGCCCGCGGCGCGCGGCCCAGCGCCCGTTCCCGTCCATGACGATCGCGACGTGCAGCGGCGACTGCGAAGCACTCTGTGACATAAAGTAGAGGGGCGCGCGGCGTGGGAGGGGGCGGGCGGGGCGATCAGCGCGCGCGGGTGGCGCGGATCAGCGCTTCCATGTGGTCGAGGTAGCGCGCGAGCGCCCTGCGCCCCTCGGCCGTGAGGCGGTAGTCGGTGCGCGGGACGCGCCCCTCGAACGTCTTCTCGCAGCGCACGTAGCCCGCGTCCTCGAGCTTGCGGGCGTGCACGCTGAGGTTCCCGTCGCTCGCCTGGAGCAGCGCCTTGAGCTCGGTGAACGAGAGCGACTCGTTGACCGCGAGCGCGCTGACGATGCCGAGGCGGACGCGCTCGTGGATCAGCTGGTCGAGGTCGGGCGCCGTCCCCGCGGCCGCGGCGCCGCGCACGCCGGCGAGCGCCGGGCGCTCGGCGGGCTTCTCGGCCGGCGCGGCGGGGGGACTGCTCTTGGCGGCACGTGCCGCGTTGGACCTAGCCACCGTGCCTCCTGGCGATGTAGGGACCGAAGACGAGATGCAGCCCGCCGAAGCCGGCGAGCAGGAGGGCGTCGCCCCACGCGGCGGGGCCGAGGACCGCGACCGCGCCGAGGGCGAGGAAGGCCGCGCCCATCGCGGGGACCGCGCGCACCGAGAAGGCGCCCGCCGCGGCGACCGCGGTGCCGTAGAGCAGCAGCCAGACGGCGGGGAGCAGCGCCATCGCGTCGGCGCGCCAGAGCGCGAGCGTGAGCAGCGCGCCGGCGCACATCGGCGGGAGGAAGGCGAGGGCGAGCTTGCGGGCCGCGCCGGTGAGCGTGGGGAGGTCCCCCTCGCGGTGCGCCTTCCAGACCGCGCCGACGACGCTGGCGGTGAGCGCGATCGGCGCGGCGACGAGCCAGACGATGAGGCGCGACGCCGGGTCGGGCGCGCGCGGGGCGAGCAGCCCCGCGGCCGCGCCGACCACGCCGGTGGCGGCCATCCCCCACCCCGAGACCGCCGTGACGCCGGCGGCGCGCTCCATCGTGCTGCGGATGAAGCTCAGGTTGTCCATCGCCCGCGCGTGCAGCTGCGGGGGCGGGACGTCGCGGGGCGCGGGGGCGGGCATGGGAGAAGGATGCGGCGGGCGCGCGTGTTCGTCAAGTACTTCGTACGGCAAAGTGAAGCGGGCGCGCATCGGGCCGGCGTCCCGTCGGAGGCCGGCCCGTCGCGTGTCCCGGAGGCCGCGGCGTCAGCCCGCCGCGGGCGCCAGCGCCTCGACCGCCATCCCCATCGCGTGGTAGCCCTTGTCGACGTAGACCGTCGTCCCGGTGATCCCGCTCGCGAGGTCGCTGGCGAGGAACGCCGCCGTGGTGCCGACCTCGCGCGCGTCGAGCACCTGCGGGAGCGCCGCGTTCTGGCGGCAGTACTCGACCATCTGCGAGATGATGCCGATCGCGCTGGCGGCGCGGCTTGCGTAGGGGCCCGCCGACACGACGTTGACGCGCACGCCCCACTTGCGCCCGGCCTCGTAGGCGAGGAGGCGCGTGTCGCTCTCCAGCGCCGCCTTGGCGCTCGACATCCCGCCGCCGTAGCCGGGGATTGCCCGCTCGCTGGCCATGTACGTGAGCGACGCGAACGAGCCGCCGGGGCGCATGAGGGGGCCGAGGCGCTGCACCATCGAGACCATCGAGTAGGCGCTGGCGCTGACCGCGGCGAGGTAGCCGTTCCGCGAGACCTCGAGCAGCGGCTTCTTTACCTCGGGGCCGTTGGCGAGCGAGTGCACGACGACGTCGAGCGGCCGCTCGCCGAAGTCGGCGACCAGCTGCCTCGCCATGCCGTCGATCGAGAAGTCGCCGCGCTCGGCGTAGCGCTTGTTGGCGCGGATCTCCTCGGGGGCGTCGGCGAGCGTGTCGAACGTCGCGTCGAGCGGGTAGATGCGCTCGAACTGGAGGAGGCCGCCGTCGGGCATGCGGCGCGACTCGTCCATCTTCCCGCGCTCGAGGAGGTTCAGGAAGATCTGGAGCGCCGGGGGCCAGGTGGCGACGCAGACGGAGGCGCCGGCCTCGGCGAGCGCCTTGGCGATGGCGAAGCCGAAGCCGTTGTCGTCGGCGACGCCGGCGACGAGGGCGCGGCGGCCGGTGAGGTCGATGGGGAGCATGGCGGGCAAATGTAGGCGGCGCCGGGGGCGGATCAACGCGGCGGGGGCGCGGGGCGGGGGCTGTGGGCGGCTACGGCGTCTGTACGGTCGCGTTTGCTTGCGCGTGGCAACTGTGTCATCGACATTGTGTCTCAGCGGTGATCTGAGTCACCGCGAGCGTAACACCTTGCGGGTTCGTCATGTACGCGTGGGCTCGTCGCACGCGTGAGACAGCTGTTGCGGAGTCGCCGCCGCGCGGGACCGGGTTCTGGTCCCACGTGACCGGTAACTCATGCCGTGGAAGGGAGTTACGGTCGTGCCCGCCGTGGCCTGGCGGGTGCGTACGCCTCAGGCCGGCGCCCCTGCGCGTCTCCCGCCTTTCCCTCCCGCACACGGCACCCCGGTCGCGAGGCCGGTCCGCAAAGCCACGGGTCTCGTTCTCCTCCGTGGAGACTTGAGACAGCCGGGCTACCGGAGAAGGGTCGCAGCATCCCCCTCCTCTTCGGACGACCCCCCACATGAAGCACCTCGTGCGTCTGCCCCTGGCCGCGCTGCTGCTCGTCGCTGCGTGCGGCGATGGCTCTCCCACCGCCGTGGAGACGGCATCCCCCATCGCGTTCACGCCACGCGGGCCGAACTTCGACCTGATCAGCAGCGGCGTTGCAATCGTCGCTGGCGTGAAGACGATGTCGCTGGCAGCCGGCGGCGCGAACGGGGCGACGACCCTCACCGTCACGCCGCAGAACGACGACGGGAAGAACGGGTGCAATCTCACGGGCGACAAGACGCTCGTTGTTACCGTCGTCTCCAGCAACCCCGCGGTGGCCACGGTGAGCCCGTCGTCGGTGACCTTCAACTCGTGCGGCGCGACGCCGTCGCTCACGGTCACTCCGAAGGCGGTCGGCTCGACTTCGATCAGTCTCACCCAGTTTTCGAACAGCACGGAGGGGTCGTTCGATCTCGCACCGGCCACGTTCACGGTGAACGTCACGGCGAGCAATACGGCTCCGGTGCTCGATGCAATCGGTCCGAAGTCGGTGCTCGAGGGGCAGAAGCTGTCGTTCAGCGCGACTGGGGACGCGAAGGACGCGGGCCAGACCCTCACCTACAGCCTGGTCGGCGCCTCGAACGGCGCGACGATCGACCCCACGTCGGGGCTGTTCGAGTGGACGGCCGGCGACGGCACCTCGACGTCGACCGCGAGCTTCACGGTCCGCGTGAGCGACGGCGTCGACACGGACGAGGAGACGTTCACCGCCACCGTCACGAACGTCGCGCCGACGGCGACGTTCACGGCGCCGACGAGCATCAAGCAGGGCGAGTCGATTGCGCTCGCGTTCTCCGCTCCGATCGACGTCGAGGCAGACAAGCCGGGGCTGACGTACGCGTTCGACTGCGGCACCGGCTACGGCTCGTTCGGCGCCTCGGCGACCGCCAGCTGCCCGACGAGCGGCACCACCACGCGGACCGTGAAGGGCAAGGTCCGGGACAAGGACGACGGTGTCTCCGAGTACACGAAGAGCGTCGAGATCACGCCGAACAATCGGCCGACCCTGAACGCCATCGGTGCCAAGGCGGTGCTCGAGGCGACGCAGCTGAAGTTCACGGCGAGCGGCAACGCGAACGACCTCGGACAGTCGCTCACGTTCAGCCTCGTCGGCGCCCCGGCTGGCGCGGCGATCAATCCGACGACGGGCGAGTTCACGTGGACGCCCGCGGACGGCCCGTCGCAGTCGACCAAGCTGACCGTGAAGGTGAGCGACGGTTTCGACTTCGCGCAGGAGGAGATTGAAGTCACCGTCAACAACGTCAACCCGACGGCCACGCTGAGCGTGCCCGCCACCACGGTGAGCGAGGGGACCCCGGTCTCGCTGACGCTCTCCAACGCGGTCGACGTCGCAGCGGACGAGCCGACCCTCAAGTTCGCCGTCGACTGCGGCAGCGGCTACGGTGCGCTCGCGACGTCGGGGTCGTTCACCTGCCCGACCGCCGACAACGGTTCGCTCGTGGTGAAGGCGAAGGTGCAGGACAAGGACGGCGGGCTCACCGAGTATCCGGCGACCGTCACGGTTACGAACGTCGCGCCGACGGCGACCTTCAACGCCCCGGCCGCGGTGAACGAGGGCGCAGCGATCGTCCTGTCGCTGACGTCGCCGCAGGACGTCCCGGCGGATCTCCCGGGGCTGACCTATTCCTTCGACTGCGGCAACGGCATCGGATATGCCGCGGCCGGGGGGGCCAGCACCGCGTCCTGCCCGACCACGGACAACGGCAGCCGCACGGTCAAGGGCAAGGTGATCGACAAGGACGGCGGCGTGACCGAGTACACCGCAACCGTCACGATCAACAACGTCAACCCGACGGCCACCTTCTCGGCGCCCAGCACGGTGACCGAGGGGACCGCCATCCAGCTCTCGCTGTCGAACCCGCAGGACGCCGCGGGCGACCTGCCGACGCTGCAGTACGCCTTCGACTGCGGCTCGGGCTACGGCGCGGCCAGCGGGACGCACACCGCTTCGTGCGCGACCACGGACAACGGGACGCGTCCGGTGAAGGGCAAGATCATCGACAAGGACGGCGGGTCGACCGAGTACTCGTCGAGCGTGGCCATCACCAACGTCGACCCGGCGATCTCCGCGCTTTCGATCCCGTCGGCGCCGATCGCCGCCGGGCAGACGGTCACGGTGACCGCGAGCTTCACCGATCCGGGCACCGCCGACACCCACACCGGCAGCACGATCGTCTGGGACATCGACGCGCTCGCGGGCTCGGACTTCGCGACGCCGAAGACGGTCACCTCGGTGAGCGGCGGGGTCGCGACGTTCGCGCGGTCGCTGCCGGCCGGCGTGTACACCGTTCGCGTCACCGTCCTCGATGACGACGGCGGGTCGGACGTCGAGACGGCCGCGGGCTACATCGTGGTCTTCGACCCGACGGGCGGCTTCGTGACCGGCGGCGGCTGGGTCGACTCGCCCGTGAACGCGATGCCGGACAACCCGACTGCCTTCGGCAAGGCGAACTTCGGCTTCAACGCCAAGTACCAGCGCGGCGCGAACGTGCCCACCGGCAACACCGAGTTCCAGTTCCACGCCGGCGCGCTCGACTTCAAGAGCACGGACTTCCAGTGGCTGGTCGTGGCCGGGGCCCGCGCGCAGTTCAAGGGCACGGGAACGATCAAGGGCCGCTCGGGCAGCTTCCAGTTCCTGCTCACCGCGGTCGACGCCGCGGTCGGCGGCGGAGGCTCGGTCGACAAGTTCCGCATCAAGATCACCGGCCCGAACGACGTCCTCGTCTACGACAACGGACTCGGCGCCCCCGACGACTCCGACTCGGGGAGCGCCCTGAAGGGCGGCAACATCAGCATCAAGCCCTGAACGCAGTAAAGGGGCATGACGACGCCCCCGGGCCTTCAAGCCCGGGGGCGTTCGTCGTTCGGACGGTCCCGAATCGCCGCCCCACGTGAACCTTCCGTCACGCAACCCGTTCACCCTGCGTGATTTGCCCCACACCAATGTGGCGCACGTCACACTGGCCCCGAACGCCCGTCCGTATCACATTTGAGCCTGCCACCCGGCGCGTCCGCCGGGGCCGGTCCGTCTCTGGGACACCACGATGGCCAAGCTACTCCTGGTCGAGGACGACCGGATGTTCGCGGAGCTGATCCGCCACGCCCTCCGTGAGGAGGGGCACTCCGTCGACCTCGCCGCCGACTACGCCGAGGCGCGCGGCGCCGCCACGGGGGGGGAGTACGACGGCATCCTCCTCGACGTCACCCTCCCCGACGGCAGCGGCCTCAATCTCGCCCGCGAGCTGCGCCAGGAGGGGAGCGACACCCCCATCCTGATGATCACCGGCAACGACGGGCCCCGCGACGTCGTCCAGGGGCTCGACGCCGGCGCCGACGACTACCTCACCAAGCCGCTCGACGACGAGATCCTCAAGGCGCGCGTCCGCGCCCTCGTCCGCCGCCGCGAGCCCAAGGGGATCTCGACCCTCGCCTTCGGCGGCATCGTCGTGGACCGCGCCATGCGCCGCGCCACCATCGACGGGCAGCGCGTCTCGCTCGCCCCGCGCGAGTTCACCCTGCTCGCCTTCCTCGTCGAGCACGCGGAGCACGTGGTCGCCCGCGCCGAGCTGCTGGAGAAGGTGTGGGACCTGTCGCTCGACCCCAACTCCAACGTCATCGACGTCCACGTGGCGCGCCTGCGCGGCAAGCTCCGCGAGCACAACGCGCAGCCGACGCTGGTGACCGTCCGCGGCACGGGCTACGTCCTCACCCTCGGCGCGCGCGCGGACGGGTAGGGGCGGTGGCGCACGGGGGCGCGCCCGCGCCGGCGGGCGCCGAGGCGCTCGCGAAGCTGCGGCGCTTCGGCGGGGAGAAGCTGGCGCACGACCTGGTGGCGATGTTCGTCGAGTCGCTCCCCGGCCGCGCCGCCGAGGCGCGCGCGGCCCTCATCGCCGGCGACCGCGACGCGCTCGCCCGCCTCGCCCACGGCCTCAAGTCGTCGTGCGCGCAGCTCGGCGGCGTCGGCGCCGCGCCCCGCGTG
>NZ_JARGEK010000202.1 GCF_029211165.1 Roseisolibacter sp. H3M3-2
CCGAGCGCGGAGCGCCGAGCGCGGCGTCATCCTCGGCGCTCGGCGCCCGGCGCTCCCGTCGCGATCCGCCGGCGCCCGAGGCGCCGCGCGGAACGCCGCACGCGCACGCCAGCGCGGAGTACTCTACACGGCGGCGCGCGCGTGCAGCTCGGCGACCTCGCGCGCGAGGCGCGCCGGGTCCGCGGCCTCCAGCGGGTGCCCGGTGTTCGGGAGCACCGCCAGCTCGCCCTTCGGCAGCGCGCGCGCCGCGGCGGCCGTCTCCTCCAGCGACACGGTGGCGTCGCGGTCGCCGACGCACAGCCGCGCCGGGCACGCGACGCCCGCCAGCACCTCCGGCGTGACGGCGGCGCGGGCGGCGATCGCGTGCATCATCGCCGCGGTGCGGGCGAGCAGCGGCTCCCACCCGCCGGCGCCGGCGCGGCGCGCCGCCAGCGCGTCGGCGAAGCGCGGCACCTTGGCGCGGAGCGTCGCCGGGTCGAGGCGCGACGCCTCGCGCGCCGCGCCCTCGGGCGTCCACGCGAGCTTGGTCGCGTGCGTCACCACCGCGCGCACGCGCGCCGGGTGCTGCGCCGCCAGCAGCAGCGCGACGTAGCCGCCCATGCTGTAGCCGAACAGCGTGGCGCGGTCGGCGCCGTCGCGGTCGAGCGCGTCGAGGACGCCGGCGGCCAGGCGCGCGACGTCGAGCGGCGCGTCGGGGGCGCCGTCGGGGTCGGGGGTCGCGCCGTGGCCCGGGAACTCGTGCGTGCGCACCGGCGTGCCGGCGACCAGCAGCGGGCGGAGCGCGACCTCGAGCGGGTGCAGCGTGTCGCGGGCGCCGAGCGCGCCGTGGAGCAGGTAGACGGGGGCGGTCATGCGCGGAAGGTAAGCCCGCGCCTCGCCGGTCCGCACGGTGACTCGGCGGTGACCCGGGCGGTGATCGCGGGGTGAGCGCGCGGCCGATCCTTCGCACGCCGCCCGGACGCGCCGGGCGACGCCACGTCCCGACGCCACCACCTGAGGTCATACACGATGTCCCGCTTCCCCGCCTCCGCCCCGCGCCTGCCGCTGACGCTCGCCGCGCTCGCGCTCACCGCCGCCTGCAGCGACGCCCCGCTCGCCCCCGACGCCGCGCCCTCGGCGCGTCCCAGCCGCGCCGCGTCGCCGGCGGCCACGCCCACGGTCGTCGCGCCGGCGGGGATGATCCCGGGCCACATCCGGCTCCTGCGGGCGGGCTCGCCGAACGCATTCGTGCCCGGCGCGACCGTGCGCTTCGTCACCGACAAGGCGATCCTCCAGGTCCGCGACAACGGCGAGGGCGACATCGGGATCGCCTCGGGCCCCATCATGGCCTTCCTGCCGATCTCGACGTCGTACAAGGCGGAGGTCGTGAGCGTGCCGGTCGGCTACCACGTGCCCGCGCCGACGCCCCTGTACGGGAAGGTCGAGTGGTCCGACGGCGCGCCCATGGTCACCTTCCCGGACGTGGAGCTGTCGCCCAAGAAGCAGGTGCAGATCAACCTGCTCGACATGCAGAAGCGGCGCGTGCCCGGCGCGACGGTCGTGGTCACGCTCCCCGGGTTCGACTTCCAGTTCGTGATCACCGACGGCGGCGCCGGCGACGTGAACCCGCTGGGCTGGCAGCTGCCCGCGGACGGGCAGGTGACGGCCTACATGCCGGTGCAGACGTTCGCGTCGGTCAAGGTCTGCGAGCAGGCGCCGCCGGCCGGGTTCCTGATGGCGAACCCGGCGTGCCAGACGATCACCAACCAGTCGTCGTCCAAGTCGCTGTCGGTGAGCTTCCTCCACCAGGGCGGGATCGTCGCGCCGCCGCCGGCGTCCTGACGCGCACCCGCGGGCGCGGCCGGCTCAGACGATGACCGACCGCGTCCGCAGCAGCGCCGCGCCGAGCGCGGCGTCGCCCTCCACCCGGACCGCCGACGGATCGTACGGCGCGTTGTAGAGCACCCGCCACGCGGCGTCGGGCGTCGCGCGCACGCGCGCGGCCAGCGCCGAGTGGCGCGCCGCGCCGAGCGCCCACCCCGAATCGCCGCGCGTCAGCGTCCACGCCCAGGCGTCGTCCCCCGCCACCTCGAACGCCGCCGTCGCCTCGCGCGGCGCGTCGACCGCCGCGAGCGCGTGCGGCAGCGCCCGCACCGACGCGTCGAGCAGCGGCCCGTACCAGCGCGGCGCGAGCAGCACGGCGCCCGCCCCCACCGCGTCGCGGATCTGCATCTGGTGGTGCCAGCGCTCGGTGTACTCGCGCGCCGTGTCCATCCACTGCGCGGACGCCGACTCGCCCGCCCAGCTCACCGGGAACAGCGACGGCGCCTCCGGCGGCAGCGACTCCAGCAGGTCGGCGACCCACCCGCCCGCGAGCGCGAGCAGCTCGGTCAGCAGCCGCGGGCTCACGCGCGCGCCCCACGCCACGCCGGCCGCGTTCATCCCGTTGACGAAGCGCGCGAGGTCGCGCTCCGAGGCGATCGGCCCGTCCGGCGGCACCAGGTGCCCGTCGCGGTACGCCGACAGCTTGCGCAGGTCGCCGTCGAGCAGGTGGGCGGCGACGTCGTGCACGCGCCACGCGCCGGCGACGGTGGGGCGCGCCCAGTCGTCGGCCGACAGCCCGCGCAGCAGCGCGAGCAGCTCGCCGAGCAGGGGGCGGAGGAGCGGGGCGGTGTCGCGCGGCGGGAGCGTCACGCGACCGTCAGCGCGCGGTCACGCGGCGCGCGCGCCGGCGCCGCGCGCCAGCCCCGCCACGAACTCGAACGTGCGCCGCTCGGCGTAGTAGTCGGGGCGCCACGGGACGCGCCCGCCGACGAACCCCACGTGCCCGCCGCGCGCGTGGAACTCGACCGACAGCGCCGGGTTGGCGGCGGCGAGCGCGCGCACCTCGTCGAGCACCGCCGCCGGGAGGAACGGGTCGTCGACCGCGCTCAGGAGCAGCGTCGGGACGCGCACGCCCGCCAGGAAGCCGATCGCGCTGCTGCGCGCGTAGTAGTCGTCGGCGCCCGCGAAGCCGTGCACCGGCCCGGTGAGCACGTCGTCGAAGTCGTAGAGCGTGCGCACCCCCGGCAGCCGCTCGGCGCGGATGAGGTCCGGGTAGACCGTGAGCTTCGTCTCCACCTTGCGCACCAGCGAGCGCAGGAAGTGGCGCTCGTAGACGCGCGAGAAGCCGCGGCTGATGTGGCGCGAGCCGCGCGCGAGGTCGTACGGCACCGAGATCGCCACGGCGCGCCGCAGCGTGGCCGGGACGCGCGTGCCGCGCTCGCCGAGGTACTTCACGAGCTGGTTGCCGCCGAGCGACACGCCGCAGGCGGCGAGCGGCGCGTCGGGGAACTCGGCGGCGATGCGGTCGAGCACCATGCCGGCGTCGGCGGTCTCGCCGGAGTGGTAGAAGCGGCGCTGCCGGTTCATCTCGGGGCCGCACGAGCGGTGCAGCATGAGGTCCATCCCCCACCCGCGCCGCGCCGCCTCGGCGAACATGCCGTGCGCGTAGTGGGACTGGAGGCCGCCCTCGAGCCCGTGCAGCAGGAGCAGGCGCGGCGCGCGCGCGGGGTCGCCGCGCGCCGGGTCGGCGTCGAGGCGCACGACGTCGAGGAAGTCGCCGTCGGGGGTGTCCCACCGCTCGGTGCGCGTGGCCGCGGGGCGCGGGCGGCGCGTGAGCTTCCCCCAGATCGTCTGCAGGTGCGCGTTGCGCGCCCACCAGGCGGGGCGGAACTCGGGGGCGGGGGCGGCGGGAGGCATCGGCGTCACGGCGGGCGACGCCGACAAGATACTGCCTCGCTAGCGCGCCGGCATGCGCAGGACGAACGCGTTGGACCGGCGGGCGCCGACGGGGAACGGCTCGCCGAACGGCAGCCGGTCCTGGTAGGAGCGCAGGACGTCGTGGAAGACCGCCCGGTACGTGCCCCCCAGCTCCGCGGACGGGAAGCGCGGCACCACGTCGGACCCGGGGAGCCCGCCGTACACGGACAGCGCGTGGCGGTACGACGCGCCCGGCGGGACGACGATCGCGGGGCTCAGGCACGTCGGGTTGACGGCGTCCCAGAAGGGCTCCCACACGCCGTCGCGCAGCCGCTCCAGCGCGACCCCGGTGCGGCCGCCGCAGTTGACGATGTGGGCGGTGTCGGCGGTCGCGTTGCGGAAGGTGAACGCGATCCCCACCTCGTACACGGCGAAGGTCCGGCGCAGCGTGTAGGCGAGCGAGTCGGTCTGGAAGAGCGGCGTGGTGTCGCGCGCCGGGGTCGGCACGGCCGCGGGCGCGTGCACGTCGACGGGGATCGTGACCGTCGCGCTGCGGTCGGGCGTCTGCACGGTGACCGACCCGGTCCCCGCCGACCGCGCCCGGACGACCGCCGTGCTGTCGCTGGTGACGCGCACGTCGGCGACGTCCGACGCGTTGCTGGCGAACCCGATCCGCGCGGGACGCGCGCGGCCGTCGCCGGTCCGGACCCGCACGAGGAGCACCCCCGAGTCGCCGACGGCGAGCGTCATGCGCTCCGGCGTGGTCTCGACGACGTCGCCGATCCCGATCAGGGACCGGTCGTCGTCCCCGCAGGCGACGGCAGCGAGCGCGAGGAGCGGAGCGAGACGGCGAGGGCGCATGCGAGGCAAGCTACGCGCGGGCGGTGCGGAAGCTCCACTGGCCCTGCGACCTGCGACACGGCAACTGCCAGGAGAACGGATGCTCCGGATGAGACGGATCCGTTGCATCCGTACGATCCGTTCTCCCGGCCGTTTGAAGGTCCCAGCTCGCACATCTTAGCTTCCCCGCATGGAAGTCCAGATCTTCGGCCACAAGAAGGACCCCGACACGCGCAAGGCGCTCCGCTTCTTCGCCGAGCGCCGCGTGAAGACGCACTTCGTCGACTTCGCCGAGCGCGCCGCCTCGCTCGGCGAGCTGCGGCGGTTCGCGCAGAAGTTCGGCGTGCCGGCGCTCGTGGACCGCGAGGGGAAGCGGTTCGGCGAGCGCGGCCTCGGCGTCGCGCGCTACGGCGACGAGCGCTGGCTGGAGCTGCTCGTGGACGATCCCGGGCTCGTCCGTACGCCGCTGGTCCGGTTCCAGCACAAGCTGACGCTCGGGCTGAACGAGGCCGAGTGGAAGCAGTGGTGCGGCAAGTGAGGGGGAGCACCGCCGGGCCCGCCGTGTGACGGTCGGGGCCACGAGGCGTCTGTCTCCCGCCCCCGCGGCCGTCGTAACGTGGCGGTCCGCCCGGTCGGTCGGGGCGGGACGGACGCGAGTGCCCGGTCCCCGGGCGGGAGACGAGGCGTGATCGATTCCGACGCGACGACCGTGGCGCCCGCCGGGGCGCCCGCCGACCCCACCGCCGAGGACGCGGCGCAGACCGCGGCGCCGGCCGTCGCGCCCGTCGCGATCGCCGTCGAGCCGCCGGCGGCGCGCGACTGGACGCCCGAGGACCGGGTGCACGAGGTGCGCAGCTGGCTCGAGCCGCGCCTTTGGCCGACTCCCGCGTGGGCGGCCCGCCCGCGCCGGATCGGGCCGCGCTACGAGGCCCAGCTCCTCCAGCTGGCCCGGGCGCGCTACCTGGAGCTCGAGACCGACTTCCGCACCCTGTTCGCCGCCCGCGCCGCCGACGGCGCCGACAGCGAGCCCGGCGACGTCGTGACCGGGCAGTGCGTCCTCGGGCTGCTGCACGGGGCGCGGCAGGGGCTCGAGATGGCCGACGTCGACCTGGCCGCCGTCTCGGCCGCCCTCGACCTCGCCGAGCGGTGCCTGCTGTGGGCCACCCCGGCGCCGCTGCTGGCCGCCCGGGTGCCGGGGGTGCGTCGGCGCCTGGAGCGCGAGGTCGGGCTGGGGGGCGACCGCGACCGACTCCTCCCGCTGGTGCGCCGGCTGGGCGCGCTGGAGGGAGCGGTGGCCGGGCGCGGGGTCGGGCTCCCCGAGCTGCGGGCGGCGATGGACGAGGGGCTGGCGGCGCTGCACGCCGCGGTCGTCGAGCGCGAGGGGCAGGGGGTGCTGCGGCTGGAGCGGCTGTACGCGCTGCGCGACCGGGCGCTCCTGCTGCTGGGGACGTCGGTGGCGCTGCTGCCGATGCTGCTCCCGGCGCGGGCGCCGGCCGGGGCGGTGAAGCTGGCCGTCCCGTTCGTGCTGCGGCACATCCCGATCGCCGCCTCCGACGCCTGGATGGCCGGGACCGCGGTGGCGCTGTGCGGCGCCGCCGGCGGCTTCCTGAGCGGGCTGCTGCGCACCCGGCTGCGCCCGGCGACGGCCGCCGAGCAGCTGGAGGGGGTGCTGCGGCTGGAGCTGCGCGCCGCCGTCGGGGCGCTGGTGGCGGTGGCCGCGTTCGTCCTCCTGTCGTGGGGGGTGCTGCCGGGGCTCGCGGTGGTCAGCGGCGGCTTCTTCCTCGCGATGGCGTTCGGGGTCGGGTTCGCGGAGCGGATCTTCCTGCGCCGCCTCGACGCCGACGAGCCGGCGGCGCCGGCGGCGGCGGCGGCGCGCGTCGAGCGGGTGGAGCGCGACGGGTTCGGCGGCGCGGAGCGGCTGGGCGGGCGTCCGGGCGGCGCCCCGGCCTACGCCAACGGCGGGCGGGTGGCGGCGGCGCTCGACAAGCGCTGAGCGGCGAGCGGCGAGCGTGTCGCGCTGTCCTCGACGCGCGCCGCTCGCCGCCCGGCCCCGTCCGGGGCGCGGCTAGATTCCGGGCATGACGCAGCTCGCGGTCTCCAACGTCGCCGTCGAATTCGGCGCCACCACGCTCTTCCAGGACGTCACCTTCACCGTCGCCGCCGGCGAGCGGTGGGGGATCGTCGGGCGCAACGGCTCGGGCAAGACGACGCTCTTCAGGCTGCTCACGGGGCAACTGGCGCCGACGCGCGGGCAGATCGCGCGGCAGCCCGGGCTCACGGTCACGCTGCTGGAGCAGCACCGCGACTTCGGCGACGCCGAGACGGTGTGGGACGGCGTGGCCGGCGCGTTCGCCGGGCTGCGCGCGCTGGAGCGGCGGCTGGCCGAGCAGGCGGCGGCGCTCGAGACGTCGCACGACGAGGCGGCGCTGGAGCGCTACGGGCACGACCTGGAGCGGTTCGAGCGCGAGGGGGGCTACAGCTACCACGCGCGCGTCGACCAGGTGCTGGAGGGGCTCGGCTTCGACGCCGAGGCCTCCAAGACGCGCATGCTGAAGACGCTCTCCGGCGGCGAGCGCGGGCGCGTGGGGCTGGCGCGCCAGCTCGTGCTCCCCGGCGACGTGCTGCTGCTCGACGAGCCGACGAACCACCTCGACCTCGAGACGACGCGCTGGCTGGAGGCGTACCTCCAGGGCGTGGACCGCACGGTCATCCTGGTCAGCCACGACCGCGCGTTCCTGGCCGCGGTGGTCGACCACGTGCTGCACGTCGAGGGCGGCTCGATGTTCCCGTACGTCGGGGGCTACGAGGCGTTCGTCGCGCAGCGCACCGAGCGCCGGCTCGCGCAGCAGCGCCAGTTCGACAAGCAGCAGAAGACGATCGCGGCGCAGGAGGACTACATCCGCCGCAACCTCGCCGGGCAGAACACGAAGCAGGCGAAGGGGCGGCGCAAGCTGCTCGCCCGCCTGCCGCGCCTGAGCGCGCCGCTCGGCGGCGAGGACGTGATGGCGCTGCGGCTGGAGTCGGGCGCGCGCGGCGGGGACCAGGTGCTGGTGGCGGAGAAGGCCACGCTCGGCGTGCCCCTCGGCGCTCCGCGCTCGGCGCTCGCTCCGGCGGACGGCCACGCCAGCGTCGAGCGTCGAGCGTCGAGCGTCGAGGGGCATCGCGTCCTGATCCGCGACTTCACCACCCGCCTCACGCGCGGCGAGGTCGTGGGCTTCATCGGCCCGAACGGCGCCGGCAAGAGCACGCTGCTGAAGGCGATCGTCGGCGACCGGTCGGCGCTGCTCGGCGGGTCGCTGCGGGTCGGCGACTCGATCGCGGTCGCGCACTACCGGCAGGACCTGGCGCAGGTGCCGTTCGGCAGGACGCTGTACGACGTGATCCAGGACCTGCGCCCGACGTGGGAGCGCCGGCTGGTGCAGGGGCACCTCGGGCGCTTCGGCTTCAGCGGCGACGAGGTGCAGCGGCGCGCCGAGACGCTGTCGGGCGGCGAGCGGGCGCGCGTGGCGCTGGCGATGATGATGCTGCAGCGCGCCAACCTGCTGATCCTCGACGAGCCGACGAACCACCTCGACGTCGAGAGCATCGAGGCGCTGGAGGACGCGCTCGACGGCTTCGACGGGACGGTGCTGCTGGTGTCGCACGACCGCGCGCTGCTGCGCGCGCTGGCGACGCAGGTGTGGGCGCTGCACGACGGGCGCGTGCACGCGTTCGAGCAGCCGTTCGCCGAGTGGGAGGCGGAGGGGGGCGAGGCGCTGCTGTCGACGGCCGCCGCGCGCTCCGCCGACGCCGGCGCGCAGGCCGAGGCGCGCCTGCGCCGGCGAGAGGAGGAGCGCGGGGGGCACCAGCGCGAGCAGGAGGCGGCGGCGCGCGCCGCCGAGGCGGAGCAGCGCAGGGCGACCGACCGCGACGCGCGGAAGGCGGGGCGCGACGCGCAGCGCCACGTCGAGCGGGCGGAGCGGCGGGCGGCGGAGCTGGAGGCCGAGGTGGCGCGGCTGCAGGCGGAGCTCGACGACCCGACGCTGTACGCGACGGCCGAGGGCGTGCAGCGCGCGGCCGCGATGGCGCGCACGCTCGACGAGCGGAAGGTGGCGCTCGACGCGGCGCTCGCCGAGGGGGCGGAGGCGGGCTGACCGGCTGGGGCGCGACCCCGCGGCGGCGCGTCGAGGCGCTGGTCGCGCTGGCG
>NZ_JARGEK010000203.1 GCF_029211165.1 Roseisolibacter sp. H3M3-2
GCCGCGGGCGCGCCGGCGCGGCTCGGGCGCGTGGCGCTCGCCGGCTTCTCCGCGGGACACGGGGCGATCCGCGCGATCCTGCGCGAGCCGCGCCACGCCGCGCGCGTCGACGCGGTGCTGCTGCTCGACGGGATGCACACCTCGTACGTGCCCGAGGGGCGCGTGCTCGCCGCCGGCGGGACGCTCGACACCACGAACCTGACGGCCCTCGCCGCCTTCGCGCGGGCGGCGGCGCGCGGCGAGAAGCGGTTCGTCGTCACGCACTCCGAGATCTTCCCCGGCACCTTCGCCAGCACCACCGAGACCGCGGACTGGCTGGTCGGCGCCCTCGCGCTGACGCGCACGCCCGTGCTCCGCTGGGGGCCGCGCGGGATGCAGCAGCTGAGCGAGGCGCGCGCCGGGCGGCTCGCGATCCTCGGGTTCGCCGGCAACGCGGCGCCCGACCACGTGGACCACCTGCACGCGATGCCGGAGCTGCTCGCCCGGCTCTGGGAGGACCGATGAGCGGGACGGGAGCGGGGGAAGGGACGGTCGCCGCGTTCGAGGCCGTGGCGGCGCGGCTGCGCGCCGAGGGGCTGGTCGACACGCCCGACGCGGCGGCCCCGGGGAGGCGGCGCCGCGCGTTCGGCGACGGCGCGCTCACCGTCGGTGGGAAGATCTTCGCCATGCCGGTGCGCGGTACGATGGTGGTGAAGCTCCCCGCCGCGCGCGTCGCCGCGCTGATCGCCGCCGGGGCGGGGGCGCCGTTCGACACGGGCGGGCGCGTGATGCGCGAGTGGGTCGCGCTCGCGGGCGGCGAGGACGCGTGGCCCGCGCTCGCGCGCGAGGCGCGGACGTTCGTGGGCGGCGCGCCGTGAGCTACGGCGGCACGTTCACGGCGCGGCTGCGGCGGATCCCCGGCAAGGGCGGGTGGACGTTCGCGCCCGTCCCCGAGGCGTGCGCGCCCCGCGTCACGCACGGCTGGGGTCGCACGCCGGTGCGCGCGACCGTCGACGGCGTGACGTGGGAGACGTCGGTCTGGCGCGACCGCTCGGGGGAGACGCTGCTCCCCATCCCGCGGCGGGTGCGCGGCGGCCGCGGGGACGGCGACGCGGTGCGCGTGACGCTCGCGTTCGACGTGCTGTGACCGCACGTTCCCGCTGACCGTCCGCGACCGGGGCCCCGTCGGCCCCCGTCCGCCCAACCCCCGCGCCGCGCATGCCGTCGTCCCTCCTCCTCCAGGTCGCGCCCGTGCCGGCCGAGCCGTTCCTCTCGCTCCTCCTGTTCGGCGGGGCGCTGTTCTGGTCGGCCGCGCTGTTCTTCGTGCTCGTGCTCTCCGTGCAGGTCGCGCGCGAGGCGAGCGGCGCCGCGTTCCTGACGCTGCTCCTCGGCGTGGCGACGCTCTCCTGGATCTCGCGCTTCCCGCTGCAGGAGTGGGTGCGCGACCACCCGGGCACCGTGCTGCGCTGGGTGGCGGTCTACTACGCCGGCGGCGTCGTCTGGGCGTCGTGGAAGTTCGTGCGCTTCCACCGCCGGAAGGTGCGCCCGTACCTCGAGTGGCGCACGCGGCAGCTCCAGCAGCTCGGCGTCGCCAGCGCGTCGGAGCTGGACGAGGAGCAGGCGTTCCGCTTCCAGGAGGCCGCCGCCAAGGCCGGCTTCCCGCTGCGGACGATGGGGCAGGTCACCGACCTGCGGCGCTACCGCCGCGACTTCGCGTTCTGGGCGAGCTACTGGCCGTTCTCGCTGCTCGGCACGCTGCTGCGGTTCGTCGTCCGCGACGCCTTCGCCGCCATCTTCCACGGCGCGTTCGCCGCGCTCGGGGCGACGATCCGGCGCTGGCTGACGCGCCTCTACCGCGACGTGCACGCCGACCGCGACGCGGTGCTGGCGAAGGCCGAGGCGTACCGGGCCCGCCAGGCCGAGGCGGAGGGGGGCGAGGGCGGCGAGGGCGGGGGCGGCGCCCCCGTCGCGCGGCGCGTGGTGGTGCGCCCCAAGCCCTGACGGGCGTTCCGCCGCCGCGCGCGCACGCGTCTCGCGAGTAGCTTCCGGCGTGATCGCGCTCCCGTTCGACAACCGCTTCGTCGCCGAGCTCCCCGGCGACCCCGACGACTCGCCGCGCCGTCGCCAGGTGCTCGGCGCGGCCTGGAGCCCCGCCCGCCCGACGCCGGTGGCCGCGCCGCGGCTGCTGGCGCACGCGCGCGAGGTCGCGGCGCTCGTCGGGCTCGGGGAGGGCGACGTGCGGGCGCCCTGGTTCGCCGAGGTCTTCGGCGGCAACGCGCTGCTCCCCGGCATGCGGCCGTACGCCGCCTGCTACGGCGGCCACCAGTTCGGCCACTGGGCCGGCCAGCTCGGCGACGGGCGCGCCATCACCCTCGGCGAGGTGGTGAACCACGCCGGCGAGCGGTGGGAGCTGCAGCTCAAGGGCGCCGGCCCGACGCCCTACTCGCGCACCGCCGACGGGCGCGCCGTGCTGCGGTCGTCGATCCGCGAGTTCCTGTGCAGCGAGGCCATGCACCACCTCGGGATCCCGACCACGCGCGCGCTGAGCGTGGTGACGACGGGCGAGGACGTGGTGCGCGACATGTTCTACGACGGGCACCCGCGCCCCGAGCCGGGCGCCGTGGTGTGCCGGGTCGCGCCGTCGTTCGTGCGCTTCGGCAACTTCGAGATCTTCGCCGCCCGCGGCGACCACGAGAACCTCGCCCGCCTCGCCGACTTCACGATCGACCGCGACTTCCCGCACCTGCGCGGGGTCGCCGACCCGGCGGCGCGGCGCGCGGCGTGGCTGGCCGAGGTCTGCGAGCGCACCGCCCGCATGGCCGTGCACTGGATGCGCGTCGGCTTCGTGCACGGCGTCATGAACACCGACAACATGTCGATCCTCGGGCTGACGATCGACTACGGCCCGTACGGCTGGCTCGACGACTTCGACCCGCACTGGACGCCGAACACGACCGACGCGCAGGGGCGCCGCTACCGCTTCGCCGCGCAGCCGGCGATCGCGCAGTGGAACCTGGTGCGGCTCGCCGAGGCGCTGCACCCGCTGTTCGGCGCCGACGAGCCGCTGCACGCCGCGCTCGACCGCTTCCACGACGTGTTCACCGCCGAGTACGCGGCGATGACGCGCGCCAAGTTCGGGCTGCGCGACGACGGGGAGGCGACCGCGGCGCTGATGCACGACGGCTACCTGCTGCTGCACGCCGCGCGGGCGGACCACACCAACTTCTTCCGCGCGCTCGGCGAGGTCGACGCGGCGCCCGCGGACGACGACGCGGGGGCGCTCGCGCTGCTGGGGGACGTCTTCTACGACGACGCGGCGCGCGACGCGCAGGCGGCGGCGCTGGCGGCGTGGCTGCGCCGGTGGCACGCCGCGGTCGCCGCCGAGCCGGCCGACGCGCGGCGCGCCCGCCACCACGCGGTCAACCCGCGCTACGTGCTGCGCAACTACCTCGCGCAGGAGGCGATCGACCTCGCCGAGGCGGGGGACCCGTCGCGCGTGCTCGAGCTGCTGGAGCTGGTGCGGCGGCCGTACGACGAGCAGCCGGGGCGCGAGCGCTTCGCGGCGCGGCGGCCGGAGTGGGCGCGCGAGAAGGCGGGGTGCTCGATGCTCTCGTGCAGCTCGTGAGCGGCGCCCGGGGCTGAACCCCCCGCGCGCCCGGGGCGCCGGATCCCCCGCCCGGCGCCGCGTCGCTTGACGCGCCGCGGCCGCGGTCCTATCGTCGCCGTCCGCCGTTCCCCTCGGTCGTCCCGCGCCGCCCTCCCCCCCGCGCCGCGCACGCCCGTCATGCCCGCCGTGCGCGGGCCGCGCCTCACCAGGGCCCCCTCCATGCCGTCCCGACTCCGCGTCCCCCGCTCCCTCGCCGCCGCCGCCGCCCTCGTGCTCGGCGCGCGCACCGACGCCCCCGCGCCGCTCGCCCCGCCCGCGCCGACGGAGGCGCCCAGCCGGCAGGCGTCGGCGGCGACGCCCCGCCACGTGCTGCGCCTGACGGGCAACGCGGCCGACCTCGAGCGGCAGGTCGCCGCGCTCGGCGGCGCCGTCACGTTCCGCCACGCCGGCGCGCGCGTCGCGATCGTCGAGGGGCTCTCCGACGAGGCGGCGCGCGCGCTCGCGGCCGTGAACGGCGTCGGCGACGTGCAGCCCGACGTGACGGTGACGCTCGCGCGCCCCGCCGGCGACGCGCCCGTCGTCCCGCTCGACGCCGCGGCCGGCGACGTGACCATCGCCAGCCAGGCCAACCCGGCGACGGCCATCCGCTACTCGTGGCAGTGGAACATGCGCGCGATCGGCGCGCAGCACGCGTGGGCGGCCGGCAAGCTCGGCTCCCCGAACGTGACCGTCGCGATCCTCGACACCGGCATCGACTACAACTCGCTCGACGCCAACGGGCTCGTCGACCTCGCGCGCTCGGCGTCGTTCGTGCCGTCCGACGACGCGCTCCGCGCGGCGTTCTTCCCCGCGCGCCACGTCTCGGACGACTTCAACGGGCACGGCACCAACGTCGCGTCGCAGGTGTCGAGCATGGGCGTCGCGCACGCCGGCGTCACCTCGCGCACCCGCCTGATGTCGGTCAAGGTGCTCGGCGCGTCGGGGAGCGGCAGCATCGCCGGCATCCTGCAGGGCGTGCTGTACGCCGCCGACCACGGGGCCGACGTGATCAACATGAGCCTCGGCACCTTCTCGTGGAAGTCGGGCGGCGGCGGGCCGGTCGTGGCGCTGTTCAACCAGACGTTCGCGTACGCCAACCGCGCCGGCGCGCTGGTCGTCGTGGCGTCGGGGAACGACGGCATGGACCTCGACCGCAACCTCGTGCCGACGGACGACGGGATCGTCCGCGTGCCGTCGCTGTACTCGCTGTTCTGCGACTCGCCGCACGTCGTCTGCGTGGGCGCGTCGGGCCCGGTCACCTTCACCGGCCCGTCGGACCTCTACGCCGCCTACTCGAACTTCGGGCGCTCGGCGATCTCGCTCTCGGCGCCGGGCGGCAACGTCGGGTCGGCGACGACCGCGTGGCCCTGGGGGAACGGGACCGTGTCGTGGGTCTGGTCGATGTGCCCCAAGAGCTGGCTCCCGAACCCGGCGACGCCGAACGTGCGGCCGTGCGCCGGCGGCGGGTCGGTGAACGGCGCCGTCGGCACCAGCCAGGCCGCGCCGCACGTGGCCGGGCTGGCGGCGCTGCTCATCGCCGAGCGCGGGCGCGGCAACCCGGCGGCGATCAAGGCGGCGCTGATGCAGAGCGCCGACGACGCGGGCGCGCCGGGGATGGACGCGCAGTTCGGGCACGGGCGCATCAACGTCGCGCGCGCGCTCGGGCTCTGAGCGGCGCGGGGGCGGGCGCGCGTCAGCGCGCGCCCGCGCCCCGGATCAGGGCCAGCACGGCGTCCATCGCCGGGTCGCGCCCCGCGAAGTACGACGCGGCGTCGAGCTGCACCGGCACGTCCGGCACCAGCTCGCGCCGCGCGTCGTACACGTCGAACGCCAGGTTCCACCGCACCGACGCCAGCTCGACGCCGAGCCGGCTGTACGGGAGCGTCGCCGCGTTCGGGTCGCCGGCGAAGTCGCAGCACGCGCTCGTCGGCTCCCCCACGAACACCGGGCGCGCCAGCCGCTCGAGGTCCGTCACCAGGTTGGCGGTCGCCGAGAACACGCGCCGCCCGATCAGCACGTAGAGCCGCGCGTCGGGCTGCGTCGTGTACGCGACCAGCGTGCGCAGCAGCTCCGGGTAGCTCCCCGTCGCGCCGCAGTTGTTGTGGCGGAGGTCGAGCACGAGGTGGCGCGGCCGGCGCTCGGCGAGCACGCGCCGCAGCCGGAGCCCGAACTGCGCGACCGTCTCGTCGGGGTCGGGGCGCACCTGGTTCAGCTGCACGTAGTGGGCGTCGTGCCCCGGCAGCGGCGCGTCCCAGTGCGACTGGTCGAGCGCGCGCAGGAAGAGCGGCGCCTCCGCCCCCGGCGGCGCGACGAGGCGGTCCTGCCGCCCGGGGAGCCCGGGGCCGTCCGTCGGCACGCGCACGGTGCGCGTGCGCCCGTCGCGCCCCCGCACGGTGAGCGTCGTCGTGTCGCCGCCCCCGATCACGCGCGTCCCGCGCAGGTGCGGCGTCGAGGCCAGGTCGGCCGCGCCCCACACGTGCATCATCGGCCCCGAGACGTTGCGGTGTGCGCCGAGCAGCCGCAGCGCCGAGTCGACGGGGGTGCCGCCGACCGCCACGAGCCGCGTCCCCACGAGGTCGCGGTGCGCCGCGTCCGCCTCGACGATGTAGACGCCGTCGGGGAAGGCGTACGGGCGGACCGGCAGCCGCCCGCTCCCCGGGCGCGGGAACACCGCCGTGTGCGCGAGCCCGAGCGCCGCCAGCGCGCGGTTCATCCCCACGAGCAGCTCGTCGTCGGAGAGGCGCGGGATCGCCGCGCGCAGCGCCGCCACGCGCCGCGTGAACTCGGCGGGGAGGGGGGCGTCGTGGTAGTCGGGGCTCACGCGCGTCAGCTCCGCCACCAGGAAGTCGAGGTCGGCGCGCCACCTATCGTCGCGCGCGAGCCCCGCGACGTCCGGCCGGCCGACGATGCGCAGGAACTGCGTGTCCGCCTGCAGCGCCGCGAGCCCCGGCCAGCCGAACACCGCCGAGCGGACGTAGAAGTTGCGCCGCTCGTCGAGCTCGCGGCGCAGCTCGTCGAGCGCCCCCGCGCGGTCGCCGGCCGCGAGCCGCTGCACGGCGGTCATCACCCCAGGGTAGTGGTAGGGGGAGCGCCACCCGACGATCGCGCCCACCCGCTGGTACGCGGCTGCCGCCTCGTCGTGCCGGCCGAGCGACGCCTTGAGGCGCGCGAGGAGGTGCCAGTTGCGGTGGTCGCGCGGGTAGACGCGGGCCAGCGAATCGGCCAGCCCCTCGACCTCGGCGGCGCGCCCCGCGGCGAACGCGCCCTCGGCGCGCTGGCGCGCCTGGTGGTAGGCGACCCCCTCGGCGGCCGTCTGCGGGCCGGCGAGCAGGTCGAGCGTCTGGACCAGCACGAGGAGCAGGCGCATTCTCTACATTGTAGAAATGAGGGGAACGGCGGGCGGATGACGAGGATGGGACAGGCGGGAGGGCCGGCGGGTTTGTGGCGGCGCGCACCGGACCCCAAGTTGACCCCGGCCTTCCCCCTCCGAACCCGACCCATGCGCCGCCTCCTCGCCGCCTTCCCGCTCCTGGCCGCCCCGCTGGCCGCCCAGCCGCTGTCCGACGCCGCCCTGGAGGCGCGCGCCCGCGCCATCCACGACCGCGTGCTGACGCTCGACACGCACGTCGACATCAGCCCGCTCAACTTCCAGCCGGGGCAGCCCAACTACGCCGAGCGCCTGCCGCGCACGCAGGTCGACCTCGAGAAGATGGCGGCGGGCGGGCTCGACGCGGCGTTCCTCATCGTCTACGTCGGGCAGGGGCCCCTCGACTCGGCGGGGTACGCGCGCGCCAACGCGCAGGCGCTCGAGAAGTTCGCCGCGATCCACCGCCTCGCCGACTCGCTGGCGCCGGCCAAGGTCGGCCTCGCGCGCACCTCGGCCGACGCGCGGCGCATCGC
Source organism: Roseisolibacter sp. H3M3-2 (assembly GCF_029211165.1). Taxonomy (GTDB): domain Bacteria; phylum Gemmatimonadota; class Gemmatimonadetes; order Gemmatimonadales; family Gemmatimonadaceae; genus Roseisolibacter. Next base: position 7,526 of record NZ_JARGEK010000203.1, read on the forward strand.
CGCCAGCGGGCGCCGCGTCGTGTTCATCGGCGTCGAGAACGGCTACCCGATCGGCACCGACGTCACGAACGTCAAGAAGTTCGCCGACCTCGGCGCGCGCTACCTCTCGCTGGCGCACAACGGGCACAGCCAGCTCTCCGACTCCAACACCGGGGAGCGCGACGGGCAGTGGCTGCACAACGGCCTCTCCCCGCTCGGCCGGCAGGTCGTGCAGGAGGCCAACCGCCACGGGATCATGCTCGACGTGTCGCACCCGTCGAGGGAGAGCATGGCGCAGACGCTGGCGCTGACGAAGGCGCCGATCATCGCCTCGCACTCGGGGGTGCGCGCGATCTGCGACCACAGCCGCAACCTCGACGACGACCAGCTGAAGGCGCTGGCGCGCAACGGCGGCGTGGCGCAGCTGGTGGCGTTCGCGAGCTACGTGAAGTGCGACCCGAAGGCCGACGGCGCGCGCGCCGCGCAGCGGGCGGCGGCCACCGAGGCGCTCTACCGCGAGTTCGGGATCCCGCCGCCGGCGGCCGGCGTCGGCCCCGGCGCGATGCGCGCCGCGCGCGCGCAGGCCGACTCGCTGGCCGAGCCGCGGCGCGGCGAGTTCCAGGCGAAGGAGCGCGAGCTGGCGCAGCGCTTCGCCGGCCCCGCGGTGACGGTGAAGGACTTCGTCGACCACGTCGACCACGCGGTGAAGCTGATCGGCGTCGACCACGTCGGCATCAGCTCCGACTTCGACGGCGGCGGCGGCGTGGACGGGTGGCGCAGCGCCGACGAGACGCTGAACGTCACGCGCGAGCTGGTGCGCCGCGGCTACACCGAGCCGCAGATCGCGAAGATGTGGAGCGGCAACCTGCTGCGCGTGCTCGACCGGGTGCAGGCGGTCGCGCGCGACCTGCAGCGGTCGCAGCGCACGGCGGCGCGGGAGTGACGCGGTGAGCGACGCCGCGCGGCGCCGGCTGTTCTGGGCGGGCGTCGCGACGCTCGTCCTGTTCGAGCTGGCGCACGTGTGGCTCGTGATGCCGCTCCCCGGCAGCCAGCGCCTGCCGAGCCTCGACCTCGCCTACGCGCTGCACCGGTGGCGGTGGGCGGAGCGCGGCGACGGCCCGGCGGTGCTGCTGGCGGGGCTCGACGCGGCGGGGCACGCGCCGGGCAGGCGGCGGTGGGGCGTCCCGGCCGCGC
>NZ_JARGEK010000204.1 GCF_029211165.1 Roseisolibacter sp. H3M3-2
AGCGTGCGCCCGCTCGGCGCCGGCGGCGGGCCGCGCTCGCCGAGCAGCGCGCGCGCCGCGTCGCCGAGGTCGCCCATCGCCAGCGACCGCGCGCGCACCGCGTCGCGGTCCAGCTCCGTCGCGCGCGCCAGCGCCTCGTACACCGTCGCGCCCCCGACGCTGGTCGTGCGCTGGTCGTGGCGCGGGAACACGAGCCCGGAGAAGAACCGCGCCGCCACCGCCAGCGCGTCGTCGCCGAGCGTCGGCAGGTACGCCACCAGCGCCGCCGCCTTCTCCAGCCGCTTCGTCGTCGCGCGGATCCGGTCGGCGACTTCACACCATCGGGCGAACGTCTCGTCGGAAAGCATGTCCCTCGCGGCGGACGCTGCGGGCTGCGGGCCGGTGAATCCGCAGCCCGCAGCCCGCAGCGTCCTAGAAGGTGAACCCCAGTTGATCCGTCGCGGGCGCCGGCCCCTCGTCGGGCTCGGGCTCGGCCTCGTTCGGGTGCTCCATCAGGTGCTCGGCGTCGATCCCCATCGCCCGCAGCCGCTCGGCGAACGTCGCCGGCCCGTGCACGGTGTAGACCTTCGACGCGCCGCTCTCGGTCGCCGTGCGCACCAGCTCCGCGTAGTCCGCGTGGTCCGACAGCGGCAGCACGAGGTCGCAGTCCTTGTAGATGTTCCACGCCCCCGGGTGCAGCGCCCACCCCGTGAGGTAGCACACGCGCTTCGCCGGGAGCTTCTGCACCATCGCCGTCTTGCGCGTCTGCGGCGTCGTGAGCAGCACGCGGTCGCCGACCTTCCCCTTCTCGTAGCGCCCCCACGTCCCCGGGCCGGGGAACGCGTGCCCCAGCCGCTCGTGCAGCGCGGTGAGGTTGGCGATCGCGCCGTGCAGCACCACGTCGTACCCGGCGCGCGTCAGGTGCCAGAGCGCCTCCTGCCCCTTGCCGAGCGCGTACGCCAGCACCACCGGCGTCGCCCCCGCGCGGCGCGTCTCGTCGACGAACGCCAGCAGGCGCGCGACCAGCTCCTCCTCGGGCGGGAAGACGTAGCGCGGCTCGCCGAACGTGCACTCCATCACCAGCGCGTCGACGCGCGGGATCTCGACCGGCGGCGAGAACGGGTTGCCGCGCAGCTTGTAGTCGCCCGTGTACGCCGCGCGCCCGCGCGCCGACTCCGCCACCAGCATCGCCGAGCCGAGGGCGTGCCCGGCCGGCGTGAGCGTGACCGACGCGTCGCCGACGCGGGCCGGCGCGCCGAAGGGGAGCGTCACCGCCTCGCGGTCGCCGCGCCGCGCCGCGTGCAGCGCCGCCGTCTCGGGCGTGCACAGGATGCGCGCGGCGTCGGAGCAGTGGTCGCCGTGGGCGTGCGACACGAACACCGTGCCGGGCGCGCGGCGCGCGTCGAGGTGCAGGTCGGCGTCGGGGAGGTAGAGCCCGAAGGCGTCGCGGGTGACGAGGCGGTCACGCATGGCGGTGCGGACCGGGCACGATGCGCGCCGGCGCGTCGCCCGCATCCTTCTTGCACGTGAGGCAGGGTTCTGCGTCCGCCCCTCGATCCGCCGCGCGTCGGGCTCTGCCGAACGCGGCCGCGGGAACGGCGTACGAGCGGCTCCGTGTTGAAACGTATGTCTTGGCCGCCCCCCGTCCCGGGGGTACGTTTCCGGCCGCCCCTCCGATTCCCCGAGTGCCTCAGTGACAGACGCCGCCCCGCCCGACGCCACGCCGCGCGCGCCCCAGCCGGGGCTCGACGGGCTGCGGCGGCGCTACCTGGCCGCCCAGCTGCGCGGCGACCGGCGGGAGGCGCTGCGGCTGATCGACGAGGAGGGGCTGAGCGCGGGCCACACGGTCCCCACGCTGCACCTGCACGTCATCACCCCCGCCCAGCAGGAGATCGGGCGGCTGTGGCAGCAGAACGTCATCCACGTGGCGCAGGAGCACGCCGCCACCGCGATCTCGCAGCTCGTCGTCGCGCACCTGTACCGCTTCCTCCCGGTGCGGGCCCCGCTCGGGCGCCGCCTGCTGGTCGCCTGCGCCCCCGGCGAGCGGCACGAGATGGGCGCCCGCATCGCCAGCGACTTCCTCGAGGCCGCGGGCTTCTCGGTCCACTACCTCGGCGCCGACGTCCCCGTGCGCGACCTGGTGGCCCACGCCCTCGCCACCCGCCCCGACCTGCTCGTCCTCTCGGCCGCCACGGGGCTCTGCACCCCGGGGCTCGTCGAGGCGGTGCGCGCCGTCCGCCAGACGCTCGGCGCCGACTTCCCGGTGCTCGCCGGCGGCGCCGCCTTCGACGACGCCGACGCGGCCCCCGCGTGCGACGTCCCCGCCGACGTGCTGCAGCACGGGCTCGACGCCCCGGGGCTCGTCGCGCTCGTGTGCGAGCGGCTCGGGCTCCCGCGCCCGCCGATCGCCGACCCCGACCTCTCCGCCGCCGCCTGACCCGTGCCCCGCGTGCCCGCGTGACCGCCTTCCCCGACGTCCTCCACTCGCTGAGCCGCGAGGCCGCGCTGCGCTGCGCCCCCGACGGCACCGTGCGGTGGGCCGACGCCCGCGCGTCGCGCCACTTCGGCCTCGCCGAGGGGGGGCGGCTGTACGACGCCGTCGTCCCGGGCTCCGAGGGCAAGGCGCGCCGCCTCCTCGACGACGGCGCCGGCGGCGTCGTGCGCGACTGGGAGCTGCAGCTGCGCGACGCGCAGGGGGAGCCGCAGGCGGTGCGCTTCGCCGCCGCGCCGGCCGGCGACGGCGACGTCGCGCTCCTCGCCACCCTCTCGCCGAGCGACGTGTCGCGGCAGCTCGACGCGATGGGCGAGACGATGGAGGAGCTCTCCCGCCTCCAGCGCGAGAGCACGCGCCAGGCGCGCGAGATCCTCGCCGGGCGCGCCGAGATCTCGCGCCTCGGCACGGACCTCGACAACGCCGGGCGCGGCATCCGCGCGCTCTACGACGAGCTGGCCGAGTCGGCCGACTCGCTGAAGCTGGCCACCGAGTCGCGCGGCCGCCTCGTCGCCGACATGGGGCACGAGCTGCGCGCGCCCCTCTCCTCGATCCTCGGCCTCGCCAAGCTGCTCGCCAGCGGGATCGACGGCGCGCTGACGCCCGAGCAGGAGCGCCAGGTCTCGTTCATCCGCCGCTCCGCCGAGGAGATGCTGGAGCTGGTGAACGACCTGCTCGACCTGTCGCGCATCGACGCCGGCAAGCTGCGGCTGCGCCCCGCGCCGTTCACCGTCGACGCGCTGTTCGCGCTGCTGCGCGGGCAGCTCCGCCCGCTGGCGCCCGAGGGGACGGTCGAGCTGCGCTTCGAGGACGAGACGGGCGGGCGCGTCATCGAGAGCGACGAGGGGAAGATCGCGCAGGTGCTGCGCAACTTCGCCACGAACGCCCTCAAGTTCACCGAGCGGGGCGAGGTCGTCGTGCGCGCCGCGCTCGACGGCGACGAGCTGCGCCTCGAGGTGCGCGACACCGGCATCGGCATCGCGCCGCAGGACATGCCGCTGGTGTGGGACGAGTTCACGCAGCTCGACACGCCGCTGCACCGCAAGCACAAGGGCTCGGGGCTGGGCCTCGCGCTGGTGCGCAAGCTGGCCGCGGTGCTCGGCGGCGAGGCGGGGCTGGAGAGCGCGCCGGGCGTCGGCACGACGGCGTCGCTCGTCGTCCCGGCGCTGCACCCCGACGTCGCGCAGCTCACGGCGATGCGCGAGCGCGGCGCCCGCCTGTCGCCCGACGAGGCGCCGGTGCTGGTGCTCGAGGACGACCCGCAGGAGATGTTCATCTACGAGCGCTACCTCGCCGGCTCGGGCTTCCGCGTCATCCCGGCGCGCAGCGTCGCCGAGGCGCGCGAGGCGGTGCGGCACGTGACGCCCGCCGCCATCGTGCTCGACGTGATGCTCGACGGCGAGACGAGCTGGCAGTTCCTCGAGGAGCTCAAGCGCGACCCGCGCACCTGCGACGTCCCCACCCTCGTCGTCACGGTCCTCGACCGCGAGCGCAAGGCGCGCGCGCTCGGCGCCAGCGAGTTCTTCGTGAAGCCGGTCGAGCAGCAGTGGCTGCTGCGCAAGCTGCAGTCGCTGGCCGCGCAGCGCGCCGAGCGCCCCGTGCGTACGGTCCTGGTGATCGACGACGACGACGTGTCGCGCTACCTGGTGCGCCGGCTGCTCGAGGAGTCGCCGTACCGCGTGCTCGAAGCGGCCGACGGCCCCGAGGGGGTGCAGGCGGCGCGCGAGCACCACCCCGACGTCATCATCCTCGACTTCGTGCTCGGCAGCTGCACCGCGTTCGACGTGCTCGACCAGCTCAAGCTCGAGCCGGACACGCGGGGCATCCCGGTCATCGTCAGCACCTCGCGCCAGCTGGAGGAGGCGGAGCGGCAGCGGCTGGCCAACGAGGCGACGGCGCTGATGTCCAAGGAGCGGCTGTCGCGCGAGGTCGCGCTGACGCGCATCCGCGACGCGCTGCAGCACGCCGTGGCGGCGCACGCGGCCCCCGGGGCCAGCGGCAACGGCAACGGCAACGGCAACGGCAACGGCGCGCGCGGCGCGGCGGCCGAGGCGGAGACGGCGGCCCGGTGAGCGACGGGCGGGACCCGCAGGCGGGGGTCGACCCGGCGCGCCCGCGCGCCGGCGGCGCGGAGCGCGCGCCGCTCGTGCTGGTGGTCGACGACAGCGACCCGAAGCGCTACGTCGCCACGCGCTGGCTGCGCCGCGCCGGCTTCGAGGTGCTCGAGGCGCGCACCGGGCAGGAGGGGCTCGGGCGCGCGGCGGGGGTCGACCTCGTCGTGCTCGACGTCCGCCTCCCCGACATGAGCGGCTTCGAGGTCTGCCGCCGCCTGCGCGCCGAGCCGTCCACGGCGCAGGTGCCGGTGCTCCACCTGTCGGCGCACGCCACCACCGCGCACGAGCGCGCGTCGGGGCTCGACGGCGGCGCCGACGGCTACCTCACGCAGCCGGTGGACGAGGAGGAGCTGATCGCCACCGTGCGCGCGCTGCTCCGCCTCCGCCGCGTCGAGGGGGCGCTGCGCGTGAGCGAGGAGCGCTACCGCCTCGCCGCCCGCGCCACCAGCGACGTGCTGTGGGACTGGGACCTCGCCACCGGCGTGCTGCGGTGGAGCGACGCGGCGGCGGGGCTCTTCCGCCGCCACCCGGCCGGCGTGCAGGCGTCGGCGGCGTGGTGGTTCGCGCAGCTGCACCCGGACGACCGGCCGCGCGTCGTCGCCGGGCTGCGCGCGATCATCGACGGCGACGGCGAGCACTGGAGCGACGAGTACCGGCTGCGCCGCGGCGACGGCACCTGGGCGACCGTGTTCGACCGCGCCTACGTGGCGCACGACGAGCGCGGGCTCCCGGTGCGCATGATCGGCTCGATGCTCGACGTCACCGAGCGGCGGCGCAGCGAGGACGCCCTCACGATGCTCGCCGAGGCGGGGAGCCGCCTCGCCGGCGCGCTCGACTCCGAGGAGACGCTGCGCCGCTTCGCGACCTTCCTCGTCGGGCGCGCCGCCGACGCCTGCGTCGTCTTCGCCGGCCCCGCCCTCGACGCGACCGAGGAGTCGCAGGTGGTCCCCGAGCTGCGCCCGCTGCGCGCGTCGGCCGGCGCGCGGCTGCGCGTCGCCGAGGCGGAGGCGGTCGAGCCGCGGCTGTCGCGCCGCGTGCAGTCGCTGCGCCTGGAGCACGACTCGCCGGCCGCGCGCGCCGCCGCCGCCCTGGTCGAGCGCCACCCCGGCGGCACGGTGCGCGACGCCGCGCGCGCCGACCGCGTCGACGGCGACCCGGCCGACGCCGGCGCGCGCGCGATCCTGCTGCGCGCCCTCGGCCTCCCGTCGGCGCTGCTCGTCCCGCTGGCGGCGCGCGGCCACACCTTCGGCGTCGTGCTGCTCGGGCGCGCCGGCCAGCCGTACGGCGACGCCGACCTCGCGCTCGCCCTCGAGCTGGCGGGGCGCGCCGCGCTCGCGGTCGACAACGCGCTCCACTACGAGCGCGCCGTCATCGCCAACCGCGCCAAGAGCGACTTCCTCGCCGTCATGTCGCACGAGCTGCGCACCCCGCTCAACGCGGTGCTCGGCTACGTCGACCTGCTGCACCTCGGCGTCGCCGGGTCGCAGAGCCCCGAGGGCGTGCAGTACCTCGACCGCATCAAGCTCGCCACGCGCCACCTGCTCGGCCTCATCGAGCAGATCCTGCTCTTCTCGCGCATGGAGGCCGGGCGCGAGCTGGTGCACGCCGTCCCCGCCGACGCGGTCGCGCTGGCGCGCGAGGCGGCGTCGCTCATCGAGCCGCTGGCGCGCGAGAAGTCGCTCGACTTCGTCCTCCAGGTCACCGGCGGCGACGCCGGCGCGCTCGAGGTCGAGACGGACGTCGACAAGACGCGGCAGATCCTCATCAACCTGCTCGGCAACGCGGTCAAGTTCACCGCCCGCGGGCAGGTGCGCCTCGACGTCGCCGCCGACCCGCACGCGGTGCGCTTCGTCGTCACCGACACCGGCGTCGGGATCGCGCCGCAGCACCTGGAGCGCGTCTTCGACCCGTTCTGGCAGGTGGAGCAGCGCAAGACGCGCACGGCGGGCGGGAGCGGGCTCGGGCTCACCGTGTCGCGCCGCCTCGCCCGCCTGCTCGGCGGCGACGTGTCGGCCACCAGCGTCCCCGGGCACGGGAGCCGGTTCGTGTTCACGGTGCCGCGCGCCCGCCCGCGCGCCCCCGACCGCCCCGCCGCCGACCGCGCGGAGCGGCACGACCGGCCGGATCGCCCCGAGCGCCCGGTGCTGGCCGACGCCCCGCCGCCCGCCGCGCCGGGGACGCTGCCGCCCCCGCCCGCGCCGCCCGCGCCCGCCGACGTCCGGGGCTGAACCATCGGCCGGGCCGGGTCGTTAGACTGCCCGGTCCCCGTCCCTCCGCCCCGTCCGTCCGTGTGGTCCGACACGCTGCTCGCCCTCGAGCGCGCCCACCTGCTGCGCCTCGCGCTGTGGGGCGGCGCGTCGGTGCTGGTCGGGTCGCTGGTGCTCGCCCTGCTCGCGCTCCGCGGGCGCGCCGCCGGCTCCCCGCTCCCGCGCCACTTCGCCGTCCAGACCGCCGCCTGGGGCGCGATCGACCTGGCGATCGTCGCCTGGGCCTGGCCGCGCCTCGCCCTGCGCGACCACGCCGCCGCCCAGTCGCTCGACCGCTTCCTCTGGCTCAACCTGGGGCTCGACGCGGGGTACGTCGGAGTCGGCGCGACGCTCGCCCTCTCGGCCTGGGCCCTCGGCCGGCGGCTCGGCGGGGTGGGGGCGGGGCTCGGCATCGTGATCCAGGGCGCCGCGCTCCTCGTGCTCGACTTGATCCTCGTGCAGCAGATCAGAATCTGAACGGCGGGAGTCGTCACTACGGGAGTCACTACTGCGGGAGTCGATACTGCGCAGTGCGCTGTCACGACTCCCGCTGTGAAGACTCCCGCAGTGACGACTCCCGCAGTCCCCCGAGAATGTCCGAAATCACTCTGGATCTCCGCGCGCTCCCGAAAGCCGAGGCCTACGCGCAGTTGAACGAGCACGTCCGCGCCGTCCTCGCCGGCGTCGACGACCGCGTGACCGCGATGGCGACGGTCAGCTGCCTCGTGCACCACGCGTTCGGCCACCTCTGGACCGGCTTCTACCGCGTGGTCGAGCCCGGGCGCCTGCTCCGCGTCGGCCCGTACCAGGGGACGCTCGGCTGCCTCGAGATCCCGTTCGGGCGCGGCGTCTGCGGCACCGCGGCCGCCGAGGGGCGCACGGTGGTGGTCGAGGACGTGCACGCCTTCCCCGGCCACATCGCCTGCGACGACCGCTCGGCGAGCGAGATCGTGGTCCCGGTGTTCGACGCCGACGGCGCGCTGCTGGCCGTGTTCGACGTGGACGCCACGACGACGGGCGCGTTCGACGAGGAGGATCGGGTGGGGCTCGAGCGGATCCTCGCGTGGTTCGGCTCCGCACCGGCGGGAGTCGCGACCGCGGGAGTCGCCACGGCGGGAGTCGCCCCCGCGTAAAGGCGTCGCCGTCACGACTCCCGCAGTGAAGACTCCCGCCGTCACGACTCCCGCTCCATCCGCCCCATGACCGGATACTCGGACCGCATCCACCACGCCCTCGCCTTCGCGGACAAGCACCACGACCGCGAGGTGCGGAAGGGGACGCGCAGCCCGTACTTCACGGCGCCGGCGAACCTCGCCGTGATGCTCACGCGCTACGCGCAGGACGAGCCCACCGTGGTCGCCGGGATCCTGCGGCAGACGGTCGAGGACTACCTGCGCGACGGGCTGAGCGCCGACGCGGTGCACGAGCGGCTGGCCGACAAGTTCGGCGCGCCGACGGTCGACGTGCTGCTGGCCGCGGTGCCGCGCCGCGTCGACGACGACGGCGTCGAGCTGTCGCACGAGGAGCAGAAGGGCGACCTGCTCGACCGGCTGGCGGCGGGCCCCGACGCCGCGCGGTGGGTGGCCGCCGCGCACGAGGTGCACGAGGCGAGCGCGCTGCTCGCCGACCTGCGCCGCACGTCGTTCCCCGAGTCGGTGTGGCAGCGCGTCAGCGAGGGGCGCGAGGCGCGGCTGCGCTGGTACGCGCAGGTGACCGCGCGGCTGCTCGCCGCCGGCGTCGACGCCGCGCCGGTCGCCGAGCTCGCGTCGGCGGCCGACGCGCTCGGCGCGACCGCGCACTGATCGCGCGCTGACCGCGTCGCGCGCGC
>NZ_JARGEK010000205.1 GCF_029211165.1 Roseisolibacter sp. H3M3-2
CGGCGCGCGAGGTGCTCGACCGCCGCGCCGTCGCGCGACGCGCCCACGCCGACGGACGCCCCCCCCCCCCCCCCCCCCGGCCATGCTGCAGGACGTCCGCTACGCCCTCCGCGCGCTGCGCGCCGCCCCCGGCTTCGCGGCCGTGGTCCTGCTGACGCTCGCCCTCGGCGTCGGCGCCAACACGTCGATCTTCAGCGTCGTCAACGCGCTGCTCCTGCGCCCGCTCCCGTACGCGGCGCCCGAGCAGCTCGTCGCCGTCTGGCAGGACCACCGCGCGCTCGGCCGCGACGATCCCGAGTGGCTGCCGCCCCCCGACTACTTCGACTGGCGCGAGCGCAGCCGCAGCTTCGCCGGGATGGCCGCCGTGCAGGGGTGGGGGACGACGCAGTCGGGCGACGGCGAGCCGCGGCGCGTCATCGGCCTCGCCGTCGCGCACGACTACTTCGCGCTGCTCGGCGTCCCGATGGCGCGCGGGCGCGGCTTCGAGGCGGCGGAGGACGTGCCGAACGGCCCGCGCGTCCTCGTCGTCAGCCACGCCTTCTGGCAGGAGCGGCTGGGCGGCGCGCCCGACGCCGTCGGCCGCGCGGTCACGCTCAACGACGAGCCGTGGACGGTGGTCGGCGTGCTCCCCGCCGACCACCGCGACCCGTTCGGGCGCCCCGCGGTCTACCGCCCGCTGCGCCTCGCGCGCGACGGGCCGTGCGGGCGCGGGTGCTACACGCTGCGCGTCGTCGGCCGGCTCCGCCCCGGCGTGTCGCTCGACGCGGCGCAGGCCGACGTCGCCGGCTTCACGCGCGCGCTCGCCGAGCAGTTCCCGGGCACCAACCGCGGCGTCGGCGCGTGGCTCGTGCCGCTGCAGCGCCAGCTCGCGGGCGACGCGCGCCCGGCGCTGCTCGCGCTGTTCGGCGCGGTCGGCTTCGTGCTGCTCATCGCCTGCCTGAACATCGCCAACCTGCTGGTCGCGCGCGCCACGGCGCGGGCGCGCGAGGTCGCGGTGCGCACCGCGCTCGGCGCGGGGCAGGGGCGGCTGCTGCGGCAGTTCCTCACCGAGAGCGTGGTGCTGTCGGTGCTCGGCGGCGCGCTCGGGCTGCTCGTGGCCACCTGGGGGACGGGGCTCGTCGTGGCGCGGCTCCCCGAGGGGCTGGCGGAGTTCTACCGCATCGGCATCGACGGGCGCGCGGTGCTCTTCACCTTCGCCGTGAGCGTGGGGGCGGCGGCGGTCTTCGGGCTCGGCCCGGCGTTCGGCGTGGCGCGCGGCGCGCTGGCGTCGACGCTGCGCACCGAGGGGCGCGGGGCGAGCGCCGGCGCGCGGGTGCGCCGCGTGCGCGACGGGCTGGTGGTCGGCGAGGTCGCGCTCGCGCTCGTCCTGCTGGCCGGCGCGGGGCTCCTGATGCGGAGCTTCGTGGCGCGGCAGCGCGTGGAGCCCGGGTTCGCACCCGAGCGCCTGCTGCTGGCGCAGTACGCGCTGCCGAGCGCCCGCTACCCGGCGGGGAGCCCGGCGCTCGCCGACTTCCACGCGCAGCTGGCGGCGCGCGTCGCCCGCGACCCCGCGGTGGTGGCGGCCGGCGTGTCGACCGAGGTGCCGCTGCAGGGCGGCGACGGGGACCTCGACTTCCAGGTCGTCGGCCGCCCCGCCGAGCGCGCGCCGTCGGCGTGGATGCGCGCCGTGACCCCCGACTACCTGCGCGCGCTCGGCGCGCGGCTGGTGGCCGGCCGCGGCTTCACCGAGGAGGACCGCGCCGGGGCGCCGCGCGTGGCGGTGATCAGCGAGACGTTCGCCCGCCGGCACTTCGCCGGCGGGCCGGCGGTCGGCGGCCGGATCACGCTCGGCGGCGACAGCGTCCCGCTGACCGTCGTCGGCGTCGTGAACGACATGCGCTTCGACGCCGTGGACGCCCCGGCGAAGGTCGAGCTGTTCCTGCCGCAGGCGCAGGCCGGCCGCCGCGCGGTGACGCTGGCCGTGCGCACGCGCGGCGACCCGGCGGCCGTCGCCCCCGTCGTGCGCCGCGAGCTGGCCGCGCTCGACCGCACCGTCCCGCTGGGCGCGGTGGAGACGATGGAGTCGCGGATGCGGGAGTCGCTGGCCATGCCGCGGCTGTACGCGTCGCTGTTCGCCGTGTTCGCCGGCGCCGCGCTGGCGCTGGCCGCGATCGGGATCTACGGGGTCATCGCCTACGCCGTCGAGCGGCGCACCCGCGAGTTCGGGATCCGCCTCGCGCTCGGCGCGCGCGCGGGCGACGTGCGCGCGCTGGTCGTGCGCCAGGGGATGGCGCCCGTCGCCGCCGGGGTGGCCGTCGGGCTGCTGGGCGCGCTCGGCGCCACGCGCGCGCTCGGCGGGATGCTGTTCGGCGTCGGCGCGACCGACCCGGCGACGCTCGGCGCCACCACCGTCTTCCTGATGGCGGTGGCGCTGCTCGCCGCGTATCTCCCCGCCCGGCGCGCGACGCGCGTCGCGCCCACCGAGGCGCTGCGCGCCGAGTAGGATCGTCCCGCCCGACCCGTCCTTCCCGTCCTCACTCCCGGACCTCCCGCGATGCCGTTCTTCACGTCCTCCGCCCCCGCGCCCGCGGCCCTCGACCTCGCCCCCGGCGCGCCGCTCCTGTCGCTGCGCGACGTCGAGAAGTCGTACCCCGTCGGCGGGAGCACGCACTACGTGCTGCGCCGCATCAGCCTCGACGTGAAGGCGGGGGACTTCCTCACCATCATGGGCCCGTCGGGCGCCGGCAAGTCGACGCTGCTGGCGATCCTCGGGCTCCTCGACCACGACTGGCGCGGCGGCTTCACCTTCGCCGGGCAGCCGATCCACGCGCTCCCGCCCAAGGCGCGCACCTCGTTCGGGCGCCGCCACGTCGGCTTCGTCTTCCAGCAGTACCACCTGCTCGACGACCTGACGGTGGCCGAGAACCTCGACGTCCCGCTCGAGTACCGCGGCGTGCCGAAGTCGGAGCGGCAGGCGCTGGTCGCCGACGCGCTCGACCGGTTCGGGATCGTCGGCAAGAAGGACCTGTTCCCGCGCCAGCTCTCGGGCGGGCAGCAGCAGCTGGTCGGGATCGCCCGCGCCGTCATCGCGCGCCCCGCGCTCCTCCTCGCCGACGAGCCGACGGGCAACCTGCACTCGGGGCAGGCGCGCGAGATCATGGGGCTGTTCCAGGAGCTGAACCGGCAGGGGACGACGATCGTCCAGGTCACGCACAGCGAGGAGAACGCGCGCGCCGGCTCGCGCATCGTCACGCTGAAGGACGGCTGGATGACCGAAGGCGCGGAGGGCTGAGATGCTCGGCGACCTCCGCCTCGCCGCGCGCCGCCTGCTGCGCGCCCCCGGCTTCGCCGCCGCCGCGGCGCTGACGCTCGCGCTCGGCCTCGGCGCCAACACGACGATGTTCTCGCTCGTCAGCGCCGTGTTCCTGCGCCCCCTCCCGGTGCAGGAGCCCGACCGGCTGCTGCGCGTGGTGACGACGTGGCGCGACGGCGACGGGCGGAGCATCAACAGCGGCGCGCTGGGGTGGGACGACGTCCCCGCCCTCGCCGCGCGCCGCGACGTGTTCGCGGGGGTCGCCGCGTTCGGCAACGCGAAGCTGGCGATGGGGGAGGGGGAGCACGCGCGCACGGTGCACGCGGCGCTGGTGACGGGGCAGTACTTCGGCGTCCTCGGCGTGCGGGCGGCGATCGGCCGCGCGATCGGCGCCGGCGACGTCGGCGCGCCGGGCGCCTCGCCGGTGGTGGTGCTGTCGCACGCGCTGTGGGCCGGGCGGTTCGGCGGCGACTCGTCGCTCGTCGGGCGCGCGGTGTCGCTCAACGGGAAGCCGCACACCGTCGTCGGCGTCGCGCCGCCGACGTTCCGCGGCACCGAGATCGAGAACGTCCCCGAGGTGTGGCTCCCGGCGACGCAGGGGGGCGCGCTCGGCGTGGTCGGCCCGCGCGCCTACCAGCGCGGCTCGCGCTGGCTGCACGGGCTGGCGCGGCTGGCCCCGGGCGTCGCCCGCGCGGAGGCCGGCGCGGCGGCGGCGCGCCTCGGCGGCGACGTGGCGCGCGACTACCCGGACTCGCACCGCGGGTGGGGCGTGCGCGTGGTGGCCGGCGGCACGCTGCTGGCCGCCGACCCGTCGGAGCACGGCCCGGTGTTCGCCGTCTTCGGCGCCCTCACGGCGCTCGCGCTGCTGGTGCTCGCGGTGACCGCGGCCAACGTCGCCAACCTGCAGCTCGCGCGCGCCGCGTCGCGCCGCCGCGAGCTGTCGCTGCGCGTCGCCCTCGGCGCCGGGCGCGCGCGCCTCGTGCGCGAGGTGGTCGCCGAGAGCGCGCTGCTCGCCGGCGCCGCCGCCCTCGTGGCCGCGGTGCTCGGCGCTGCCGGCGCGTCGCTGCTGCCGCGCCTCGGCCTCCCGCCGATGCTCGACCTCGCCCCCGACCGCCGCGTCCTCGGCGCCACCGCGGCGCTGGCGCTCGGCACGGGGCTGCTGTTCGGGCTCGTCCCGGCGCTCTGGGTCACGCGCGGCTCGCTCACCGCCGGGATCAAGGACGGCACCGCCGGCGCCGGGCGCTCGCGCTCGCGGCTGCGCGGCGCGCTGGTGGTCGGGCAGATGGCGGTGTCGATGGTGCTGCTGGTCTCCGCCGGGCTGCTGCTGCGCACCGTGAGCGCGCTCCGCGACGCCGACGTCGGCTACGAGCCGCACGGGGTGCTGAGCGTCGCGCTCGACGCCGGGACGCGCGGCTACGACGCGACCCGCGGGCTCGCGCTGTACGAGCAGCTGCTGGCGCGCGTGCGCGCGCTCCCGAACGTGCGCGCGGCGACGCTGCACGCCATCGTGCCGCTGAGCGGCAACGGCATGTCGCAGGAGGTGCGCCTCCCCGCCCGCGGCGGCGCGGTCCAGCGCACGCAGTACGACGTGGTGGCCGACGGATTCGTCGAGGCGCTCGGCATGCGCGCCGCCGACGGGCGCATGCTCGGCGCGCAGGACCGCCCGGGCGCGCCGCGCGCCGTGGTCGTGAACGAGGCCTTCGCCCGCCGCGCCTGGCCGGGGCAGCGCGCGGTCGGCCAGCGCGTCCGGCTCGAGGGGGAGCGGGGCGACGAGGCGACGGTGGTGGGCGTGGTGCGCGACGCGCGCGTCGGCGACATCACCGGGCGCCCCGAGCCGACGATGCTGCTGCCGCTGGCGCAGGAGTGGACGTCGGGGATGACGCTCGAGGTCCGCGTCGCCGCCGGCGCGCCGCACGCGGTGCTCGGCGCGGTGCGCCGCGAGCTGCGCGCGCTCGACCCCGACCTGCCGACCGGCGAGGTGCGCACGCTGGAGGAGGTGCGCACGCAGGCGATGTTCCCCGCGCGGCTCATGGCGACGCTGATGACGGCGTTCGGCGCGCTGGCGCTCGCGGTCGCGGCGGTCGGGCTGGCGGGCGTGGTCGCGTTCGCGGTCGCGCAGCGCACGCGCGAGATGGGCGTCCGCCTCGCCCTCGGCGCCGCCGGCGCGGACGTCGAGCGGATGGTCGTGGGGGAGGGGATGCGCCTCGCGGTGCTCGGCGTCGGCGTCGGGCTCGCGGCGGCGGCCGGCGTGGCGCGGCTGTTGTCGGCGCAGCTGTACGGCGTGGGCGCCGGCGACCCGGCCACGTACCTGCTGGTGGCGGCCGCGCTGTCGGCGGTCGCGCTGCTCGCCGCGTGGCTGCCGGCGCGGCGGGCGTCGCGCGTCGACCCGCTCGTCGCGCTGCGGGCGGAGTGAGCGTCAGATCGGCCGGAACAGCTCCGCCAGCCGGAGCACGAATGCGGGCGCGTCGGGCGCGGGATGCCAGGTGAGGGTCTCGCGCTCGACGGTCGGGAAGTGTGCGTCGGGGGTCCACACTTCCACGACGTGCGCGTCGGGTTCGATCGCCCAATACAGCGGGACGTTCATCTTCTGGTAGAGCGTCCGCTTCGTGAACCGGTCTGCCCGCACGCTGCCGGGGCTGAGCACCTCGACCGCGAGCAGGAGGTGACACACGGGCATCCACGTGTCCGCCTCGACGGCGGCGCGCGCCATCTCGACCGGCATGACGAAGATGTCCGGCTGCACGAGGACGTCGTCGCGCCCCCACGAGATGTCGGCGGGTGCCCCGAGCAGGACGCCGACCCGCTCGCGCTCGAGGTAGGTGACGAGCGCATGCTGGAGTCGCCCGACGACCAACTGGTGCCACGGTCGCGGCGCGGGGGTCACGTGCAGCTCCCCCCAGATCGTCTCGTACCGCGGCCAGGCGCGCTCCTCGTCGATGAGGGCGCGGACCATGTCGGCGGTGTGGTACGTCGGCTCGACGTTCGGCATCTCCATAGCATCGTCTCGGCTCGGCGCGGGTGGCAAGGGTGCGACCGCCGCCGCGCCCTGTCCCGCCCGCCGTCCCCGCCCTAACGTTCTCCCGTGACCGACCCCCAGCAGCCCCCGCGCCTCCTCGTCGCCGACGACCAGCCGGCGATCCTCGACGCCCTCCGCTTCCTGCTCGCCGACGAGGGGTTCGAGGTCGAGATCGCGCGCACGCCCGCGCAGATCCTGCAGGCCGTGCAGTCGCGCGACTTCGACGCGCTGCTGATGGACCTCAACTACACGCGCGACACCACCAGCGGCCGCGAGGGGCTCGACCTCCTGCCGGCGCTGCAGGGCGCCGACGCGACGCTGCCGGTCATCGTCATGACCGCGTGGGGGAGCGTCGACGGCGCCGTCGAGGCGATCCGCCGCGGCGCGCGCGACTACGTCGAGAAGCCGTGGGACGACGCCCGCCTCGTCGCCACGCTGCGCACGCAGATCGAGCTCGGGCGCGCGCTCCGCCGCACGCAGCGCCTCGAGCACGAGAACCGCGCGCTCCGCCGCGACGCCGCGGTCAAGGTCGAGATGATCGCCGAGAGCGCGGCGATGCAGCCCGTGCTCCGCCTCATGGAGCGCGTCGGGCCGAGCGACGCCAACGTCCTCGTCACCGGCGAGCACGGGACCGGGAAGGAGCTCGTCGCGCGCTGGCTGCACGCCGCCAGCCGCCGCGCGGCCCGCACGCTGGTCGCGGTGAACATGGGCGGCCTCTCCGAGGGCGTCTTCGAGTCCGAGCTGTTCGGCCACGTGAAGGGCGCCTTCACCGACGCCAAGACCGACCGGGTGGGGCGCTTCGAGCTCGCCGACGGCGGCACGCTGTTCCTCGACGAGATCGGGAACATGTCGATGCCGCAGCAGGCCAAGCTGCTGCGCGTGCTGCAGACCGGCGAGATGGAGCGCGTCGGTTCGTCGCGCCCGCGGCACGTGGACGTGCGCGTGGTGAGCGCGACCAACGCCGACGTGCGCGGCGAGGTGGCGGCCGGCCGCTTCCGCGAGGACCTGCTCTACCGCCTCAACACCGTCGAGATCCAGCTCCCGCCGCTGCGCGCGCGCCGCGACGACGTCCCGGTGCTGGCGGCGCACTTCCTGGCGCGGCACGCGGCGCGCTACCGCAAGGCGCTGCAGGGCTTCGCCCCCGACGCGCTGCAGGTGCTGCTCGCGCACCCGTGGCCCGGCAACGTGCGGGAGCTCGACCACGCCGTCGAGCGCGCGGTGCTCATGGCCCAGGGCGACCAGGTGCGCGCCGTCGACCTCGCGCTGCGCGTGGACGGGCAGGGGCAGGCGGCGCTCGAGGACATGACGCTGGAGACGGTGGAGAAGGTGCTGATCCAGAAGGCGCTCGCGCGCTGGAACGGCAACGTCAGCCACGCCGCCCGCGCGCTCGGCCTCAGCCGCTCGGCGCTCTACCGCCGCATGGCGGCGCACGGGCTCTGACCTCCGCGTGAGCCCCGCGTGAGACACGACCGGCGCGTCCTGCTCCTCGCGCTCGGCGCGGGCGCGCCGGCGGTCGCCGTCACCGTCTGGCTGTCGGGGCACATGGGGTGGGGCGACCGCGCGCGCTGGACGCTCGTCGGCCTCGTCGCCGTCGTGTGGCTGGTGACCGCGCTCGTCGCGCAGTTCCAGGTCGTGCGCCCCCTGCAGACGCTCGCCAACGTGCTCGGCGCGCTGCGCGAGGGGGACTTCTCCTTCCGCGCCCGCGCCGCCACCCCCGACGACGCGCTCGGCCTCGCGTTCCACGAGGCCAACATGCTCACCGCCGTGCTGCGCGAGGAGCGGCTGCGCGCGCTGGAGAGCGCGGCGCTGCTGCGGCGCGTGATGGCGGAGATCGACGTCGCCATCTTCGCCTTCGACGAGGCGGCGCGGCTGCGCCTCGTCAACCGGCAGGGGGAGCGCCTGCTCGCGCGCCCGAGCGAGCGCCTGATCGGCGAGACCGCCGGCGCGCTCGGCCTCGACGACCTGCTGGCGCGCGACCCGGGGGAGTACGGCCCCGCCGCGCCGCGCGTGCTGCAGGCGAGCTTCCCCGGCGGCACCGGGCGCTGGGAGGTGCGGCGCGGCGAGTTCCGGCAGGGCGGGCGCCCGCACGCGCTGCTCCTCGTCACGGACCTGAGCGAGACGCTGCGCGCCGAGGAGCGGCAGGCGTGGCAGCGCCTCGTGCGGGTGCTGAGCCACGAGATCAACAACTCGCTGGCGCCGATCAAGACGATCGCCGGCTCGCTGCTGCGGCGCGTGCGCAACGACCGCGACCGCGCGCTGCGCGCCGAGGACGTGCCGCCGGCCGCCGCGG
>NZ_JARGEK010000206.1 GCF_029211165.1 Roseisolibacter sp. H3M3-2
CCGCCACCCGCGCCGCGCGCGCCTCGCGGGGCGCGCAGCAGAGGACGTGCAGCGCGTCGCGCCGCCCGGCGAGCGCCGCCTGCGCGCCGCGCCCCACGACCACCACCGGCCCGCGCCCGGCCGCCTCGACGATCACCCGCTGCGTGACCTCGAGGACGCGCTCCTCCGTCGGCGCCGGCGCGGTCGAGCCGGCGGCGCGCCCGCGGAGCGCGGCGGGCACCGCGGGCTCGGCGTCGGTGGCGCCGAGCGCCAGGGCGTCGGCCAGCCGCGCGGCCAGCGAGGAGCGCCGCGCGTCGCGCGCCGCCAGCGCCGCGCGCGAGGTCCCGAGCCGCGCCGCCACCTCGTCGAGCAGCGCGTCGTCGAGCAGGGGCCACCCGAGGGCCTCCGCCACGCGCGCGGCCAGCGCCGAGCCGCCGGCGCCGAACTGCCGGGAGACGGTGACGATCGGCATCGCCGACCCCGCGGGGCGCCCCGGGTCAGCCGGCGCCCGTGCCGGCGGGAAGGTGGCGGGCGGCTCCCTCGCGGAGCCACCACTCCCACGTGCGGCGCAGCCCCTCCTCGACGCCGACGGCCACGTCGTAGCCGAGCGCCCCGCGCGCGCGCTCCAGCGAGGCGAGCGAGTCGCGCACGTCGCCGACGCGCGGCGGGCCGTGGCGCACCTCGATCGGGCGGCCGCTCACCCGCTCCAGCAGCGCGACCAGCTCCAGCAGCGACGTGCGCCCGCCGGCGCCGGCGTTCGCCACCGTGCCGCTCACCCGCTCGGCCGGGCCGAACGCGGCCAGCATGTTGGCGTCGACGACGTTGTCGACGTAGGTGAAGTCGCGCGTCTGCCCGCCGTCGCCGTTGAGCGTCACCGCCTCGCCGAGGTGCGCCGCGCGCAGCAGCAGGGGGATGATCGCCGCGTACGGCCCCGTGGGGCTCTGCCGCGGGCCGAACACGTTGAAGTAGCGCAGCGCGACGCCCTCGAGCATCCCGGCGCGCGCGTACGCGAGCACGTACTGCTCGGCCGCCAGCTTGGACGCCGCGTACGGCGAGCGGGGGAGCGGCTCCTGCGTCTCGACCTTGGGGAGCGTCGGCGTGTCGCCGTAGAGGGAGCTGGAGCTCGAGAAGACCACCCGCCGCGCCCCGGCCGCGCGCGCCGCCTCGATGAGGCGCACCGTCGCGTTGACGTTGGCCTGGTGCGACGCCCACGGGTTCTGCATCGAGCGCGGGACGCTCCCCAGCGCCGCCAGGTGGAACACCACCTCGGCGCCCCTCGCCGAGCGCTCGCACACGTCGGGGTCCACCAGGTCCCCGGTGACCAGCTCGATGTCGTCCGCCACCTCGGCCAGGTTGTCGGCCGACCCCGTGACGAAGTTGTCCACCACGCGCACGGCGTGGCCGTCGGCGAGGAGGCGACGGACGACGTGGGAGCCGATGAATCCGGCGCCGCCGGTCACGAGGCAGAGGCGAGGCGTCATGCCCCGAACCTAATCGCGCCCGCCCCCCGCCGCCGCGAGCACCGGCGCCCCCTCCCCGGCGTCGAGGACGTCGCGCACCCGCGCCGCCAGCATGTCCGGGGTGAACGGCTTGGCGATGAACGCCAGCGCCTCGGTCGACACGCCGCGGTGCAGCACCTCGTCCTCGGTGTACCCCGACATGAAGAGCACCCGCAGCGTGGGGCGGTCGCGCAGCAGCGCCTCGGCGAGCGCGCGCCCGTGCATCCCGGGCATCACGACGTCGGTGAGCAGCAGGTCGATGGGCGCCTCGCGGCGGCGCGCCAGCGCCAGCGCCGCCGGCCCGTCGGCCGCCACCAGCACCTCGTAGCCGCGCCGGGCGAGCGTCTCGCGCGCGATCGAGCGCACCGCGTCCTCGTCCTCGACCAGCAGCACCGTCTCGCTGCCGCCGCGGGCCGGCGGCGCCGGGGCCTCGGCGCGGCGCGGCTCGACCGCCGCCGCCTCGGCGCGCGGCAGGTACACCGTGAACGTGCTCCCCGCCCCCGGCGCGCTGCGCACGCGCACGGTGCCGCCGGCCTGCCGCACGATCCCGTACACCGTGGCCAGCCCCAGCCCCGTCCCCTTGCCGCGCTCCTTCGTCGTGAAGAACGGCTCGAAGATGCGGGCCTGCGTCTCGGCGTCCATGCCGACGCCCGTGTCGCGCAGCTCCAGCACGACCCACCGCCCGGCCGGGACGCCGGGGTGCGTCGGGTCGTGCGCCTCCACGCGCTCGTCGCGCGTGGCGAGGCTCATCAGCCCCCCCTCGGGCATCGCGTCGCGCGCGTTCAGCGCCAGGTTGACCACGATCTGCTCGACCTGCCCGGGGTCGGCGAGCACGGCGCCCAGCGCCGGCGCGCGCGCGGTCACCAACCGGATGTGCTCCCCGATCATCCGGCCGAGCATCGGCTCCAGCCCCGCCAGCACCTCGTTGAGGTCGAGCGGCACCGGCTGCACCACCTGCCCGCGGCTGAAGGCGAGGATCTGCCCGGTGAGCCCGGCCGCGCGCTGCGCCGCCAGCCGGATCGCCTGGAAGTCCTCGCGCTCGGGCGCGCCGTCGGGGAGGTCGAGCAGCGCCAGGTCGCAGTAGCCGAGGATGCCGGTGAGCAGGTTGTTGAAGTCGTGCGCGATCCCGCCGGCGAAGCGGCCGAGCGCCTCCATCTTCTGCGCGCGGCGCAGCTGCTCCTGCGACTCCTGCAGCGCGCGCTCGGCGAGCCGCCGCGCCGTCACGTCGATCGCCACCGAGAGGCGCGCCGGGCGCCCCTCGTGCTCGGTGATCGCCGTGAAGATCTCGACCTCCATCGTCGTCCCGTCGCGGCGCAGGTGGCGCCACACGCCGGCGTTCGCGCGGTCGTTGAACGACTGCGCCATCCCCAGCGAGCGCGCCACCGAGAGGAAGCGCAGCCGCTCCTCGGGCGGGCGGATGTCGAGCAGCGTCAGCTCCGCGAACTCGGCGCGCGACCAGCCGTACTGCGCCACCGCCGCGTCGTTGACGGCGAGGAAGCGGTACGTCTCCAGGTCGACCATGTAGATCGGCAGCGGCGACGCGTCGAACATGAGCCGGTGCCGCTGCTCGCTGCGGTGCAGCGCCGCGGTGCGCGCCGCGATCGTCGCCGCCATCTCGTGGAACGCCTCGGCGAGCGTCTCCAGCTCGCCGGTCGCGGCGTGGCGCGCGGGGCCGGGGGGCTCGCCGGCCGCCAGCCGCTGCGCGTCCTCGGCGAGCGCCTCCAGCGGCTGCACCAGCCGCCGCGCGACCGCCAGCGCGAGCCCCAGCGACACCACGAGCGTCAGCAGCGCGAGCAGCACGTCGCGCCGGATCTCGCTCTCGACGTCGACCAGCGCGGCGCGGCGCGGCATCGCCACGTGCACGCGCCACCCCAGCCCGGGGAGCCGCGTGTGCGCGACCAGCAGGCGGGTGCCGTCGTCGGCCGTCACCTCGCCGACGCCCTCGGCCGGTGCCGCGGCGCGCGCCGTCGCGAGCGCGCGCCCGATGGCCAGCGAGTCGGCGCCCGTCCCGCCGAGGACGACGCCGTTCGCGTCGACGAGCGTGGCCGAGGCGCCCGCGGGGAGCCCGGCCTGCACCAGGGTGCGCGCGAGGGACCGCAGCCGCACCGTGCCGAGCACCGCGCCGCGCAGCGCGCCGTCGCGGTCGCGCACCGGCTCGGCGAAGGTCACCGTCCAGAAGCTGGTGTCGCCGCGGGCGCGCACCGGGTCGCCGACGGCCGCGCGCCCGGTGCGCAGCAGGTCGCGGAAGTAGCGGCGGTCGCCGGCCGCCACCGACGCGCGGTCCGGCAGCGGGCGCAGCGACGTGCCGACGTTGGCGCCGGCGCGGTCGTGCACCCAGAGGTTCGTCACCGCCTCGACGTCCCCGAGCCCGTCGCGGATCGCGCGCAGCACCGAGTCGTTCGCCGCCACCGCCGCCGGGTCCACGCGCACGGTGTGCGCGGTGGCCACCAGCATCGCGCGGATGTTGTGCACCCGGTCCTCGACGCGCCACCGCACCTGGCGGGCGGCCGACAGCACCCGCTCCTCCGTCGCCTGGCGCGCCCGCGCCGCGCGCTCGTTCGCGCGCAGCGCCGCCAGCGCCAGGAACGGCGTCAGCGCCATCATGACGAGCAGCACGAGCTGGCCGCGCATCCCCAGCCCGTGGCGGGGCCGGCGGGGCGGGGCGGGGGCGGGTCCTGCGGGCATCGCGGCGGGGAGGGGCGCGGACCGGCCGGGAAGGGGGGCCGGGCGTGCGGGAGCGGGGCGGAAAGATCGCCCGGCTCCCGCGGCGGGGACACCCCCTAGCGCCGCCGCCGCGCGGGCGCCGGCTCCAGCGGGCGCACCAGCAGGTGCTCGGCGACCGCGAACCCCATCGCCCGCCAGGCCGCCACCCCGCCGGCGTTGTCGGACGCGGCGTGCAGCCGCAGCTCGTCCAACCCCCGCTCCCGGCTCCACGCCTCGGCCTCCGCCAGCAGCGCGCGCATCACCCCCGCGCGCCGCGCGTCGGGGACCACGTAGACCGACGCGACGTACCCGTAGCGCGGCGGGTCGAGCAGCGGCGAGCCGCGTCCCTCCATGCAGCGCAGGATCCCGACCGGCGCGTCGTCGTCGGGGCGCACCGCCAGCCAGGTCACCTCGGCGGCGGAGGCCAGCTGGTCGCGGAACAGGGTGCGGGCGCGCGACGGCGCCTCCCGGTGCAGCCGCCCGTACACCGGGTTCCCCCCGTGCTCGCGCAGCAGGGCGAGCCGCAGCGCGAGCACGTGGTCGAGGTCCGCCGACGTCGCGCGCCGCACCGCGAACGCGGGGTCCGCGGGGGGGGCCGGCGCCGAGCGCGCCGGGCGCGCGGCGCGCACCGCCGGCGGCTCAGGCACTCATGCCGCCGCCGAAGAGGTCCTGCCCCGGGCGCCGCCGCTGCTCGGGCTGCGCGCGGCCGTACTGCCCCGCGTCCGAGCGCGAGATCTTCTTGCGCGCCACCAGCGCCTCCAGCACCAGCTCGCACGCCGCCGCCAGCTCGCCGGGGCGCCCCTCGGGGGCCAGCTTGGCCGCCCGCACGGCGTCGGCGAGGCCGGGGATCGTCTCGTACGCCTGCGCCACCAGCGCCGACGGCTGCTCGTCGTCGACCTGCAGCGCGCCCCCCTCGTCGAACCAGATCACCACGTCGTCGGTGCGCAGCGACCCGGCGCGCGCCTTGAGCGTCGCGTCGGCCGCGCGGCGGATCAGCTCCCGCGCGATGGCCGGGCCGCCCACCAGCTCCCCCTCGTACTCCAGCTCCAGCTTCCCGGTGATCGCCGGCAGCGCCGCGAACACGTCGGCCAGGCGGGGCACCACCTCGGTCTCGCCGGTGCGCACGGCGCGCCGCTCGGCGTTGGACACGACGTTCTCCATCACGGTGATCGGCATGCGCTGCGACACCCCCGAGCGCTTGTCCACGCGCTTGTCGGTGCGCGCCTCGAACGCCACCCGCTCGACCACCTCCGACACGACGTCGGGGACGACCACCGGGCGCGCCGCCTCGCCCTCCGCCTCGCGCGCCGTCCACGCCTCCTGCGCCGTGATCTCCATCCCCAGCTCGACGCTCTCCGGGTAGTGGGTCACGACCTCGGAGCCGATGCGGTCCTTGAGCGGCGTGATGATCTTGCCGCGCGCCGTGTAGTCCTCGGGGTTCGCGGTGAAGCAGAGCAGGACGTCGAGCGGCAGGCGGACCGGGTAGCCTTTGATCTGGACGTCGCCCTCCTGCATGATGTTGAACAGCCCGACCTGCACCTTGCCGGCGAGGTCGGGGAGCTCGTTGAGGGCGAAGATCCCGCGGTTGGCGCGCGGCAGCATCCCGTAGTGGATGGTCAGCTCGTCGGAGAGCAGGTGCCCGCCGCGCGCCGCCTTGATCGGGTCCACGTCGCCGATGATGTCGGCGATCGTCACGTCGGGCGTCGCCAGCTTCTCGACGTAGCGGCTGTCGCGGTCGACCCACGCGATCGGGGTGTCGTCCCCCGCCTCGGCGAGGCGCTGGCGCGCGAACTTGGAGATCGGCGCGAACGGGTCGTCGTTGACCTCCGAGCCGGCGACCACCGGCATCTCGGGGTCGAGCAGCCCGACGAGCGCCCGCAGGATGCGGCTCTTGGCCTGCCCGCGCAGGCCGAGGAGGATGAAGTTGTGCCGGGACAGCAGCGCGTTGACGATCTGCGGCATGACCGTCTCCTCGTAGCCGAGCACCCCCGCGAACAGCGGCCCGCCGGCGGCGAGGCGCGCGAGGAGGTTGCGGCGCACCTCGTCCTTCACGGAGCGGGGGCGGCGGTCGGCGTACGGGGAGCGCTTCAGTGCGCCCAGGGTGTCGGGACGAGACGCCACGGGGTTCCTCGAGGGGGTTGGACGGATGTCGGCGCCCGCCGGCGGTCGCAAGAAGCATTCGAGCGTCGGGCGGGGCCTCCCACGCGTGCGCGCACAACGCGCGGCGCCCGCGATCGGTTCGACCGCGCCCGGACCGTCCGCGCGAAGGCGTTGCGCCGTCGTGACTTGCCTAACATTGTGGCGCGCGCGCTCTCTTGACAGGCCCCAGCGGCCCGGTGAGATTGGGGTCGCCAAATCCGAGCCCGACCTTATTCGGGCGCGGATCCGCGGCGCGTCCTACCCGCGCGCCGCCGCCCCGCCCAACACCCCCAGGAGATCGCTGATGAAGCGTCTTGCCCTCGTCGCCGCCGTGTTCGCGCTCGCCGCCTGCTCCACGAAGGAGGAGGCTCCGGCCACGGACACCGCCGCCGCCCCGGCGATGACCCCGGCGCCGGCCGCCGCTGATTCGGCTGCCCCGGCCCCGATGCCGATGGATTCCACGATGAAGATGGATTCCACGATGAAGACGGATTCGACGGCGAAGCAGCCGTAATCGATCTCCGCTCGGTTTGGCGGGAGCGGGGCGCGTCGCACCAGCGGCGCGCCCCGCTTTCGTTCTCCCCCCAGTCCTGACCGCGGCCCCGCCTACAGCGGGAAGGGCAGGGGGCTCACGGTCAGCAGCCGCGACACGCGCGGGCGCGCGTCGGCGTCGGTCGCCGGCGTCCCCTCGGCGCCCGGCGCCGGCCAGGTCGCCGTGAGCAGCGCGCCCGGCGCCACCTCGCGCCGCACCATCCCCAGCGCCACGCCGCCCAGCCGCGGCGACAGCACGCTGGAGCGCACGTCGCCGACGACCTTCCCCTCCTCGTCGGTGAGCTGCGCGCCGCGCGGCACGACCCCCTCGTCGGCCGGGTAGGCGAGCCCGCGCAGGTGCCGGTTCACGTGGCCGCGGAAGTGGATGCGCGCCACCACCTCCTGCCCCGTGTAGCACCCCTTCGTGTACGAGATCGCGCGCAGCTCGTCGAGGTTCGCCTCCTGCGGCAGCGTGCCGTCGTCGACGTCGAGCCCCCACTCGGGGTAGCCCGCCTCGACCCGCGCGATGGTGTACGCCCCCTCGCCCCCGCTCACGATCCCGGGCGCCGCGTGCGCGACGCGCGACCAGGTCGCGTCGAACGCCTCGGCCGGCAGCAGCACCTCGAAGCCGTCGAGCCCGAGGTCGGGGACGCGCACCACGAGCAGCGTCGCCCCGTCGGCCGTCAGCGTCGCGTGCCCGTACGGCGCCAGCGAGCCGAGCGCCGACGGCGGGATCGCGAACGCCGCCGCCAGCGCGTCGCGCGCGTGCGCCCCGTACAGCCCGAACGCGCGCACGCGCTCGGTCACCCGCGCGTAGGGCGCGGCGCGCGGGTTCACGTACTTCTTCAGCATCGCGCCCCACCCCTCGGCGGCCCGCGCCGGCACGTCGAGCACCAGCGCCACCCCGTCCAGCCATCCGCGCGCGCCGTCGCCGTCGGCGGCCGCGTCGTCCACGGCCAGGACGCGCACGTCGGCGACGATCTTCCCCTTCGGCGTGAGGGCGGCGGCGTACTGGCCGTGCCCCGGCGCCAGCGCCGCCACGTCGTTGGTGACCAGCCCCGTCAGCGTCTCGCGGGCCCGCGCGCCGCGCAGCGTCCACCGGTCGCGGTGGCTGCGGTCGACCAGCAGGGCGCCGGCGCGCAGCGCCGCGTACTCCGCGGCCGGGTCGCCGTAGTCGCGCACGAGCGGCGCGGCGACGGTAGCGGCGGGGCCGACGCGCGCGGGGGCGCCGGGTGGGGTGGGGACCGTCATGGGCGGTCGGGGGCGAGGTCGAGCAGGACGGCGAGCGAGCCGGGGGTGAGGCCGGCGAGCGTGGCGAGTCGGGCGTCCGGCGTCGGCGCCTCCGCGTCCCGCTGCGCGGATGATGCCACCGGGGGTGGGGCGAGGGGCGCCACCCGGACGACGCGGAGCCCGGCGCCCCGGGCGGCCGCGACGCCGGCGGCGGCGTCCTCGAAGGCGACCGTCCGCGCCGGGTCGACGCCGCCGCGCGCCGCGAGGCGCGCCAGCGCCGCACGGTAGCCGTCGGGCGCCGGCTTCGGCACCCGCACGTCGTCGGCGGTCACCACGCAGGCAAAGTGCGCCTCGAGCCCGGCCAGGGCGAGCACCCCGTCCACCTCGCGGCGGCGGGCGCGCGTGACGAGCCCCAGGCGCAGCGTGCCGCCGAGCGCGCCGAGCGTCGCGCGCACCCCGGGGGCCAGCGAGACGCCGGCGGCCAGCGCCCACCCG
>NZ_JARGEK010000207.1 GCF_029211165.1 Roseisolibacter sp. H3M3-2
CGCCGCGTCGCCCGACGTCGGCGTCGCCGTCGCCCGCGAGCGCACGCAGGCCGGCGCGCTCGCCCCCGGCGCGGTCCTCGGGATCCCGCCGTTCGCGGTCGCCGCCGCCGACACCGCGCTGGCGCCGCTCGGCTACGCCCTCGCCGACCTGCTCGCGACCGACCTGTCGCGCAGCAGCCGCGTCACGCTCGTCGAGCGCACGCGCCTCGGCGAGGTGCTGCGCGAGCTCGACCTGGCCGCGGCCGGGCGCGTCGACTCGGCCACCGCGCCGCGCGTCGGGCGCATCCTGCAGGCGCAGCGGCTCCTCGTCGGCTCGGTCGGCACGCTCGGCGACGCCAACACGCTGCGCCTCGGCGTGCGGGTGGCCGACGTGCAGAGCGGCGCCCTCGCCACCACGATCGACGCGCAGGCGCCGCTGGCCGACGTGCTGGCCGCCGAGAAGGCGCTCGCGCTCCGCCTGTTCGACGCGCTCGGGATCGTGCTCACCCCCGCCGAGCGGCGCGTGGTCGAGGAGCGCCCGACGCGCAACCTCGCCGCGCTGCTGGCCTACGGGCGCGGCGTGCAGCGGCAGCTCGACGGCGACTTCCGCGGCGCGGTCGACGAGTTCCGCCGCGCGCGCCGCCTCGACCCGAGCTTCCGCCAGGCGCGCGACCGCGGCGAGCAGGCGCGCTCGCTCTCCGAGTCGGGCGTCACGGCGGCGCGCGTGTCGGTCCCCGGGGTGCGCGCGGTGGACGCCGCCGTCGCGGGGACGCTCGACCGCATCAACCGCCCGCTCGACTTCATCACCTCGACGGTGCGCACCACCGGGAGCCCGGCCGACCCGGCGTTCCCGAGCACGGTGGCCACGGTCGTCATCCGGGTGACGCGCCCGTGACGCCCCGCCGCCTCCTCCTCCCGGCGCTCCTGACGCTCGCCGCACCGGCGCACGCCCAGGACCGCCTGCTCGGCCTGCGCGCCGCCGGCGCCGGCGCGACCTTCGAGACGCTGCGCCTCGGCGACGGCGTGCGGCAGGCGTCGCTGCTCGGCGGCGACTCGCTGCGCGTGCGCACCGTGATGCAGCTCTCCGTCCCCGTCACCGCCGTCACCCCGATCGGCGGCGCCTGGACGCTCGACGCCACGACCGTCTACGGGACGGGCGAGGTGGAGTACGACGACGCCGGCGGCGCGCGCCGCACGGCGACGCTCGCCGGCGTCAGCGACGTCCGGCTGCGCGCCACCGGGCGCCTGTTCGACGAGGCGCTGCTGGTCACCGTCGGCGCCAACGTCCCGACGGGGCGCACGGAGCTCGACGCCGAGCAGCTGACGGCGCTGCGCGCGCTGGCGGCGCCGGCGTTCGGGATGATCGCGCCGCCGGTGGGGCAGGGGCCGAGCGGCACGCTCGGGCTGCTGCTGGCGCGCCAGGCCGGCGGGTGGGCGCTGGCCGCCGGCGCCTCCTATGAATACCGCGGCGAGTTCGCCCCGGTCGCGGCGCTGGTCGCCGGCGCGCCGTCGGTCGACTTCCGCCCGGGGGGCGTGATCCGCGGCTCGCTCGGCGCCGACCGCCCGCTCGGCGCGCACCGGCTCAGCGTCGCCGTGTCGGCCGAGGTGTTCGC
This sequence comes from Roseisolibacter sp. H3M3-2, assembly GCF_029211165.1. GTDB lineage: Bacteria > Gemmatimonadota > Gemmatimonadetes > Gemmatimonadales > Gemmatimonadaceae > Roseisolibacter. The sequence goes on from NZ_JARGEK010000207.1 coordinate 1,593, forward strand.
CGAGGACCGGCTGCGCGCCGGCGCCACGGCGACCGCCCCCGCGTCGGGGCTGGAGTTGGCGGCCGTGCAGCTCGGCCCCGTCGTCACCACCGACGTGCAGCTGCAGCTCGGCGCGCCGCGGCTGCGCGAGCTGGTGCTCTGGGGGACCAACCGGTGGCGCGCGCGCTTCTCGCGCGACGGCGTGACCGTCCCGGGCTCCAGCGGCAACTACCTCGACGGCGGGGTGCGCATGACCGCGCCCGTCACCGCGCGCACCGACGTCTTCACCGCGCTCGACGGGCGGTGGCACTCGGGGCTCGACCTCGACGACGCGCTCACCACCGCCGGCGTGTCGGGGGGCGCGCTGACGCTCGGCCTGTCGCGCGCCTTCGGGCCGGTGACGGTGCAGCCGTTCGCGCGCGGGCAGCTGGGGCAGCTGCGGTTCACCCGCCTCCCGTCGACGTCCTACGTCGGCGCCGCGGGCGGCCTCACGATCCTCACCCGCTTCTGAGGCCGCGGCCATGCGATCGCTCCGATTCCTCGCGGCCGCCCTGCTGCTCGCCGGCTGCGGCGGCGCCGCCGACCTGCTGAGCCCCGGCGGCAGGGGGCCGCTCCCCGCGCGCCTCGCCATCTCGGCGCAGCTCCCCGCGCTCCAGCAGACGGGGACGGCGTCGCTGCGCGTGGCGGCGACCTACGAGCGCGCCGACGGCTCGCAGGCGCCGCTCGCCACGCAGACCTTCCCGCTCACCGACGCGCGCACGCAGGACGTGCCGGTGCCGGTCGACCTCGGCCCCTGCCTCGGCGACGCGCAGCGGCGCGGCGGCGGCGCCGAGCAGACGTGCACCGTGCGGCTCACGCTCACGCTGCTGCTCGACGCGCGCACGCTCGACGAGTCGACGCTCGGGCCGCTCGTGCTGCAGCCGGGCGTCACCGTCGCGACGCCGACGGCCGTCACGCTCTACGAAGTGCGCACCGTTCGCGTCACGCCGCCCGCCGCCGCCGTGACGCGCCCCGACGGGAGCATCCGGCTGGAGGTGGGCGCGACGTCGGCGGTGACGGCGCAGGCGCTCGACCCGAGCGGCGCCGCGCTCCCCGGGCGCGCCGCCGTCTGGCGCACGAGCAACGCCGCCGCGGCCACCGTCGCCGCCGGCGCCGACGCCGCGACGGCGACCGTCACCGGCGTCGCGCCGGGGACGACGCGCGTCACCGCGACGGTGAACGGGCGCGAGGCGAGCCTCGACTACACCGTCGTGCCGCGCACCTCGGTGATCACGGTCGCCTCGGGCGGGACGGGGAGCGGGAGCGTCGTCTCCACCCCCGCCGGGATCGACTGCCGCATCGTCGCCGGGGCGACGCAGGGGGCGTGCAGCTCCGCCTTCCCGGGCGACGTGTCGGTGACGCTGCAGGCCGTGCGGCAGGGCGGCTCGGCGTTCGTCGGGTGGGGGGACGCCTGCGCGGGCGCCGCCGCGGCCGACCGCTGCACGCTCGCCGCCGACCAGGCGCGCACCGCGCGCGCGACCTTCGTCCCCGAGCGCACCGTCTCGGTCTCGAACGCCGGCGACGGCGCGGGGCTGATCGGGAGCGTCCCCGGCGGGATCGCCTGCCGCTTCGGGCCGGAGCCGAGCGGGACGTGCTCGGCGGCGTTCGCGGAGGGGACGAGCGTGACGTTCACCGCCGGCGCCACCGCCCCCGACGCCTTCCTGGGCTGGGTCGGGGCGTGCGAGGGGTCGACGTCGGCGACGTGCACCATCACCGTCGGGGCGACCGGCGGCGCGGTGGGCGCGCGCTTCGCGCGGCCGCAGTCGCTGACGGTGGACGTCGGCGGCACCGGCGAGGGGACGGTGAGCGGCGGGCCGATCGCGTGCGCGCGCAGCAACGACGTCACCGGCGGCACCTGCACCGCGACCGCCAGCGGCGCCGCCCCGATCACCCTCACCGCGACGCCGGCGCCGACCAGCACCTTCGCCGGGTGGACGGGGGCGTGCAGCGGGACGGGGACGTGCGTGGTGACGCTCGACCGGGCGCGCGGCGTGGGCGCGACGTTCACGCGGCGGCAGGTGACGCTCACCGTCGCCGTCAGCGGCGCGGGCGCCGGCACCGTGGCCGCGGCCGGGCAGGAGTGCACGCTGGGCGCCGGCGCCGGCTCGCAGAGCTGCGCGCTGCGCGTCGACGTCGGGCGCGCGGTGTCGCTGTCGGCCGCGCCGGCGACCGGCTCGCAGTTCGGGACGTGGAGCGGCGCCTGCGCGTCGAGCGGCGCGACGCCCGGGTGCACGGTGACGCTGGCCGCCGACGCGTCGGTCGGGGCGACGTTCGTGCCGGGCGCGGTGCGCGTCACGGTCGGCGGCGACGCCAACACCACCGGCGGCGGCGGCGTGTCGGGCGGGCCGTCCCAGCCGGCCATCGCGTGCGCGATCGCCGGCGCGAACGCGACCGGCGCGTGCGACGGGCTGGTGCAGATCGGCGCGACGGTCACCCTCACCGCGGCCCCCGACGCGAACAGCACCTTCGGCTCGTGGACCGGCGCGTGCGCCGGCACCGCGGGGCCGACGTGCACCTTCACGGCGCGCGCGGCCGCGTCGGTGGGCGTGCGCTTCCTGCGGCGGCAGGCCCAGCTCACCGTCGGCGTCGGCGGCTCGGGCGCGGGGACGGTGACCCTCAACGGCGCCCCCTTCTGCACGCTGGGGCCGACGCAGGGCACGACGACGTGCCAGCGCCTCGTCGACGTGGGCGGGAGCGTGACGCTCGCCCTGCAGCCGGCCGCCGGCGTGTCCGCGACCTGGGGCGGGCCCTGCGCGAACGTCCCGGTGTCGAGCCCGTGAACCTTCGCGGCGACGGGGACCAGCGTGAGCGTGCCGGTGGGCTTCGCGCTCATCGGCACCGTGAGCGTGCGCCCCGCCGCCGGCTTCACGGGCGGGGGCCGCGTGCAGTCGAGCGACCAGCGCATCGACTGCACGATCGCGCCGGTCACCGGCGCGTTCTCGGGGAGCTGCGACGCCGTGTACGCCGCGGGCGCGCCGGTGTCGCTGGCGCTCACGAGCTTCACCGCGCCGGGCTTCTACGGCGCGTGGTCGGGGCTCTGCACCGCGACGACCACGTCGTGCAGCTTCACGGCGAACGCCGCGGGCGGCACGGTGCGCGTCTCGCTCCCCGAGCTGGTGAACCTGAGCTACGACTGGACCGGGGCCGGCAGCGTGGCGACCGCCTTCTCCGACAGCGCGGGGCGGCTCGTGTCGTGCGCCGGCCTGCCGGCGAGCTTCCAGTGCACGGCCGTCGCGCCGGAGGGCTCGACGGTCACCTTCACCGCGACCAGCCAGTTCGCGGGGTGGTTCCAGGGGTGGACCGACGGGTGCGCCGCGGCCGGCACCGCGCCGACGTGCACGCGCACCGTCCCGTTCCGCACGGCCGGCAACCCGCCGTACGTGGTCGGCGCGCGCTTCGACTTCGAGGCGCTGGTGGACGTGAACGGCGGCGCCGGCACGGTGACGCTGCAGGGCGCCACGGGGCCCAACAGCGCGTGCACCAACGTCGGCCTCGGCACCACCAGCTGCTCGCTGCGCTCGCCGACGCGGACGGCCACCTTCGTCGCCACGCCGGCGGTGGGCAACGTGCTCGTCGGGTGGGACGGCTTCTCCTGCGTCGCCGTCGTCCCCACCTGCACCGTGGACGTGACGTCGGCGAGCGGCCGCGTCACCGCGACCTTCCAGGCGCAGGGGCCGGTGGGGCTCGAGTTCGACCGCGACCCCGCCGCCACCGGCGAGGGGCGCGTGATCACCTCGTTCGGCACGTGCAACCTGCCGCTCTCGGGACGCAACGGCGCCTGCTCGGAGGTCGCGCAGCTCGGCAGCACGCGCAGCTACACGGCGCAGCCGTTCGCCGGCAGCCAGTTCGTGGGGTGGGGCGGCCCGTGCGCGGGGCAGCCCGGCACGACGTGCCTGCTGTCGCCGGTCGTGCAGGGCGGCACCGTCACCGCGCGCTTCGACCTGACGCCGACGCAGCAGCTCACGGTGCAGGGGATCAACAGCATCGATCCGGGGAGCGGCACCGTCGCCTCGGCGCCGGGCGGGATCGCCTGCAGCATCACCGGCCCGACGGGGAACGGCGCGTGCGTGGCGGCGTTCACGACCAACGCGAACGTGAGCCTCACCCCCACGCCCGCGCCGGGGAGCGTGTTCGTGTCGTGGTCGGGCGCGTGCACCGGCTCCACGGTGCCGTGCGTGGTGCCGATGAACGGCCCGCGGACGGTGGGCGCGCTGTTCGACGCGTCGCCGGCGACGACGCTGACGCTCGCCTTCACGGGGCTGAGCAACACCAACGGCACGCTGACGGCGAGCAACGGGCTGTCGTGCACCGGCAACTCCGAGGCGCTCGCGGGGAACGGGTGCCCGCCCGGCGGCGGGAGCGTGTCGACCGGCCAACCGGTGACGGTCACGCCGAGCGCCTCCTCGGGCTCCGCGTTCGTCGGGTGGACCACGGGGCCGTGCACGGGGCTGTTCGTGAACCCGTGCGTGTTCACCCCGGTGTCGCCGACCACGGTGACGGCGCGCTTCGGCACGCAGGTGGTCGTCTCGGTCGAGGTCGAGCAGCAGGGGAACGCGAACCCCGGGACCTACGACGCGCGGCTGCTGGTGGAGACGATCCGCGACACGGTGTCGATCGTGGTCCCGCCCGTCCCGCTCCTGGTGACCGGGCCGTACCCGATGTACGCGGGCGACGTGGTGCGGTTCACCGCGACGCCGAGCACCGGGAGCTTCGCCGGGTGGGCGGGCGACTGCTCGTCGTTCGGGTCGAACCCGGTGTGCACGCTCACCATCACCCCGGGGACGTCGCAGGTGCGCGCGCGCTACTTCGGCGCGGGCGTGACGCTGAACCGCCGCCCCGCCGCACGCACACCGTGAACGACGCGGGCCCGGCGACCGATGTCGCCGGGCCCGCGTCGTGCCGCCCGTGGGCGCGGCGTCAGGGCGCCGGCGCGCGCTCGGCGGAGGCGAGGCGCACGCGCGCGCGGTCGAGCCCCGGGTCCTCCTGCAGCGCGTTCTTGTAGAGCGCGATCGCGCCCTGCGTGTCGCCGCGGTCCTGCTTCTCGAGCCCGCGGCTCATCAGCATCATCGCGCGGAACGAGCCGCCGGGCTTCGCGGCGGCGGGGGCGTTGCTCGCCGTGCGCGTCTGCGCGGCCTCGCCGCCCCCCGTCGGCGTGTTCACGCGGAACGGGATCGGCGGGAGCTTGAGCCCCGTGTTGACCTTGTTCCCGAGCTGGTCGATCAGCGTCAGCAGGTCGTCGGCCTTCCCGCTCACCGACTCGGCGTACTCGATGACGCCCGTCTCGGTGTTGATCGAGCGCGCCGTCATGCGCACCTGGCGCTTCGTGTCGACCATGACGAGCCCGGTCAGCATGTGGTGCACGCCGAGCAGCTTGCCGATGCGCACCGCCGTCTCGGCGTCGACGCGCCCGGAGGCGCCGAGCGTCTGCTCGTCGAGCAGCTTCTGGATGCGCTCGCGCTCGATGACGCGCACCCCGGGGTTGGCGGCGAGCGTGGAGACCATCATCTCGGCGACGCCCCTGTTCAGCGGCTCGAAGTCGGCGCGGTCCTTGAGCGCGCTGACCTCGAACGGGAGGACGGCGACGGTCGGGCGCCGGTCGGACGACTGGGCGTGCGCCGGGGCCGCGAGCACGAGGAGCGCGGCGGCGGCGAGGAGGCGGGGCGGGCGGGGCATCCGGGGACCTCGGGAAGGGGGGAGGGCCCCCCAACCTCGTCCCGGCCGGCGGGGACCGTCAATAGGTTGCGCGCCCACTTGCGGGGGAGTCCGGAAGGGGCGAGTTCGGGAGAGGCGAGTGCGGGGACGGCGAACTCGGGGAGGACGAACCCGGGTACCGCGCGTTTCCGCCCCGGCCGCCGTCGCTTCACCCGCTCTCGCATCATCCGAGTTCGCCCCACCCGAGTTCGCCCCACCCGCCCCATGTCCAAGATCTGCCCCGTCTGCGGCACCACCTACTCCGACGCCAACGCCTTCTGCCCCGCCGACGGCACCACGCTGCGCGCGGCGGAGGTGACGGCGGACCTGATCGGGTCGGTGGTCGCGGACCGCTATCTGGTGACCGACCTGCTGGGCGAGGGCGGGATGGGGAAGGTCTACCTCGCCCGCCACGTCCGGCTGCCGCAGCAGGCGGCGATCAAGGTGCTGCGGCACAACATGCTCAAGGACGCCGCGGCGGTGGCGCGCTTCACCCGCGAGGCGGCGAGCGCGAGCCGGATCGACCACGACCGCGTGGCGCGCGTCTACGACTTCGGCGAGACCAGCGACGGCACGGTGTACCTGGCGATGGAGTTCGTGCCGGGGCGCTCGCTCAAGAAGCTCCTCTCCGACACCGGGCCGCTCGAGCCGCGCCGCGCCGCGACGCTGGTGCGCCAGATCGCCGAGGGGATGGACGCCGCGCACCGCCTCGGGATCGTGCACCGCGACCTGAAGCCCGACAACGTGATGGTCGTCGAGGACGGCGACGGCGCGGAGCGGGTGAAGGTCGTCGACTTCGGGATCGCCAAGGCGCTCGGCGCCGACGAGGGGGGGGCGGGGCTGACGCAGGCCGGCTACGTCGTCGGCACCCCCGAGTTCATGAGCCCCGAGCAGCTGCTCGGCGGGCAGATCGACGCGCGCAGCGACGTGTACGCGCTGGCGATCATCGCCTACCAGTGCCTGACCGGGAGCTTCCCGTTCGACACGACGACGCCCGAGCGCGTGATGGCGGCGCGCCTGACCGAGGCGCCGCGCACGCTGGCGCAGGCGCAGCCGGCGATGCCGTGGCCGGACGCGGTGCAGGCGGTGCTCGACGCCGGGCTGTCGCGCGACGTCGAGGGGCGGCCGGCGAGCGCGGGGACGTTCGCGCGCGCGCTGGCGGAGGCGATCGAGGGGTGGCGCCCGGCGTCGCCCGGGATGCGCCCGCTCGTGACGCCGCG
>NZ_JARGEK010000208.1 GCF_029211165.1 Roseisolibacter sp. H3M3-2
GGTGGTGAGCCGCCAGCTCGCGCCGCGCGAGGTCGAGCCCACGGCCGCCGCCCCCGCGCCCGAGCCGGAGCACGCCCGCGAGGCGGCGGCCGACGCCGACCGCACGGCCGCGGCGCGCGCGGCGTCCGAGGCGATGGAGCCGGTGAGCATCCTGCTGGTCGACGACCGGCCGGAGAACCTGCTCGCCCTCGAGGCGATCCTGGAGCCGCTCGGCCAGCGCCTGGTGCGCGCGACGTCGGGGGAGGAGGCGCTGCGCCGGCTGCTGGTGCAAGACTTCGCGCTCATCCTGCTCGACGTGCAGATGCCGGGGATGAACGGCTTCGAGGCGGCGGAGCTGATCAAGGCGCGCGAGCGCTCGCGCGCGATCCCGATAATCTTCCTGACGGCGATCAACAAGGAGGACGCGTACGTCTTCCGCGGCTACGAGGTCGGCGCGGTCGACTACCTGTTCAAGCCGTTCAACCCCGACGTCCTGCGCTCCAAGGTGTCCGTGTTCGTCGAGATGCACCACCGGCGCGAGCAGGTGCGGCTGCAGGAGCAGGCGCTGCGCGCCGCCGAGCGCCGCGAGCTGGAGCTGGCGATGCGCACGCGGCTGCTGGAGCAGGAGGCGCGCGCGACCGCCGAGCTGCAGGCGGTGAACGCGGAGCTGCAGGCGCGGCAGGCGGACCTGGAGCGGGCGATGGCCGCGCGCAGCCGCTTCTACGCGTCGATGAGCCACGAGCTGCGCACGCCGATCAACGCGATCATCGGCTACAACACGCTGCTGCTCGACGGGATCTACGGCGACCTGTCGGACCAGCAGCAGCACGGGATCCGGCGCACGCACCACGCCGCGCGCCACCTGCTCGAGCTGGTGAACGACGTCCTCGACCTGTCGAAGATCGAGGCCGGGAAGTTCGAGCTGTCGGTGCAGCCGGCGCCCTTCCCGGCGCTGGTCGAGGACCTGTTCATCACCGTGCGCCCGCTGGCCGACGAGCACGGGAGCCCGCTGGCGCTGTCGCACGAGGGGGAGCGGCTGACGCTCGAGACGGACCCGCGGCGCGTGCGGCAGATCCTGCTCAACCTGCTGTCGAACGGGATCAAGTTCGGCGCCGGCAAGCCGATCGAGGTGCGGAGCCGCGCCCTCGGCGACGGGGGGCTGGAGATCGCCGTCTGCGACCACGGCCCCGGCATCTCGGCGGCCGACCTGCCGCGCATCTTCGACGAGTTCGTGCAGCTGGCGGCGAGCGGCAACACGGCGCAGCCCACGGGCACCGGGCTCGGCCTCCCGATCTCCAAGCGGCTCGCGGCGCTGCTGGGCGGCGAGCTGTCGGCGGCGTCGCAGCCGGGGCAGGGAAGTGTCTTCACCCTGCGGCTGCCGGCGCGCGCCCCGAGCGCCGCCGCCTCGGACGACGCCACCGACGAGGACGGCACCGCCGCGCGCTGAGTCCGGCCGGCCCCGTCCGTGCATGGGTGGTACGGAACCGGACGGGGAGGGTCCCAGGTGCCGCAATCCATATTTGCGGCCGACCAGCGGGCGCAGGCGCGCCGACTGGCGGCCGATCGCAAGGTCGAGGCGATTCGCACGCGCCTGTCGGCGCACCAGTCGCCGGTCGAGCAGGTCGCCGACGCGCTGACGCGCTTCGCCAGCTCGACCGTGTTCCTCGCCCTGCACCTGATCTGGTTCTCGGTCTGGGTCGCCTGGAACTCGCTGGCGCGCTTCCCCTTCGACCCGTATCCCTTCGGCTTCCTGACGATGGTCGTCTCGCTGGAGGCGATCTTCCTGTCGATCTTCGTGCTGATGTCGCAGCGCCGCGAGTCGCAGATCGCCGAGCTGCGCGAGGAGATGACGCTCGAGATCGACATGCGGACCGAGGAGGAGGTGACCAAGACCCTCCAGCTCGTCGCGGGGCTCTACGGACGCCTGGGGCTGCCGCTCTCGACCGACGACGAGGCCGAGCTGCAGGCGATGCTCAGGCCGCTCGACCGCGACCGGCTGTCGGAGGAGTTGGCGGCGCAGATCGAGCGGCCGCGGGCGCCGGCCCCCGAGCCGCCGGCGTCCGTCCTGATCACGCTGCCGGGGAGCGACGACCGGTAGGCGGCGCGTCGGTCCCGCGCCGGCACCGCTCGCTGCACCAGCGCACCGACTCCCAGTCGCGGGCCCACTTGCGCCGCCACTGGAACGGGAGCCCGCAGCGGGCGCACGTCTTGGCGGGGCGTTCGGCCGGGGGGCGGGCGCGGTCGGGGCGGCGTCGCGGCATCGCCGCGGCGAACCGGGCGGGGCGCGTGGCGGTTCCCGTGCGGGCGGACACGTCCGCCGCCGGCAGCCGGCAGCATCCGCGCGCGCGATCGCGTAACGTTCCACTGTGACGACACACGGATCCCCGGGCGCGCCGCCGACGACGACGCGCGCCGTCGCCGCGGACGGCGCGGCCCCCGACTGGCTGCTGGAGAGCCTGGGGGAGGGGCTGCTCGTCCTCGACCCCGCGTGGCGTCTCGTCTACCTGAACGCGGCCGCCGAGCGGATGACCGGGGTGGAGCGCGAGGACGCGCTCGGGAGCCCGATCTGGGAGACCTTCCCGGCGCTGGTCGGCTCGCCGGTGGAGGAGGCGTGGCGAGAGACGATGACGGCGCGGGCGCCGGTCGCGCTGCAGACGGTCCCGCTCCCCCGGCGGCCCGGCGGGCGGACGGCGGCGGTGTTCGACGCCCGCATCTACCCGGTGGACGACGCGGCGGCGGTGGGCGGCGGCGGGATCCTGGTGCTGTTCACGGAGGTCGGCGATCGCGAGCGGCGCCGGCGCGACCTCGCCGAACGGAGCGAGGAGAACGAGCGGCTGCGCGCGCTGGCGCGCGGGATGGCCGCCGAGGCCGACTCGGGGCGCCTGCTGGAGGCGCTGTGCAGCGCGGCGCGCGTGCTGTGCGAGGCCGACGGCGCCACGGTCGCCGAGATCGGCGAGACCGAGGGGAAGTTCGTGGCGTCGCTCGGGCACCCGCCGTCGGTGCTCGGGCACGCCTTCCCGCTGGCGGGGACGCTCACCGGGCGGCTGCTGGCGGAGTTCCGCGCCACGGGGCAGGCGTCGCTGCTGCGGGCGACGGACGCCGAGGCGCGCGACCCGGCCTACTGCGGCGAGCTGGAGTCCGGGGGCGCGGTGGGGGCGCTGCTCCTGGCGCCGCTGGCGGCGCACGGCGACCTGCTGGGGGTGCTGGCGATCTCGCGGGCGGAGGGGCGGGCGCCGTTCGGGGAGCGCGACGCGCAGCGGCTGCAGGTGGTCGCCGACCACGCCTCGCTGGCGCTGTGGAAGGCGCGGCTGGTGGCCGACGCCCAGGCGGCCACGCGCACCGCCAGCACCTTCCTGGCGACGGTGAGCCACGAGCTGCGCACCCCGCTCACCGCCCTCACGGGCTACGGCGAGCTGCTGGCCGACGAGATCCTCGGCCCCCTCTCGGTGGACCAGCACGACGTGGTGGAGCGCATGCGCGGCGTGACGCACCAGCTCACCGCGATGATCGAGGAGATCCTGACCTTCTCCAGCCTCGAGGCGGGGAAGGAGCTGGTGCGCCCGGTGGCGGTGGACGTCGCCGACGTGGTGCAGACGGTGGCGACGGTGGTCGAGCCGCTGGCGCGCCAGAAGGGGCTCGACTTCGTGCTCGAGGTGCCGCCGCTCCCGCCCCCGCTGGTGACCGACCCGGACAAGACGCGGCAGATCCTGATCAACCTGTGCGGGAACGCGGTCAAGTTCACCGCCCGGGGGACGGTGGCGCTGCGGGTGACCGCGGCCGAGGGGACGGTGCGGTTCGCGGTGTCGGACACCGGGGTCGGGATCCGGCCGGAGGACCTGCCCAAGCTGTTCCGCCCGTTCACCCAGCTCGACGCCGGGCTGACGCGCCGCTACGGGGGGACGGGGCTCGGCCTCTACATCTCGCAGCGGCTGGCGGGGCTGCTGGGCGGGCGCATCGCGGTGCGGTCGGCGGCGGGGGAGGGGAGTGAGTTCGCCCTCATCCTTCCGGCGGCGGGAGTCGCCACGGCGGGAGTCGACGGAACGGGAGTCGTGACGGCGTAGGTCGGTCGCGGTTCCGACTCCCGCCGTCCCGACTCCCGCTGTAACGACTCCCGCCCTCCCGTGTATTTTGCGGCATGACCTCCCCAGCCATCACGAGCGTCTTCAACGACGCCTACATCGCCGAGGCGTTCGAGTCGTACCGCCGCGACCCGGCGTCGGTGGACGAGTCCTGGCGGCAGTACTTCCGCACCATGGAGGCGCTGGCCGGGCTGACCGGCGGGGCGCCGGCCGGGGGCGGGGGCGGCGACCCGGAGCTGCCGCGCAAGGCGGCCGCCGCGGCGTCGCTGGTGCACGGGATCCGCGAGCACGGGCACCTGGCCGTGCGCCTCGACCCGCTCGGCTCCGAGCCGCTCGGCGCGCGCGAGCTGACGCCGGAGCACTACGGCATCGCCGAGGCGGACCTCGAGGCCGTGCCGGCGAGCGCGCTGGGGTTCGGCGACGGGCGGTTCCGCACCGCGGCCGACGTCGTGCGCATGCTGCGCACGCGCTACTCGGGCACCTTCGGGCTGGAGTACTCCCACCTCGCGTCGGACGCGGAGCGCGAGTGGTTCCGCCAGATGCTGAAGGCGGAGCACGAGACGCGCGCGCTGACCGCCGACGAGCGGAAGGCGGTGCTGCGCCGGCTCACGCAGGTGGACGGGCTGGAGCGCTTCCTCGGCTTCGCGTACCAGGGGAAGAAGCGCTTCTCGATCGAGGGGACCGACGCGCTGGTGCCGATGCTCGACGAGGCGATCGCGCAGAGCGCGGCGCGCGGCGCGCGCGAGGTCGTGATCGGGATGGCGCACCGCGGCCGCCTCAACGTGCTGACGCACGTGATGGGGAAGCCGTACGAGGTGCTGTTCGGCGAGTTCGAGGGGCGGCACCCGGACGCGTCGAGCGAGAGCGAGACGGGCGACGTGAAGTACCACATGGGGTACCGCGGGCGCCGCGAGGTCGGCGGGCGCGAGGTCGCGCTGCTGCTCGTGCCGAACCCGAGCCACCTCGAGTTCGTGGGCGCGGTGATCGACGGCGTCGCCCGCGCGCACCAGCGCGTCGAGGGGAAGCCCGGGACGCGCGACGAGCGCCTGGTGCTGCCGATCGCGGTGCACGGCGACGCGGCGTTCATGGGCGAGGGCGTGGTGGCCGAGTCGCTCAACATGGCGCGCCTCGCCGGCTACCGCGTGGGCGGGACGCTGCACCTGATCGTGAACAACCAGGTGGGCTTCACCACCGACCCGATCGACTCGCGCTCGACGCACTACGCGAGCGACCTCGCGAAGGGGTTCGACGTCCCCGTGCTGCACGTCAACGCCGACGACGCCCAGGCGTGCCTGGCGGCGGTGCGGGTGGCGATCGCGTACCGCGAGGCGTTCGCGAAGGACGTGCTGATCGACCTGGTGGGCTACCGCCGGCACGGGCACAACGAGACCGACGAGCCGGCGTTCACGCAGCCGAAGCTGTACGACGCGATCAAGGCGCACCCGACGCCGCGCCAGGTGTGGGGGAGGCGGCTGGTGGACGAGGGGCTGCTGTCGGCCGACGAGGTCGAGGCGGTCGACCGCGAGGTGCGCGCGGAGTTCCAGTCGGCGCACGAGCGGGTGAAGCGCCAGGACGCGCACGAGCCGGAGTCGCCCGAGGGGCCGCCGGCGGCGCTCCCGGCGCCGGTCGTGACGGCGGTGCCGGCGGACCGGCTGACGGCGCTCAACGACGCGCTGCTGCGCTACCCCGAGGGGTTCACCCCGCACCCACGCCTCGGGAAGATCCTCGCGCGCCGCGCCGAGACGCTCGGCGAGAAGGGCGGGATCGAGTGGGGGCAGGCGGAGGCGCTGGCGTTCGCGTCGCTGGTGGCCGAGGGGGTGAACGTGCGCCTCACCGGGCAGGACGCGGAGCGCGGGACCTTCGGCCACCGCAACGCGGTGCTGCACGACCCGACCGACGGGAAGACGCACACGCCGCTGGCGAGCCTCCCCGACGCGACGGCGGCGTTCGAGGTCTACAACAGCCCGCTCACCGAGACGGCGGTGATGGCGTTCGACTACGGCTACTCCGTGGCGGCGCCCGACACGCTGGCGCTGTGGGAGGCGCAGTACGGCGACTTCGTGAACGTGGCGCAGGTGGTGATCGACCAGTTCCTGGTGGCGGACCGCGCCAAGTGGTCGCAGGACTCGGGGCTCGTGCTGCTGCTGCCGCACGGCTACGAGGGGGGCGGGCCGGAGCACTCGTCGGCGCGCCTCGAGCGGTTCCTGCAGCAGTGCGCCGAGGGGAACATGACGGTCGCCTACCCGGGGACGCCGGCGCAGTACTTCCACCTGCTGCGCCTGCAGGCGCGCCGCCAGCCGCGGCGCCCGCTGGTGCTGATGCAGCCCAAGTCGCTGCTCCGCCTCCCCGCGGCGACGAGCCGGCTCGGCGACCTCGCCGAGGGGGCGTGGCAGCCGGTGGTCGACCTGGCGGCGGGCGCCGCCGACCGGGTGCGGCGCGTGGTGCTGTGCACGGCCAAGATGTGGTACGACGTGACGGCGCAGCCGGTCCCCGACGCGGTGGCGGTGGTGCGCGTCGACCAGCTCTACCCGTTCCCGGGCGACGCGGTGCGCGAGGTGCTGGCGCGCTACCCGAAGGCGACCGAGGTGGTGTGGGCGCAGGAGGAGCCGCAGAACATGGGCGCGTGGACGTTCGCGGCGCCGCGGCTGCGGGCGCTGCTCCCGGCGTCGGTGTCGCTCGGCTACGTGGGCCGTCCGGAGCGGGCGAGCCCCGCGGAGGGGTACGAGGCGGCGCACAAGGCGGAGCAGGGGAGGATCGTGGCGGAGGCGTTGGCTATCACTGAACCCGCGAAGCAGAAGGCGACCGCCTGATACTGCGGGAGTCGTCACCGCGGGAGTCGTCACTGCGGGAGGTTCAACGGCGGGAGTCGGCACCGCGCGGCGCCCTGTCCGTGGGCTGGTGGGCGCGAAGGGCGGTGCAGAGGGCGGCGAGGAGCCGGCCGGTGTTCGAGGCGTGGCGGCGGACGACGTCGGCCGAGCGTCTCGACACCCGACCGCTTCTCGCCGCTTCCTCTACCAGCGAGTCGAGCTCCTGCAGCGAGGCCCAGGCGATGTCGAAGAACCGCAGTCGGTCCCTGTGACCGTAGCGTCCCCACCCCTCGGCGATGTTGGTGTGGACCGAGGTCGCAGCTCGTGCCAGCTGGTCGGCCAGATCGCCATATGGCAGGCGACACAGGATCTCGCACAGCGGCCCGACCGCCCGCGCCAGGGCCTGCGCCTCCTGCCACACCCGCAGGTCGCGGAAGCTCCGGGCCGGTGTGCGCGTCATGCCGAACGCTACGCCACGCATCTCCCGCACCCCGTACCGCCGCACCGCGTCGCGTCTCCTCCCGACTCCCACCGACACGCGGTTGCCGCCGTCGCGACTCCCGCAGTGACGACTCCCGCAGTGACGACTCCCGCAGTGACGACTCCCGCCGTTCCCGTATGATCCGACCGCTCCGCTTTCTCTCCCTGCTCACGTTCGCCGCCACGACGGCGTCAGGCCAGGAGCGTGGAGCCGCCGCGCTCACACAGACTAGCGACGCCGTCGGCAACACCCGCCGCGCCCTCGTCATCGGCGCCCACCCCGACGACGAGGACACGCGCCTCATCGCCTGGCTCGCGCGCGGGCGCCACGTCGAGACGTCGTATCTGTCGCTGACGCGCGGCGACGGCGGGCAGAACCTGATCGGCAACGAGCTGTTCGAGGCGCTCGGCGCGCTGCGTACCGAGGAGCTGCTGGCGGCGCGGCGGATCGACGGCGGGCGGCAGTACTTCGCGCGCGCGTTCGACTTCGGCTTCTCCAAGAGCGCCGAGGAGACGTTCCGCCACTGGCCGCGCGACTCCGTGCTCGGCGACGTCGTGCGCGTCGTGCGCGCGGTGCGGCCGCACGTGGTGATCGCGATCTTCAGCGGGACGCCGGCGGACGGGCACGGGCACCACCAGGCGAGCGGGATCCTGGCGCGCGAGGCGTTCGACGCGGCGGCCGACACGGCGCGCTTCCCGGCACGCGGCTTCGGGCCGGCGTGGGCGGCGGCGCGGTTCTACCGCAACACCAGCTACCGCAACCACCAGAACGCGACCTTCCGCGGCGACGCCGGCGCGTTCGACCCCGTGCTCGGGCGCTCGTACTCCGAGCTGGCGGCGGTGAGCCGCGACCAGCACCGGTCGCAGGGGCAGGGGGGCTCGCAGCGCAACGCGCCGCCCACCGTGTCGCTGCAGCGCGAGGCGTCGCGCGTCGACGGCGGCGCCCCCGCCGGCCCCGAGGCGAGCCCGTTCGACGGGATCGACACGACGTGGGCGCGCTTCCGCCCGGCCGTCGCGCAGCCGGCGCCGCGCGCGGTGCTCGACGCGCTCGACGCGGCGTTCGCCGCGGTGCGCGCAAGTCGG
>NZ_JARGEK010000209.1 GCF_029211165.1 Roseisolibacter sp. H3M3-2
CCGCGCGCCGCGCGCCGGCTGCCGGCCGACGCGACCGGCGTCCCGAAGCGCCCGAGCGCCCACAGCCCGAAGGCGAGCAGGGTGAGCGCGCCGAGCAGCGCCGCCACCGCGTCGGTGCCGGCCTGCCGGCCGAGCACCCACGCCAGCCACACGACGGTGGCGAGCAGCGGGAAGGCGAGCGCCTGCCGCAGCGTCACCATCCACGCGCCGGGCCGCGGCAGCCACCGGCGCGCGTGCGGCGACGCGGCGACGAGCGCCAGCGGCCACACCAGCCCGAGGCCGAGCATGGTGAAGACGACGACCGCGCTCGCCGCGCCGCCGGCGACGCCGTACGCGACCGCGGCGGCGAGGAACGGCGCCGAGCACGGCGTCGCGAGCGCGGTCACGAGCACCCCGCTCAGGAACGCCTCGGCCGCCGGCGGCGTGCGCCCCGCGGCCACCGACAGCGTGCCCCCCACCGGCCCGAGCTCGAAGACGCCGGCCATGTTGAGCGCGGCCGCGAACACGAGCAGCGCGAGCCCGCCGACCACCAGGGGGCTCTGGAGCTGGTAGCCCCACCCGACCTCGGCACCGGCGGCGCGCAGCGCGAGCAGCACGCCGACCAGCGCCCACATCGACGCCAGCACGCCGGCGCCGAACAGCAGCGCGTGGCGCCGCGCGGTGCGCGCGTCCCGCGCCGCCGCCTCGGCGACGCCCAGCGCCTTGATCGACAGCACCGGGAGGACGCACGGCATCAGGTTGAGCAGCGTCCCGCCGAGCAGCGCCAGCAGCCCCGCCGTCGCCAGCGCGACCCACCCGCCGGCGTCGAGCGCGGAGCCGGCGCCCGCGCCCCCGCCGGCCGACGCGAGCTGCGCCGCGCTCACCACCGGCGCGTCCACCTCGACCACCAGCCGTCCGTCCGCCGCGCCCGGCGCGTCCGCGATCGCCAGCACGCCCGTCAGCCGCGTCGGGTCGCCGCTGGCGAACTGCGAGCGCGCGAGCCGCAGCTCCAGCTCCCCGCCGTCCGCGCGCACCGCGGGCGGCGCCGCGTGGTCGATGACGCCGGCCGTGTCGACGAAGAAGCGCACGCGCGCCGCGTCGCCGCCCGCCGGCAGCGCCGTCCCCTCGGGCGGGCGGACGCGGAGCACCACCGCGTCGCCGTCCACCGCCGAGCGGAAGGTCCAGTCGGCGCGGCGCAGCGGCACGCGCGCGTCCTCCGCCGCGAACGCGCGGACGGCGGCCGTGTCGGCGGCGGCGGCCGCGCCCACCGGCAGCGTCAGCGCGACGTCCACCTCGTCGGCCACGCACTCCACTTTGCACACCACCCACGTCACCGTGCCGGCGAGCGTCGCGGTGGAGCCGACGCGCGCGTCGGGCGGCACGCGGACGGCGCCGAGCAGGTGCACCTCGCGCTCGTAGCCGTAGCTGGCGAGCGGCGGCGACGCGATGAGCTCCGGCGCGGGCCAGCGCAGCGGCGCCGCGGTGTACCCGTCGGGGAGCACCCAGTCGATCGACGGCGGGCTCCCGACGTCGCCGGCGTGCCGCCAGTACGCGTGCCACCCGGAGTCGGGGCGGAGGCGGATCGCGACGTGCGCCGTCTCGCCGGGGACGAGCACGCGCGCGGCGCTGCGCAGCTCGATCTCGACGGGGCGGTTCTCGGTGGCGCGCGCGAGCGCCGGTTGCGCGGCGGCCGGCGCGCCGGCGAGGGCGAGCGCGCCCAGGACGGCGCCGGTGATGCGGTGCAGCATGGGAAGTCTCGTCGGGAGGATGCCGATCACTCGGCGCGCAGCGCCTCGGTGGGCTGGACGCGGAGGCCGCGGCGCGCCGGACCGGCGGCGGCGAGGAGGCCGACGACGAGCATGAACGCGGCGGTGCCGGGGACGAGCAGGACGCCCGTGCCGCCGAGCAGCTCGCCGCCGGCGGCCGCGTCGGGCGCCCCCGCCGCCGCGAGGCCGACGCCGACGCCGATCGCGAGCTGGCGCGCGGCGCGGGCGAGCACGCCCCCGAGGATGCGGCGCGCCGGGGCGCCGAGCGCCGCGCGGATCCCGATCTCGCGCCGCCGCTGGTTCACGGTGAACGACATCATCGCGTGGATCCCCGCCGCCGAGAGGAGGAGCACGCTCCCGGCGACGAGCGCGATGACGAGCGCCACCTGCAGCGCGCCCTGCGCGTCCTCGCGGTACAGCGCGTACAGCGACTGCGGGGCGGAGAGCTGCAGCGTCGGGTCGACGGACGCGGCGATCCGCCGCAGCGTCGGCGCGAACGCCTCCGGGGACTGCCCGCGCAGCCGCACCGTGAGCAGCCCGCCGCTGCCGCCCTCCCCGGCCGCCGCGGGGCGGAACATCCGCGGGCGGATGGTCGGCCCGAGCCCCTCGGCCTCGGTCGGGAAGTCGTCGACGACGCCGACGACCACGTGCCACGGGTTCACGTCGGCGCCGTAGCCCCGGTTGCGCACGCGGCGCCCGACCGGGTCGCGGCCGCCCAGCACCTCGTCCACGAAGCTGCGGTTGACGATCACCGGCCGCGCGTCCCAGTCGAGGGCGGCGTCCGCCGGCACGAAGTTGCGCCCGGCGACCACCGGCACGTCGAACAGGGGGAAGTAGCCCGAGTCGATCTGCAGGACGCGGACGAGCTGCGGCTCCCGGCCCGCGTCGTCCGACTCCACCATGGCCTGGCCGCCGCTCCACGGCTCGGAGTTGGTGACCGTCACGCCGCGCACCGCCGGCTCGGTCTCGAGGCGCGCGAGCAGCGCGGCGGCGATCGCCCGCACGCTGTCGGCCCGCGCGCTGTCCGTCCGCATCCCCATGCTGGCGTACATGTCCTGCCCGACGCCGAACTGCGTCGCCACGTACTCGGCGGGCGCGAACCCGGGCTCCACGGTCGCCCCGCGCAGCAGCCCGCCGCCCTGCCGGAGCGCCGCCGGGAGCACCGCGACCGCGACCGCGACCTGCGCGACGATGAGCGCCGTCCACGTGCCGCCGAGCCGCGCCCGCGCGCCGCTCCCCAGGCTCCCCATCGACGCGCGCAGCTGCCGGCCGGTGGCGCGCAGCGCGGGGAAGGCGCCGATGATCACGGCGCTGAGCACCGCGAGGCCGAGCGCGTACAGCACCGTCCCCGCGGAGAGGCCGGGGTCCATCCAGAACGGCGGGCGCCCGCCGGAGGCGTTCTCCAGGTAGCGGTCGAGCATCTCCAGCCCGACGGCGGCCAGCCCCAGCCCCGCCGCCGCCGACAGCACCGAGAGGACGAGCGCCTCGGCGAAGAGCTGCGTCACGATCCGCGCGCGCCGGGCGCCGAGCGCCGTGCGCACGGCGATCTCGCCGGTGCGCGTGACGGTGCGGGCGTAGACGAGCACCGCCACGTTCAGCGCGACGACCACGAGGAGCAGCCCGAGGACGAAGCGCGCCAGCGCCATCGCCTGGCTCGTGCCGTCGGCCTCGCCGTTCATCATGATGTCGACGTACGGCACGACGCGCGACTCCAGCTGCGCGAGCGCCGCCGGCCCCTCCGCGGCGAGCCGCCGGCCGAGCGCGCCCAGCTCCGCCTGCGCGGACTGCTTGGTCGCGCCCGGGGCGAGGCGGGCGAAGACGTCGAGCTTCGGCCCCATCCCCGGCGCGACCGCCGTCCCCGCGTCGAGGCGGAACGGGACCCAGTACTGGTGGTTGACGGGGAAGGCGAAGCCCTGCGGCATGACGCCGACGACGGTGTAGACGTCGCGGCCGACGCGCAGCTCGCGCCCGACGATCTGCGGGTCGCCGAGGAAGCGCGAGTGCCAGACGTCGTAGCCGATCACCATCGCCAGCGGCGCGCCCGGGCGCTCGTCGTCGTCGACCAGGGTGCGGCCGGCGAGCGGGCGGACGCGCGCCACGCGGAACCCCGCGGCGCTCATCTCGGCGAGCGTGATCGGCTCCCCGGGCCCGGCCGACGTGGCGAGGTTGCGCTGGATGGTGCGGAAGGCGCCGACGTCCACGACCGCGCGCAGCTCGCGCTTCCAGACCAGGAAGTCGTGCAGCAGCTGCTCGTCCTCGAACTCGCGGCGCTGGTCGAACTTGCCGAGCGCCACGACGCGGTCGCCCTCGGCCAGCGGCAGCTCGGGATAGAAGTACGAGTTGACGGCGGCGTACCCGCCCGCGCCCAGGGCGACGGCGACGGCCATCGCCAGCCCGCCGACGAGGGCGAGCCCCGGCGACTTGGCGAGCAGCCGCGCGCCGAGCTTGATGTCGAGCCCCGACGGCGTGGCGCCGCCGTTGGCCAGGCTCCGCAGGACGCGCCCGACCCGGTCGACGGCGAAGCGCAGCGCGAGGGACAGCGTCTCGCGCCGGTACCAGCGCGCGGCCGCCCCGGGCCCCTCGTCGGCGTGGCGCGCGGCGTAGAGCTCGTACATGTCGCCGTCGACCGCGTTGCGCTCGTCGAGGGGGACGACGCGGCGCAGGAGGGCGCGCAGCAGGGCCGGGGGCGCGGGGGCGGGGCTCACCGGACCCTCAGCGACGCCGGATCGAGCCCGTGCCACATGCTGTCGGCGACGTGGCGCGCCTCCCGGAGGGCCCGCGCCCCCTCGGCCTCGATCCGCACGTAGCGGCGCCCCTTTCCCCCGCGCTCGGGGGTCGGGTCGCCCATCCAGGAGGTGACGAACCCTTTCTCCTCGAGCCGCCGTAGGGTGACGTAGACGGCGGCGCGGGCGACGCTCCGCCCGGTGCGCCGCTCGATCTCCTCGACGATGGGGACGCCGTAGGCCTCCCCCTGCAGGTGGACGACGGCGAGGAGGACGAGCTGCTCGAACTCGCCGAGACTCTGATGGGTCATGGATAAAGCATACGTTGTTAGCAAAATTCGGCAAGTGAAAATTCCGTTACGCGCCGGCGGGCGGTAACGGGAGGGGCGGACCGGCGGACCTCAGCCGCCGCGCGCCAGGCGCACCGCGGCGGCCACCAGCACCACCCCCACCAGCGCGTTCCACCGCGCCAGCAGCGCCGCCCGCCGCAGCGCCTCCAGCGCCTCGGGGGAGACCGGCGCCGCGCGCCCCGCCGCCGACCCGTGCACGAAGTCGTGCACCGCGCTCACGGCGAGCATCACCGCGACCGCCGCCAGCTTGGCCGCCAGCGCGCGGCCGAGCGGCGTGCGCCAGAACGCGGGGGCGCCGAGCACGCCGTCCCAGTGCAGCAGGCCGCGGTAGTGCAGCGCGGCGACGCCGGTGGCGACCAGGACGCCGATCGCCGCCCAGCCGACGCGGCGGAAGCGCAGCCCGAGCGCCGCGAAGAGGCGCTGCCGCAGCGCCGGCGGCTCGACCGCGCGCAGCACGGGGGCGCCGACGACGCCGAGGAAGAGCATCCCGCCGAGCCAGAGCATCGCGGCGAGGACGTGGAGCGTGACGACGAGGTGGTAGGCGGCGGGCATGGTGCGCCGGAGTCTCCGCGCGGCGGGCGCGCGCGTCGAGCGGCGGATCCCGGGCGGCGGATCGGGCAAACCCGCACGCGCGTCGCGCGATGCCGCCTACACCGCGGGATACCGCACATGTCGATGATGATAGCGGAAACCCGACGCCCGCCCCGCCACGCGCAGGGCGGCCGTCCGCCGCCGCGGGGCCGCAGGGGCCCGCGGGCGGCGCACCCCACACCCCTGCCAGTCGCACCCGGCGCCGCCGCGCGCCAGGAGTCGCGTCCATGCAACCCACCGCACGTCAGCTCCTCCTCGGCGGCGCCGCCGCCGTCGCGGGGAGCGTCCTCCTCTTCGCCTGCGGCACCACGCGGCAGAAGGGGGCGGCCAACCTCGTCACCGGCGACGCCGCGTCGAAGGTGTACGTCGCCCCCGGCCAGCACGACGAGTTCTACTCCTTCATGTCGGGCGGCTTCAGCGGGCAGGTCGCCGTCTACGCGCTGCCGTCGGGGCGCCTCATCAAGCACATCCCCGTCTTCTCGCAGCACGCCGAGAACGGCTACGGCTACAGCGAGGAGACGAAGGCGATGCTGATGACCTCCTACGGTTTCGTGCCGTGGGACGACTCGCACCACCCCGAGCTGTCGCAGACCGCGGGCGAGGTGAACGGCAGGTGGCTGTTCATCAACGCCAACAACACGCCGCGCGTCGCGCGCATCGACCTGACGACGTTCGAGACGAGCGAGATCCTCGAGCTCCCCAACGCGGCCGGCGGGCACGCCTCCCCGTTCACCACGCCCGACGGGCGGTACGTGGTGAGCGCGACGCGGTTCAGCGTCCCGGTCGGGACGAACGCCGACGTCGCGATCGACTCGTACAAGGACAACTTCAAGGGGACGCTCTCGTTCATCACGGCCGACCAGCCGGGGAAGATGGACGTCGCGTTCCAGATCCTGATGCCCGGCTACAACTACGACCTCGGGCACGCCGGCAAGGGGCCGTCGGAGGGGTGGTTCTTCTTCACCTCGTACAACTCGGAGCAGGCGTTCACGAAGCTCGAGACGAACGCCTCGCGGGCCGACAAGGACTACATCGCCGCGGTCAACTACAAGAAGGCCGAGGCGTGCGTCGCCGAGGGGAAGGCGCGGGCGTTCCCGTCGGAGTACTACCACAACCACATGGACGAGCGGTCGCGCGTCGCGACCTCGGAGCGGCGCACGTCGGTGCGGATGCTCGACCCGCAGGCGTGCCCGGGGCTGGTGTACTACCTGCCGACGCCCAAGTCGCCGCACGGCGTCGACGTCGACCCGACGGGCGAGTACATCGTGGCCGGCGGCAAGCTGGCGACGGTGATCCCGGTCCACTCGGCGACCAAGCTGCTCGCCGCCATCGAGGCCAGGGCGTTCGAGCGCGAGATCGACGGGATCCCGGTGCTGCGCTACGACGCGATCCTGGCCGGCGAGGTGCAGAAGCCCGGCCTCGGCCCGCTCCACACCGAGTTCGACGGGCGCGGCTACGCGTACACGTCGCACTTCATCTCCAGCGAGGTGGTGAAGTGGAAGCTGGGGACGTGGGAGGTGGTGGACCGGATGCCGGTCTACTACTCGGTCGGCCACATCATGATCCCCGGCGGCGACTCGAAGAAGCCGTTCGCGAAGTACCTGGTCGCGATGAACAAGATCACCAAGGACCGGTACCTCCCGACGGGCGCCGAGCTGGCGCAGTCGGCGCAGCTGATCGACATCAGCGGCGACAAGATGCGGATGCTGCTCGACTTCCCGACCATCGGCGAGCCGCACTACGCGCAGGCGCTCCCGGCGTCGCTCATCAAGGACCGGCAGGTCAAGTTCTTCAAGCTCTCGGAGAGCACGCACCCGCACGGCATCAAGGGCGAGCCCGAGGCGTCGATCCGGCGCGAGGGGCGGACGGTGCACGTGAACATGGCCGCCATCCGCAGCCACTTCGCCCCCGACAACATCGAGGGGATCCGGATGGGCGACACGGTCTACTTCCACGTGACCAACGTCGAGCAGGACTGGGACATCCTGCACGGCTTCGCGATCCTCGGCGCCAACAACGCGGAGCTGATCCTGCAGCCCGGCGAGACGCGCACACTCAAGTGGGTGCCGCAGCGCGTCGGCGTCTTCCCCTTCTACTGCACCGACTTCTGCTCGGCGCTGCACCAGGAGATGTCGGGGTACGCGCGCGTGTCGCCCGCCAACTCGACGGTGGCGCTGAGCGCGAACACCTCGCGGAAGGCGCAGTCGCAGATCGCCCGCGCGCGCCAGTTCGACAGGCCCGACCCCTCGGCGCACGCGAAGCACAAGGCGAACGACTGAGGATGCTGCGGGCTGCGGACTGCGGGTTCCGAATCCGCGGTCCGCAGCCCGCAGCGCGCGCCCCCACCGGAATCGACCATGCCGACCCGACTCCCACTCGTCTCCCGCGTGCTGACCGCGCTCGCGGCCGTGCTGCTCCTCGGCACCTTCGCCTTCCCGCTCTGGCGCATCGAGCTGGAGGCGCCGCAGTACCCGGAGGGGATCGGGATGCTGATCCGCCTGCACACGGTGGACGGGCTGAAGCCCAACGACCTGCAGAACATCAACGGGCTGAATCACTACATCGGGATGAAGGCGATCACCCCCGACGCGATCCCGGAGCTGCGCTACATGCCGTGGATCGCGGGCGGGCTGGCGGCGGCCGGCGCGCTGGTGGCGCTGGCCGGGCGCCGGGGGCCGCTGGCGGCGTGGCTCGCGGCGCTGCTCGCCGCGGGGGTCGCCGGGCTCGCCGACTTCTGGCGGTGGGGTTACGACTACGGCCACGACCTCGACCCGGAGGCGATCATCCGCGTCCCGGGGATGGCGTACCAGCCGCCGCTCCTCGGGTCGAAGCAGCTGCTCAACTTCACGGCGCACTCCTGGCCCGACGTCGGCGGCGTGCTGGCCGGCGCGGCGTTCGTGCTCGCGGCGCTGGCGCTGCTGCAGGCCGCGGCCCGCGCCGCGCCCCGCCGCGCTCGCGCTGACGAAGTCGGATCGTAGCCATGTCGTTCTGTGAGCCAAGGAGTT
>NZ_JARGEK010000021.1 GCF_029211165.1 Roseisolibacter sp. H3M3-2
TTGGCTCACAGAACGACATGGCTACGATCCGACTTGGCGCTGCTGTCGGCGGCGGGGCCGGAGGCCGCGGCGCGCGACGCGGTGCTGCGCGCCCGGACGCGGCTGGCGGGCGCCCACGACTGGCGCGTGCAGGGCGCGCTCGACGAGACGGCGGCGCTGCTCGGCGCCGGCGCGGCCGAGGCGGCGCACGACGACGAGGTCGCGCCGTCGTGGACCCCGGCGCCGATGGACCTGCCGCTCCTGGCCGACGACGCCTCGTTCGACCAGCCCGCGTTCGAGCTGCCGCTGCTGACGCTCGACGCCCCCGACGACGTCGCCGACGACGCCGTCGTCGAACAGGCGGACGACGTGGTGCTCGAGATGCCGGCCGTGGCCGTGCCCGCGTCGGTCGGCGTGGACCCGCTGGCGGCGGCGCTCGACGCCGCGCTGGCGTCGGTGCCGGACGACGCGGCCGACGACGAGCCCGAGGTCCTGACCCCGGGCGTCGACATGTCGGACGTGGAGGAGCTGGTCGCGCGGTCGGCGGAGCACGCCACCGCGCGCCCGGGGCAGCCCGCGGGGCACCAGCCGGGGCGCGTGGCGGCCATCGACGCGATCGTCGAGATGACCGAGGCGGCGCAGCAGCCCGCCGGGGGCGGGCTGCGCTCGCTGTTCCGGCGGCTGACGCGGCGCTAGCTCAGCGCGCGCTCACTCCTCGTCCCGCCCGTGCACGTGCGCGGGCGGCGAGGTCGCCTCGACGGCCGTGAACGTCTCGAGGATCTTGTAGCGGTGCGTCGCCCCCTCGGGGACGACCCACGAGTCGCCCGCCTCGAGCAGCACGAGCTGCCCCTCGAGGTGCAGCTCGGCGCGGCCGGCGATCACGTAGCCGACCGTCTCGTAGTCGCGGCGCGACTCATCGCTGGACTCGCCGGGGCGCTCCTCGTCCCACAGGCGCATCCCCATCCGCTTCCCCGCGGCGAGGTACTTCTGCCCCATCGCCCCGCGGGGCGAGTGGCGCGAATCGACCTTCGTGACCGTCGTCTCTCCCGTCCGTCCCATTGCTCCCCTCCGGCTGCCGCGTGAAAGTGCGGGCCCGAGGTACACGGATCGTGCCGGCGGTCAGCTCTTGTGGCGGAAGGTGATGCGGCCGCGGGTGAGGTCGTAGGGCGAGACCTCGAGCGTCACGCGGTCGCCGGCGAGGACGCGGATGCGGAACCGGCGCATGTTGCCGGCGAGCGTCGCGAGCACCTGGTGGCCGCTCTTCGTTTCCACCCGGAAGGTGGCGTTGGGGAGCACCTCCGCCACGGTGCCTTCGAGCTCGATCGCGTCTTGCTTCGCCATGGACTGGCCGGGACTGATTCGGGGAATACGGGGGATGCACGGCGGGCGCGCACGCCCGGCTCGTCATCCAAACAAAGATAGGGCAGCGGCTTGCGCGCGGCCAGCGGAGCCCCTCCGGGGCCGCTAGCTTCCCCGCGGTGACCGCCCCCCCGCCCCCCGCCGCCCCCTACGGCCCGCAGACGCTCGCCATCCGCCGCTTCCTGCAGCGGCTGGCCGCGCTCCCGGCCGCGGCGTGGGACGAGGCCGCGGCCCGCCACGAGGCCGCCCAGGGCTCCCCGCGCTTCGCCGCCGCCGCCCGCGTCCTCGCGGCCGCCGTGGCGGCCACCCAGCGCGAGCCCGAGCGCGACGCGGCGCTCGGGCCCCTGCTCCAGCTGGTCGCGGTCCCGACCGACGACCCCGCCCCCGACGCCGCGCCCGAGCTGGCGCCCGTGGCGGAGGCGGCGCTGGCCGCCGTGCTCGCGCTGCTCGTGCGCGACGTCCTGTCGGCGACCGCGTTCGCGACGCTCTACGCGCCGTTCGCCGAGGCGATCCCGCCGGCGTCGCTCGACGGGGGCTGAGGCGGCGCGCTACTCGGGGAGCGCGTCGGCGGCGTCGAGCAGGAAGCGCGGGATCACCGCCTCGAAGCGGGTGCCGTCGTCGCGCACGAAGCGGTAGTGCCCCTCCATCCACCCGCTGGTGGACTTGAGCACGCAGAAGCTGCGGTACTCGTGCACGCGGCCGGGGGCGATGACCGGCTGCTCGCCGACCACGCCCTCGCCGTCGACCTTGGTCTCCTCGCCGGCGTCGTCGTGGATCAGCCACGAGCGCGAGAGGAGCTGCGCCGAGCGCGCGCCGACGTTCTCGATGCGCACGTGGTACGCGAACACGTGCTGCGCCGCGTAGGGGCGCGACTGCTCGCGCAGGTACGACGGGCGCACCGTGACGCGGATCCCCTCCGTCTCGCGGTGGAAGAGCGGACGGCGCGGCGGCACGGTCAGCGCGCGGCGACGGTGCCGGCGACGCGCGCCGACGGGCCGGCCCGCCCCGCGGGGTCGAGCGCGAAGACGAGCACCTCGTCGGGCGCGCCGCGGGTGGCGGGGGCCGGCACCGCGGTGCGGGCGCTCGCACCCGGCACGACCTCGGTGGTCCACGTGCCGCCGTGCCGCGCCCGCACCACCCACTGCCACGGGCGCTGCTCGCCCGCGGCGGGCGACAGCTCGAGCAGCGTCTGGCCGGGGACGCCGGCGGCGACGCGCACCTGCGGGCGCCCGGGGGTGCGCCCCGGCATCCACGGCGACTCGGGGATCAGCGCCGGCTGCGCGTACACGCCCGCCTGCAGCGTGTCGGTGAGCCCGCCCGGGTTGCGCATCAGCGCCTTCATGCTGAAGTGCACGTTGCCGGTCGCGCCGGGCTGCGCGCGCGTCAGCCGCACCTGCGAGTCGATCTCGGCGACGGTGAACTGCTGCGGGCTGCCGTCGACGACGCGCGAGGTGAAGTTGCCCGGCCAGAGGTGGCGCCCCTTCACGTTCTCGGCGGCCCACCACTTCAGGAGCATGGGGTAGCTCTGCTGCGGCGCCGAGATCTTCCAGTAGAGCTGCGGCGTCCAGTAGTCGAGCCACCCCTCGCGCAGCCACTTCCGCGCGTCGGCGTACAGCTCGGAGTACTGGTCGAAGCAGCACGCCTGCTCGGGCTGCCCCGGGCGCGCGATGCCGAACGGGCTGATGCCGACCTTCACCCACGGCTTCGCGCGCTTCACCTCGTCGTACATGCGGCGCACGAACTCGTCGACGTTGCGGCGGCGCCAGTCGTCGCGCCCCAGCGTGCCGCCGCCGGCGGCGTAGCGCGCGTAGCTCGCGCTGTCGGGGAAGTCGAGCGGCTTCCCGCCCGGCCCCGCGACCTTGTACGGGTAGAAGTAGTCGTCGAGGTGCACGCCGTCGACGTCGTAGCGCTTCACCACGTCGAGGATCACGCGCAGCGAGTGCGCCTGCGTCTCGGGCTCGCCCGGGTCCATCCACTGCATCCGCCCGTACTCGCGCACGAGGTCGGGGCGCGTGCGGCTCACGTGCGTGGCCGCGACCGCCGACTTCGCGCCGACCTGGCGCGCGCGGTACGGGTTGAACCACGCGTGCAGCTCGATCCCGCGCTCGTGCGACTCGCGCACCGCGAACTCGAGCGGGTCCCACGCCGGCGCCGGCGCCTTCCCCATCTCGCCCGTCAGGTACTCCGACCACGGCTCGAGCGCCGACGGGTAGATCGCGTCGGTGGCCGGGCGCACCTGCAGCACGATCGCGTTCAGGTTGAGCGCCTTCGCGCGGTCGAGTATCGCGACCAGCTCGCGCTGCTGCTCGGCGGTGGGGAGCCCGGGGCGCGACGGCCAGTCGATGTTGGCGACGGTCGCGACCCACGCCGCGCGGAACTCGCGCGGGAGCGGCGGGGGCTCGGCGGCGCCCCCGGCGGCGGGGGCGGGGACGAGGGCGGGCGCGCACGCCGAGAGCAGCGCGAGCGCGGCGGCGGCGAGGAGGCGGGCGGGGCGGCGGGTCACGCGGGACGGGGCGAGGGGTGGCCCCGCAACCTAGCCCGCCCCGCCGCCGCTCACTACCGGTCGCGCCGCGCCAGCGCCGCGAGCCCGTCGGCCGCCGCGCGCTCGGCGCTCGCCAGCGCGCCGTGCACGGTGCCGGTGTTCCCCCCGCCCGCGGTCGCCTCGCCGGCGAAGAACAGCGTGTCGACGAGCTGCGCGGCGAGCAGCGCCGGCGCGTCGGCGCCCCCGACGCGCGCGTAGCTGTACGCCCCGCGCGCGAACGGGTCGTCGGTCCAGTCGTGGTGGTGCACGGCCACCAGCTCGGCGCGGACCGCGTCGACCGACAGGCCGAGCGTCTGCGCGAGCGCCGACACGCAGGTGCGCTCGAGCCCCGCGGCGTCGAGCCGCGCGAGCGCGAGCCCGCGCGGGCCGCCGACCCAGGCGACCAGCACCGGCGCGCGCACGGCGCGCAGCGTCCACCACACGGGCACCGGACGCTCCGGCGCGTGGACGAACGAGAGCATCCCCGGGTCGACGTCGCCGTCGAGCGCGGGGACGCAGGCGCGGTCCTCCCAGAAGCGGCGGCGGAACTGGAGGACCACGCGCGTCACGTGCCCGCAGCCGACGGCGGCGAGCGCCTCCGCCCGGTCGTCGAGGCGCGGCTCGAACGACACGCTCCCCTCGCTCCCCGGCGACGCCGCGAGCACGCCGACGGGGAGCGTCACGACGCACGCGGCCGCGTCGAACTGCAGGTCGTCGACGCCCACCGCCTGGTGCGCCTCGACGCGCACCTTCCCCGCCGACCAGCGCACGCGGTGCGCGACGGTGCGGAGCCGCACGTCGGGCGCCTCCCCCGCCCCGTCGTGCAGCCAGGCCACGACCCGGTCGTAGCCGTCGACGACCCGGTACGCCTGGTCGTTCCCCGACGCGGCGCCCTCGGCGTGCGCCAGCCCGTGCGTGCCGACGTCGCCGACCGGCGCGGCGTGGAACCCCTCGACGTACGACGCGGCGAGCCGCCGCGCGTCGGCGTGGGCCGCGTCGCCGAAGCGCTCGCCCAGGAACTCGGCGAACGAGCGGTCGGGGCGGCGCTCCTCGTCGGGGAGCGCGCCGAGCACCTCGTCCATCGTGCCGGCGAAGTCGTCGCGCTCGACCAGCCGCCCGCCGTCGAGCGTGACGTGCTCCTCGGCGGCGTCGACCACGCGCAGGCGCGCCTCGTCGAGCACGCGCCACAGCGCGCGCGGCGTGCCGTGCACGAACTCCGCGCCCAGCTCGACCGGGACGGCCAGCCCCGGATCGCGGCGCGTGAGGACGCGCCCGCCGAGCCGGTCGCGCGCCTCCAGCACGACCACCCGCTTGCCCGCGTCGACGAGGGCGCGCGCCGCCGCCAGCCCCGCCACGCCCGCCCCCAGCACCACCACGTCGGGGATCTCGCGCCCCGCGGCCCCGCCGTCGTTCGACTCCGTCACGGCTCCCTTCGATGATCGTTGCACGTCATGCGCGTCGCGTCCGGCCGGTCAGACCGGGGCGGCCATCGCGGCGAGCACCTTCCCGGCGCGGCGCGCCGCCTCGGCGATGCGCTGGGGCGTCGCGATGAAGGAGATGCGGAAGAAGCCCTCGCCGCCCGGCCCGAAGCTCGACCCCGCCAGGGTGATGACCCCCTCCTCGTCCATCAGGCGGTCGCAGAACGCGCGGCTGGGGACGCCCTCGGGGAGCGCGACCCACAGGTACATCGCCGCGCGCGGCACGTCGCAGGCGAAGCCGGCGTCGCGGAACGCCGCCACCGCCGCGTCGCGCCGCTCGCGGAAGATGGCGACGTTGCCCGGGACGAACTCGGCCCAGCTCTCGAGCGCGGCGACGCCGGCGGCCTGGATGGCCATGAACGAGCCCGTGTCGACGAAGGACTTGACCCGCGCCAGCGCGCCGACGAGCTGCGGGTTGCCGACGGCCCACCCCTGCCGCCAGCCGGTCATGTTGTACGTCTTCGAGAGCGAGTGGAACTCGAGCGCCACCTCGCGCGCGCCCGCGATCTCGAAGATGCTCGGCGGGACGTAGCCGTCGTAGGCCAGCTCGGAGTACGCGTTGTCGTAGACGAGCACGATGTCGCGCTCGCGGCACGTCCGCACGACGCGCTCCAGGTAGTCGCGCGGCGCGACGGCGGCAGTCGGGTTGTTCGGGTAGTTCAGGTACAGCAGCTTGGTGCGCCGCAGGACGTCGTCGGGGATCTCGTCGAGCTCGACGAGGAAGCGCTTCTCCGGGCGCAGCGCGACCGGGTACGGCGTCGCCTCGCCGAGCAGGGTGCCGCCGACGTACGCCAGGTAGCCCGGCTCGGGGATGACCGCGACGTCGCCCTTCTCGAGGAAGGCGAGGGCGAGGTGCGTGATCCCTTCCTTCGAGCCGATGAGCGGGCAGATCTCCGTGATCGGGTCGAAGGACAGGCCGAAGCGGCGCTGCATCCACGCGCTGACGGCCTCGCGGAAGGGGACGTGTCCGAGCCCGAAGCCGTAGCGGTGCATCGCCAGCTCGGCGAGCGCGCGCGTCATCGCCGCGACGGCGGCGGGCGGGGGGGGCAGGTCGGCGTCCCCCGCCCCGAGGTCGATCACGTCGACCCCCTGCTGCAGCAGCTCGCGCTTCCGCACGGGGACGTGCGCCAGCGGGTAGGGCGGGAGCGCCTGGAAGCGCTGGGCGGGACGGGGCATGGGATCGTTCCTATTGGTTCCCTCGACGCTCGACGCTCCACGCTCGACGCCGGCCGCCTCGCGGGGCGTGCCGAGCGTCGAGCGTGGAGCGTCGAGCGTCGAGAGGTCGTGTTCGTCAGTCGGTGAGCGGCAGCGCCACGGCCGGCGCCGGCGTGCCGTTCTGCGGGGCCGCGACGCGCGCGTGCTGCGCCTCGATCCAGCTGCGGTGGTACGTCTCGTCCTCCGCGGACCGGACCGCCTTCGCGACCTTGAGCGGGCGGAACGAGTCCATCATGACCGCCAGCTCGTTGGTGAACTTCTGCCCGATGCTGGCCTCGTAGCGCCCCGGGTGCGGGCCGTGCGGGATGCCGTCGGGGTGGTGCGTGACGGAGCCGAACTCGATCCCCTTGCGGCTCATGAACTCCTCGGAGGCGTAGAAGATCACCTCGTCCGAGTCGACGTTGCTGTGGTTGTACGGCGCCGGGATCGCGTTGGCGTCGAAGTCGTACGGGCGCGGGCAGAACGAGCAGATCACGAAGCCGTCGCCCTGGAAGGTCTGGTGCACCGGCGGCGGCTGGTGGACGCGCCCGACGATCGGCTCGAAGTCGTGGATGTTGAAGATCCACGGGTAGAAGTAGCCGTCCCACCCGACGACGTCGAACGGGTGGTGGTCGAGGACGTACTCGTTGAGCGCGTCGAACTGCTTGATGAGGATCGGGAAGTCCCCCATCTCGTCGTGCGTCCGGAGGTCGGTCGGCCGGCGGATGTCGCGCTCCGAGTACGGCGCGCCCTCCAGCAGCTGGCCGAACTCGTTGCGGTAGCGCTTGGGCCACCGCACGTGGCCGCGGCTCTCCATCACCAGGAACTTCTGCTCGTGCGCGAGGTCGAGCTTCCACCGGTGCATGATGCCGCGGTGGATCACCACGTAGTCGCCGGCGCGGTACGGCAGGTCGCCGAACTGCGTCTCGAGCGTCCCCTGCCCCTTGGCGACGTAGACCACCTCGTCCGCCTGGGCGTTGCGGTAGAAGTGCGCGTCCTGCTCGTCGGGCTCGACGTAGAGCATCCCGATGTCGGCGTTGAACAGCATCGGCGTGCGGTCGAGCGTCGGCGAGCCGCCCTTCTTCAGCTGCGAGCTGCGCCAGTGGCGGTGCTTGAGCGTCTGGTCCTCCTCCGCCTCCCACTTCAGGTCGCGGAGCTTGCGGACGCTCTTGACCGTGGTGGGCGGGTGGAGGTGGTAGAGGAGCGCCGAGGTGCCGGTGAAGCCCTCGTGCCCGACCAGCTGCTCGGAGTAGATGCCGCCGTCGGGCTTCCGCATCGCGGTGTGCCGCTTCTGCGGGACGCGCCCCAGCGTGTGGTAGATCGGCATGGCCGGCTCCCGGTCAGAGGTTCCCGCGCAGCGCCTGCTCGCGCTCGATCGCCTCGAAGAGCGCGCGGAAGTTCCCCTTCCCGAAGCTCTTGGCGCCCTTGCGCTGGATGATCTCGTAGAAGACGGTCGGGCGGTCCTCGACCGGCTTGGTGAAGATCTGGAGCAGGTAGCCGTCCGGGTCGCGGTCGACGAGGATCCCGTGCTGCGCCAGCACCTCGAGCGGCTCGTCGATCTTGCCGACGCGCGTCTCGAGCTGCTCGTAGTAGCTGGTGGGCGTGCTGAGGAACTCGACGCCGTTGGCCTTGAGCGTCGTGACCGTCTTCACGATGTCGTCGGTGGCCAGCGCCATGTGCTGCACGCCCGGGCCGCCGTAGAAGTCGAGGTACTCGTCGATCTGCGACTTCTTCTTGCCGGAGGCGGGCTCGTTGATCGGGAACTTGATGCGGTCGTTCCCGTTGGCCATCACCTTCGACATCAGCGACGAGTACTCGGTGTTGATGTCCTCGTCGTCGAAGGTCAGCAGGTTCCGGAAGCCCATGACGTCGGAGTACCACTGCACCCAGACGTTCATCTTCCCGAGCTCGACGTTGCCGACGCAGTGGTCGACGTACTTGAGCCCCACCGACGTCCCCTGGTAGTGCGGGTCGACGGGGACGAAGCCGGGGAGGAACGGGCCCGTGTAGCCCTTCCGCCCGACCAGCGAGTGGATCGTGTCGCCGTAGGTGCGGATGGCGGCGATCACGACCTCGCCGTGCGCGTCGCGGACCACGCGCGGCTCGTGCACGCTGGTGGCGCCGCGCTCGACCGCCTTGGCCCACGCGTCGCGGGCGTCGTCGACCCACAGGGCGAGGTCGCGCACGCCGTCGCCGTGGCGGTGGACGTGGTCGGCGATCGCGCGCGCCTCGTCGCTGGCGTCGGGGCGGATCGGGGTCGTCAGGACGAAGCGGATCTTGTCCTGCTGCAGCACGTAGCTGGCGCGGTCGCGGGTCCCGGTCTCGGGGCCGCGGTAGGCGACCAGCCGGAAGCCGAACGCCGAGCGGTAGTAGTGCGAGGCCTGCTTGGCGTTGCCGACGTAGAACTCGATGTAGTCGGTGCCGTTGATCGGGAAGGTGTCGTGCGCTTCGGCGCCGACGGCGCTGGACTCGATGGTGGTGGCCATGGGGGCTCCGGGTGGGTGAGCGGATGCAAGGGTCGCGTGCGGCGGCTTCAGCCGGTCGCGGCCCACCCTGGATCACAGCGCCGGTTGCCCGGCTTCTCGTCCTTCCCCGCCATGGTCGCCTCCTCGGATGCCTGCCCCCGAAAGATGGGGGCGGGCGGGGCGCCGGCAAAGCGACCCCACCCGTCCCCCGTCGCCCGGTCAGGCCATGACCGCCGGCGCCGCGCCCGGCTGCTCCTTCACCGTCACCGGCTCCGCCCCCTCCGGGGCGGTCGCGGGCCCGCCGATGGGGTGCATGCGCTTGACCAGGGTGAGCACGGTGTAGATCGCCACCGCCTCCCCCTCCTGGTTCGTCACCTCGACGTCCCAGGCCACGACGCCCTGCGGCACCTGCCCCTCGCGGTCGTCCTTGGCCGCCTTGCTCTTGCAGGTGAGGCGGACCTGCAGCGTGTCGCCGACGTAGACCGGCTTCACGAAGCGCAGCCCCTCCAGCCCGTAGTTGGCGAGCACGGGGCCCGGCGCCGGGTCGACGAACAGCCCGGCCGCCGCCGACAGCACGAAGTAGCCGTGCGCCACGCGCCGCTCGAACAGCGAGTCGCGGGCGGCGATCTCGTCGACGTGGGCGTAGAAGTAGTCGCCCGAGATGCCGGCGAAGTTCGTGATGTCGGCCTCGGTGACGGTGCGGCGGTGCGTGCTCCACGTCTCGCCGATCCGCAGCTCCTCGAAGTGCTTGCGGAACGGGTGGATGCGGTCCTTCAGCTCCTCGGCGCCCTTGCTCCACTCGCGCGTCACCGCGGCGACGATCGCGGGGGAGCCCTGCACCGCCGTGCGCTGCATGTAGTGCAGCACGCCGCGCACGCCGCCCATCTCCTCGCCGCCGCCGGCGCGCCCGGGGCCGCCGTGCACGAGGTGCGGGAGCGGCGAGCCGTGCCCGGTGCTCTCCTTGGCCGACGCGCGGTTGCCGAGCAGCAGGCGCCCGTGGTACGCCGCGGTGCCGAGCGCGACGTCGCGCGCCACGCGCTCGTCGTTCGTGAACAGCGAGCCGACGAGCGAGCCGCGTCCGAGCTTCGCCAGCGCGATCGCCTCGTCGGTCGAGTCGTACGGCATGACCGTGTTCACGGGGCCGAACGCCTCGACGTCGTGCGCCTGCGGGCGGTCGAACGGGCGGTCGTTGTAGAGCAGGGTGATCGGGAAGAAGGCGCCCGCGTCGCGGTCCGCCCCCACCACGTCGAAGTCGCCGCCGCCGTACGCCACCTCGGCGCCCGCGCGCAGCGCGTCGAGCGCCTTGCCGACCTCCTTCACCTGCGCGCGCCCGGCGAGGGGGCCCATGCGCACCCCGTCGAGCGTCGGGTCGCCGACCGTCACGCCGCCGAGCCGCTGGCCGAGCGCCTTGACGACGTCGTCCACCATGCCGCGCGGGACGAAGGTGCGTCGGATGGCGGTGCACTTCTGCCCCGCCTTCACCGTCATCTCGCGCGCGACCTCCTTCACGAACAGGTCGAACTCCGGCGTCCCGGGCGCGGCGTCGGGGCCGAGCATCGAGAAGTTGAGCGAGTCCGCCTCCTGGTTGTAGCGGACGTTGTGCTCCATCATCGCCGGCGTCTTCTTGAGCAGCTGCCCCGTCCACGCGCTGCCGGTGAACGCGACCGCGTCCTGGCAGTTCAGGTGGTCGAGCAGGTCGCCCGCGCTGCCGACGATCAGCTGGATCGCGCCGGCCGGCAGGATGCGGCTCTCGACCATGGCGCGGAACACCGCCTCGGTGAGGTAGCTCGTCACCGTCGCCGGCTTCACGATCGCCGGCACGCCCGCGAGCAGCGACGTCGCGAGCTTCTCCAGCATCCCCCAGACGGGGAAGTTGAAGGCGTTGATGTGCACCGCCACGCCCTCGAGCGGCACGCACACGTGGCGCCCGACGAAGCCGCCGTTCTTGCTCAGCGTCTCGACCGGCCCGTCGACGAAGAACGGCTCGTCGGGGAACTCGCGGCGCCCGCGGCTCGCGTACGCGAACAGCGTCCCGATCCCGCCGTCGATGTCGATCCAGTGGTCGGTCTTGGTCGCCCCCGTCCACGCCGAGATGCGGTAGAACTGCTCCTTCCGCTCGCTCAGGTACAGCGCCAGCGCCTTGAGCAGGCGCGCGCGCTCGTGGAAGGTCAGCCGGCGCAGCGCCGGGCCGCCGACCTCGCGGGCGTACTGCGCCATCGCGGCGAAGTCGAGCCCCTGGCTCGACGTCTCGGCGACCGGCTCGCCGGTGACCGCGTTGTGCAGCGTGGTGAAGTTGCCGGCGCCCTCGACCCACTGGCCGCAGGCGTAATTGCGCAGCCGCATCGCGTCAGTCTCCTCGCGTCTCGTGCCAGGTTCTGAAGGTGGCCGCCTGCGCCGCGCGCCGGGCCGCCTGCTCTTCGGTCAGTGTCCGCAGCGGCTCGCAGGCGCGCAGCGTGGCGTGCAGCCGCCCGGGGAGCGCCTGGTACAGCGCCGTCCCCTCGGTCTTCCAGGCCAGCATCTCGTCCGACACGTCCTTGACGATGCGCGCCGGGTTGCCGACCACGACCTTCCGTTCCGGAATCTGCATGTCGGTCGGGACGAAGCACAGGGCGCCGACGATCGACCCGGCGCCGACGACGGCGCGGTCCATCACGACGGCGTTCATCCCGACCAGGACGTTCCGCCCCAGCCGCGCCCCGTGCACCACCGCCCCGTGCCCGACGTGCGCCCCCTCCTCGAGGACGACGGTCACGCCGGGGAACATGTGCACGGTGCAGTTCTCCTGGACGTTGCACCCGTCCTCGATCACGATCCCGCCCCAGTCGCCGCGGATCGCCGCGCCGGGGCCGACGTACACGTCGCGGCCGATCGTCACGTTGCCGGTGACCGTGGCGTTGGGGTGCACGTAGGCGGACTCGTGCACGACGGGGACGAAATCCTCGTAGGCGTAGATGGTCATGCGCGCGCGCGTCTCCCCTCGTGGCGGACGCTGCGGGCTGCGGGCTGCGGGTTCGACGAATCCGCAGCCCGCAGCCCGCAGTCCGCGCAACGAGTGCCGGTCACACCCGCTCCAGGATGGTCGCCACCCCTTGCCCCACCCCCACGCACATCGTCGCCAGCGCGTAGCGGCCGCCGATCGCCTTGAGCTCGTGGGCGGCGGTCAGCAGCAGGCGCGCGCCGCTCATGCCGAGCGGGTGGCCGAGGGCGATGGCGCCGCCGTTCGGGTTCACGCGCGGATCGTCCTCGGCCACGCCGAGCTCGCGGAGACACCCGATCACCTGGGCGGCGAACGCCTCGTTCAGCTCCAGCACGTCCATGTCGGCGAGCGAGAGGCCGGCCTGCGCGAGCACCTTCCGGGTCGCCGGCACCGGGCCGAGCCCCATCACGCGCGGCTCGACGCCGGCCGCCGCGGTGGCGACGATGCGCGCCAGCGGCTCGGCGCCGGCGGCCTTCGCGCCCGCTTCCGAGCCCACGAAGAGCGCGCACGCGCCGTCGTTGAGCCCCGAGGCGTTGCCGGCGGTCACCGAGCCCCTGCCGTCGGTGCGGAACGCCGGCTTCAGCTTGCCGAGCCCCTCGATGGTCGTGTCGGGGCGGAGGAACTCGTCCTGGGCGACCGTGACGGGCCCCTTCCGCCCGGCCGGCACCTCGACGGGGACGATCTCGCGCTCGAAGCGGCCGGCCGCGCGCGACGCCGCCGCCTTCTGCTGCGAGGCGCAGGCGAAGACGTCCTGCGCCTGCCGGTCGATCCCGAGGCGCTCGGCGACGTTCTCCGCCGTCTGCCCCATCGAGTCGGTCCCGTACGCCTCGCGCATCCGCGGGTTCACGAAGCGCCAGCCGAGCGCGGTGTCGAACAGCTCCATGTCGCGCCCGAACGGCCTGGACGACTTGGAGAGGACGTAGGGCGCGCGCGTCATGTTCTCGACGCCGCCCGCGACGTAGAGGTCCCCCTCCCCGCCGCGGACCGCGCGGGCCGCCGAGGCGGCGGCGCTCATGCCGGAGGCGCAAAGGCGGTTGACCGTCTCGCCGGGGACCGAGTCGGGGAGCCCGGCCAGCAGCGCGGCCATGCGGGCGACGTTCCGGTTGTCGTCCCCCGCCTGGTTGGCGCAGCCGAGGATCACGTCGGTCACCAGCGCCGGGTCGAGCGACGGGTGCCGCGCGACGAGGGCGCGGATCGTGTGGGCGGCCAGGTCGTCGGCCCGCGCCTCGGCGAGGGCGCCGCCGAGGGCGCCGATCGGGGTGCGGACGCCGTCGACCAGGAAGGCGTGCGTCATCGGGAAGGCGTATGGGAGGCGGCCGCGTGGGGGCGCCGCGTGTCGTAGGAGGTGCCGCGGAAGAGGGCGACCGGCTCGCCGCGCCCGTTGGTCACCGTCACCCGGTAGAACCCCACGCGGCGCGGATCGGTCTCCGCCTCGGCCACTGCCGTGAGTACGTCGCCCACGTGCGCGGCGTTCGGAAACGACACCGCGACGTCGAGGGCGACCTCGATCGTGCCGCGGGTGTTGCAGGCGAAGGCGAAGGTGCTGTCGGCCAGCGAGAAGGTGACGCCGCCGTGGCAGATGCCGAAGCCGTTGCACATGTCGGCCCGCACCGTCATCCGGGTCACGCTGCGGTGCGGGGCGGTCTCCAGCACCTCGAGCCCGAGCCACCGACTGAACGCGTCGTGGGCCACCATGTCGGCGACCACGCGCTCGGCGAGCCCCTGGCCGTCGTCGGTCATGCGAGCACGCCGGCACCCTCGCGGGCCGCGCGGCGCAGCAGCGGCGAGACGCGGTACCGGTCCTCCTGGTAGCGCTCGCGCAGCGCGTCGATCTCGGCGGCCAGCGCGTCGAAGCCCACCTCGGCGCCCCACGCCAGCAGCCCGCGCGGGTAGTTGACGCCCTTGGTCATGGCCAGCTCGACGTCGGCCGCGGTGCAGACGCGCCAGAAGACGGCGTCGCACGCCTCGTTGACCAGCATCGCGAGGACGCGGCGCAGCATGGCGCGCCCCAGCTCCTCGTCGCGCGTCGGCTCGGGCTTCGCCGCGCCGTCGGCGTGGTCGTAGAAGCCGCGCTTCGTCTTGCGCCCCAACCGCCCCGCCTCGACCAGCCGCTGCTGCGTCAGTGACGGGCGGTAGCGGGGGTCGTGGAACGTCTGCTCGTAGACCGACCGGGTGACGGCGAAGTTCACGTCCACGCCGATGAAGTCCATCAGCTCGAAGGGCCCCATGCGGAACCCGCCGAGCTCGCGCATCGCCCAGTCGATGGTCGGCGCGTCGGCGACGCCCTCGTCGAGCAGGCGCAGGCTCTCGCCGTAGTACGGGCGCGCGACGCGGTTCACGATGAAGCCCGGCGTGTCGGCGGCGAGCACGGTGACCTTCCCCCACGCGTCGACGAGGGTCCGGGTGGCGGTCGCGACGTCGGGGTCGGTGGCCATGGCCGGGACGATCTCGACCAGCGGCATCACCGGCGCCGGGTTGAAGAAGTGCACGCCGATCACCCGCTCGGGGCGGCGGCACCCGCCGGCGATGGACGCGACGCTCAGCGACGACGTGTTGGTCGCGAGCACGCAGTCGTCGGCGACGACGGCCTCCAGGCGGTCGAAGGTGCCGCGCTTGACGGGCGGGTCCTCGATCACCGCCTCGATCACCAGGCCGGCGCGGCCGAACGACGCGGCGAAGGCGTCGCGGTCGTCGACGCCGCGGACGAGCGTCAGGTTGGCGCGCGCGGCCTCGGCGGCGTCGGGGGCGAGGCGTCCCTTCTCGACCTCGCGGGCGAGAGCCGCGGCGATGCCGGCGGCGGCGCGGTCGGCGGCCTCGGGGCGGGCGTCGGCGAGGACGACCGGGTGGCCGTGGCGGAGGGCGACCTGCGCGATGCCGGCGCCCATGGCGCCGGCGCCGACGACGCCGATGGTCGAGGTGGAGTCGGGGGTCACGTGTGCGTTCGAATGGTGCGGAGTGGCGTCCCGGTGGGAGTCATCCTGAGCGCAGCGAAGGATCTAGGATGCCCGCACGCAGGAGGACGCATCGTGGCAAAGACGCTGTGGGTGTACATCATGGCCAGCCGCACCCGCCGACTGTACCTGGGGTGTACCTCGAGTCTGCCGCGCCGAGTGTTGCAGCACCGCACGGCGTACTACCGGGGACACACCGCCAAGTACCGGATCGAGCGGCTCGTCTGGTACGAGGCGCACGCCGACGCGCGGTCGGCAGTCCGACGCGAGCGGGAGCTGAAGGGTTGGCTGCGCGCTCGGAAGGTCGCCCTGGTGGAGTCGGAGAACGCGGGTTGGCGTGACCTCGCACCGGACGTCGGGCTGCCGTCGCTCGACCTGGGCTGACTCCTGGCCCGGCGCGACCGAGACCCTTCGCTGCGCTCAGGGTGACACCTAACGCCCCACGAACACCGGCTTCCGCTTCTCCACGAACGCCCGCACCCCCTCCGCGTAGTCCGCCGTCCGCCCCGCCTCCCGCTGCAGCCCCTCCTCGAACGCCAGCTGCGCCTCCAGCCCGCTCCCCAGCCCCGCGTTCAGCCCCCGCTTGATCAGCCCCAGCCCCCGCGTCGGCATCCCCGCCAGCCGCCGCGCCAGCGCCGTCGCCGCCGAGTCCAGCTCCTCGGCCGCCACCACCTGGTAGATCATCCCCCAGTCCAGCGCCTGCCGGGCCGGCAGCTTCTCGCCGAGCATCGCCAGCTGCGTCGCGCGCGCCATCCCGACCAGGCGCGGGAGCACGAACGTCCCGCCGCTGTCCGGGATCAGCCCGATGTGGCAGAACGACTGGATGAAGTTCACCGACTCGGCGGCCACCACGAAGTCGCAGGCGAAGGCCAGGTTCGCCCCCGCGCCGGCGGCCACGCCGTTGACCGCCGCCACCACCGGCTTCTCGAGCGCGCGCAGGGCGCGGATCACCGGGTTGTAGCAGTCGCGGACGATGTCCCCGAGGTCGGGGTCCGGCTCCCCCGCGGCCGGGAGCACCGCCGCCAGGTCCTGCCCCGCGCAGAACGCCCGCCCCGCCCCCGTCAGCAGCACCGCGCGCACCGCGTCGTCGGCCGCCGCGGCGTCGAGCGCCGCGCGCAGCTGCGCCGCCATCGCGTGGTTGAAGCTGTTCAGCACCTCGGGGCGGTCGAGCGTCAGGCGCGCGATCCCGTCGGCGGTCTCGGCGCGCACGTGCTGGTCGGGCATTCGGGGGCGGGTCGGGGGGGCGCGGCCGGGCGGGTCCAACGGCGGCGTGCCGAAAGCTATCATTCGGGCGCGCGCCGCCGGCAGTCGCGTGGCAGTCGCGCCCCCCCGACCCGAGACCCATGGCCGTCCGCTCCCGCCCCGCCGCCCCCCGCCCGCACGCCGCCGACGCCGCGACCGCCCGCTTCGACTGGCGGCGCGTCGCCTACCAGGTGCTCGCCTCGCGCGCCCTGGACGAGGCCGAGGAGGCGACC
This sequence comes from Roseisolibacter sp. H3M3-2, assembly GCF_029211165.1. GTDB lineage: Bacteria > Gemmatimonadota > Gemmatimonadetes > Gemmatimonadales > Gemmatimonadaceae > Roseisolibacter. The sequence goes on from NZ_JARGEK010000021.1 coordinate 16,400, forward strand.
AACCGGAACAAGGGGAGCGTCCCGCGCGAGCACGTCGTGCTCTACCAGTTCTCGGCGCGCGGGCACGACATGGGGCAGGTCCTCCTCGGCGCCCTGCTCGACCGGCCGCACGACGCGGCCGGCGCCTACTACCGCTCGCGCCCCCTGCTCCTCTCGCTCGGGCTGTCGCTCGAGGACGCGCTGGCCAGCCCCCTCGGCCGCGCCGGCGGGTTCAGCGACGGGCGCGACATCGGCGTCGTGTGCAACCTGCCGACGCGCGGCGGGGCCGTCGTCCTCCCGATGGCCGGCGACGTCGGCGGGCAGTACACGCCGGTGGCCGGCTGGGCGCAGGCGATCGGCTACCACCGCGACGTCCTCGGCGACAGGTCGTGGGACGGCTCGATCGGCGTGGCCCTCGGCGGCGAGGCGAGCGTGGCGACCAACGGCTTCTGGTCGGCGCTCACCATGGCGACGACGCTCAAGCTCCCGATGCTCTTCTACGTCGAGGACAACGGGCTCGGGATCTCGGTGCGCAGCCACATGCAGACGCCGGGGGCCAACATCGCGGCCAACCTCGCGTCGTTCCAGAACCTGTTCCTGCGCGACGGCGACGGCTGCGACCCCGCGCAGGCCGCGCGGCTGCTCGCCGAGGGCGTCGACCACGTGCGCTCGGGCGAGGGGCCGGCGCTGGTGCGCCTCACGGTGCCGCGCCTCTCCAGCCACTCGGGCCCCGACAACCAGAAGGGGTACCGCACCCCCGACGAGATCGCGGCCGACGAGGCGCGCGACCCGCTCCCGCGGCTGCGCCGCCACGTGCTCGAGATGGGCGCGCTGTCCGAGCAGGAGTGGACGGCGCTGGAGCAGGAGGTGCAGCGCGACGTCGACGCGGCGCTCGCGGCCGCGCGCGCCCGCCCCGTGTCGGCGCCCGAGAAGGTGAAGCGCTTCGTGGTGGCGGAGGCGCTGCAGCCGGGGGACGAGGAGGCGATGGGCGGCATCTCCGACGCGGAGCGCGCGGCGCTCGGCGGCACCGGGGACGCGGCGACGGAGGGCCCGATGGTGCGCTTCGCCGAGGCGGTGCGCCGCACGCTGGCGCGCGAGCTCGAGGTGAACCCCAAGCTCCTGGTCTTCGGCGAGGACGTCGGGGCCAAGGGGGGCGTGCACCTCGTCACCGAGGGGCTGCAGAAGCGCTTCGGCGAGGGGCGCGTGTTCGACACGTCGCTGTCCGAGGAGGGGATCATCGGGCGCGCAGTGGGGATGGCGTACTCCGGGCTCGTGCCGGTCGCCGAGATCCAGTTCCGCAAGTACGCCGACCCCGCCACCGAGCAGCTGAACAACTGTGGCACCGTGCGGTGGCGCACCGCCAACCGCTTCGCGGCGCCGATCGTGGTCCGCATGCCGGGCGGCTTCGGCAAGGACGTCGGCGACCCCTGGCACTCGCTCTCCGACGAGGTGCGGTTCGCGCACTCGCTCGGCTGGCAGGTCGCGATCCCGTCCAACGCCGCCGACGCGGTGGGGCTGCTGCGCGCCGCCATGCGCTCGCCCAACCCGACGATCTTCTTCGAGCACCGCGCGCTGCTGATGACCAGCGACGGGAGCGCGCGCTACCCGGGCGACGACTACGTCGTGCCGTTCGGGAAGGCGGCGGTGCTGCGCGAGGGGACCGAGGTCACCCTCGTCACGTGGGGCGCGCTGGTGCACCGCTGCCGCGAGGCCGCCGAGCGGCTGGGCGACGGCGTGGTGGAGCTGCTCGACCTGCGTACGGTCGCGCCGTGGGACCGCGAGGCGGTGCTGGCCTCGGTGCGCAAGACGGGGCGCTGCCTGGTCGTGCACGAGGACACCCGCACCGCCGGCTTCGGCGCCGAGATCGCGGGGACGCTCGCGCAGGAGGCGTTCTGGCACCTCGACGCGCCGGTCGAGCGGTACTGCGTGGACGACGTCCCGATGCCCTACCACCCGACGCTGCTCGAGGCCGTGCTGCCGAGCGTCGAGGGGATCGTCCAGCGGGTGGAGGCACTGCGGCGGGTGTGACGGGGTACGATGGCACTCGCCCTGCCCTCGTGCCTCGCATCCCACGCCGGAGTGCCGCCGTGACCCGCTCCTCCCGTCTGCGCCTGCTGCTCCTGTTCCCCGCGCTGGCCGCCTGCGCCGGCCGCGCCCCCGTCCGGACCGAGGAGGCGTCGTCCGGCGAGGTCGAGCTGCGCGACGACGAGATCCTGGTGCGGGTGACCAACACCTACCAGGGGATCCTCGACGTCTACGCCATCGGCAGCGGGCTGGTCGACCGGCTGGGCACCGTCTCCGTCGGCACCCCCGGGACCTTCCGCGTGCGGCTCCGCCAGTTCTCGGCGGCCGCGCCCATCCGCATCGTGGCGCGCGCGATCGGCGGCGGCGGGTCGGCCAACTCCGGGCCGCTCAACCTGACCGGGGGCGAGGTGGTCGACCTGACGGTCAACGCGAACCTCTCGGCAGGCGTGCTCATCCGGTAAGCGGGGGCGCGGGAGGGGCCGAAACGGCACGTGCCGGCGCACCGCTCGTCGCGGCGTCCGGCACGCGTCCATCGTTCCCTCTGGCAAGGGATGCCATCCCGCCCCGGAGTTCCCCAACCCCGGGACCACGCGGTCCGGCGCATTCTTAGACGCAGCGACGCGCGATTCTGTTGCGCGGCGCGACGAATGCGCACGTTCGCGTTACGTCAGGGGCCAGCCGTCAGATCGGCTTGAACTCCTCGAACGGCTGCCGGCAGTCGTCGCACGTGTGCAGCGCCTTGCACGCCGTGGAGCCGAACGCGCTCTGCAGCCGCGTGGCGTGCGAGCCGCAGAACGGGCACGGCACCGGCTCGGGGGCCGCGCCGCGCCGCCGCAGCGTGACCAGCCCCGCGGAGGCGCCGCCGGCGCGCGGGGGCGCGATCCCGTAGGCGCGCAGCTTGGCGCGCGCGGCGTCGCTCATCCACTCGGTCGTCCACGCGGGCGCGAACACGGTGCGCAGCCGCGCGTCGGCCCACCCGCGGGCGTGCAGCGCCGCGAGCACGTCGCGCTCGATCTCGCGCATCGCCGGACACCCCGAGTAGGTCGGGGTGATCACGACGGTCAGCGCGTCGCCGTCGATCTCGACGTCGCGCACGATCCCCAGCTCGACCACGCTGATGACCGGTACCTCGGGGTCCGGCACCGTCTCCAGCGCGGCCCAGACGTTGGCCGCGGTCAGCGGCTGCGGCTCGATCGGGGCCGCCGGCGACGCGTCCGGCGCCGGCTCCAGCTCCCACCCGTCGCCCAGCGCGCGCGCCAGCGCCCCCGGGTCGGCGGGCGCCCGGCGGTCTACCACGTCGCCCCCGGGTGCGAGCGCGCCACGATCTGCATCTCGGCGAGCATGAGCCCGAGGTGCTCCGTGTGGCGCCCCGTCCGCCCGCCGCGCGCGGGCAGCACCTTCTCCGGCACCGTCAGCGTCGCCTCGGCGAACACCTCGCGGACGCTCGCGTCCCACCGCGGGCGGAGCGCGTCGAGGTCCGCGCCGATCCCGGCGGCCAGCATCGCGCGGTCGACGTCGTCGGGCGTGGTCGGCTCGGCGGCGAAGCGCCACAGGTCGTCGAGCGCGCGCTGCGCGCGGCGGCGGCTCTCGCCGGTGCCGTCGCCCAGGCGCACCACCCAGTCGGCGCTGTGGCGCACGTGGTACTGCGCCTCCTTGTGCGCCTTCGCCATGACGCCCGCCAGGTCGGCGTGCGCGCTCCCCTGCAGCGCCTCGGTGAGCAGCACGTCGTAGGCGTCGAACAGGAACTGGCGCACCATCGTCACCGCGAAGTCGCCGCGCGGCACCTCGACCAGCTGCACATTGCGGAACTCGACCGCCTCGCGATGATACGCGAGCGCGTCGGCGTCGCGCCCCTTCCCCTCGGCGGCGCCGGCGAGGCCGAGCAGCGACGTCGACTGCCCGACCAGGTCGAGCGCGATGTTGCCGAGCGCGATGTCCTCCTCGAGGATCGGCGCGTGGCCGACCCACTCGGAGAGCCGGTGGCCGAGCACGAGCCGGTCGTCGCCGTGGCGGAGCAGGTACTCGACCAGCGGGTCGGCGACGACGCCCGAGGTGGCGAGCGCCGGGGCGGCGGCGACCGGCGCGGCCGCCGACGGCGAGGCGTCGCCGCTCATACGCCGCGCACGCCGCGCGGCGCCTTGTAGAAGTGCGGGTGCACGTACGGCCGCTCGTTCATCGGGTCGAAGTACGGCCCGGCGTCCGAGGGCGTCGTCGCGGCGACCGCGCCCGTGGGGACGACCCACATGCTGATCACCTTCCCGCGGCGCCCGTAGACGTCGCGCGCGTTCTGCAGGGCGTGCGCGGCGTCGGTGGCGCGGACGCTCCCCGCGTGCTCGTGGGGGGCGCCCTGCTCCTCCTGCGTGAACACCTCCCAGAGGTTCCACTGCCCGTCCGCCGTCTGCTCGGCCGGCGGCGCCGCCGGCTCCTGCTGCCCCGGCTCGCCGGGGACAGTCAGCACGTTTCCGTACACGCGTCGGCTCCCGTCAGGCGGCGCGCGGCGCGCCGCGGCCGGCCTTCTTCTCGGCGTGCGCCGTCGCGGCCGCGCGCACCCACTCGCCGTCGGCGTGCGCGTCGCGGCGGGCCGCCACGCGCTCGCGGTTGCACGGCCCGTCGCCCTTCACGACCTGCCAGAACTCGTCCCAGTCGATCTCGCCGAACTTCCAGTTCCCCGTCTCGGCGTCGAAGGCGAGCGCCGGGTCCGGGATCGTCAGGCCGACGGCCTGCGCCTGCGGGATCGTCAGGTTCACGAAGCGCTGCCGCAGCTCGTCGTTCGAGAACTTCTTCACGCCCCACCGCATCAGCTCGTCCGAGTTGGTCGACGCGGCGTCGTGCGGCCCGAACATCATGAGCGTCGGCCACCACCAACGGTCGACGGCGTCCTGCACCATCGCGCGCTGCGCGTCCGTGCCCTGGGCGAGCGCGGCGACGCTCTCGAAGCCCTGCTTCTTGTGGAAGTTCTCTTCCTTGCAGACGCGCACCATGGCGCGCTTGTACGGGCCGTACGAGCAGTGCTTGGCGAGCGCCGTCTGGTTCACGATGGCCGCGCCGTCGACGAACCACCCGATCACGCCGACGTCGGCCCAGGTCAGCGTCGGGTAGTTGAAGATGCTGGCGTACTTCGCCTTCCCCGTCAGCAGCTCGTCGAGCAGCTGCTGGCGGTCGACGCCGAGCGTCTCGGTGCCGCAGTAGATGTACAGCCCGTGGCCGGCCTCGTCCTGCACCTTGGCGAGGAGCGACAGCTTGCGGCGCAGGCTGGGGGCGCGCGTGATCCAGTTCCCCTCGGGGAGCATCCCGACGATCTCCGAGTGCGCGTGCTGCGACATCATGCGCACGAGCTGCTTGCGGTAGCGCTCGGGCATCCAGTCCTTCGGCTCGATCGACTCGCCACGGGCGATGCGCGCCTCGAACTCGGCGAGCTTGGCGGGATCCTCGGTCATGGCGGGCTGCGGCGTCACGGCGGTGGCGTCCTCGGCGGGTCCAGGGGGTGCGGTCGTGGGCGGGGGCTGCCCCAGTTGTACCCCGTCACCCACGTAATATACCGCCCGTCCCCCGGGCAACGTTGAAGCCGCCGCCCGGGATCCCTCTCGCCCGCGACCGTTCATGACGCACCCGCTCCCCCCCGCCGGCCTCGTCGCCACCGAGACCGCCGACGGGATCGCCACCGTCCGCTTCGGCCACCCGAAGGGGAATTCCCTCCCCGGCGCCATCCTCCGCGAGCTGGCGGCGCAGGTCCGCCGCGCCGGGCAGGACCCCGCCGCCCGCGTGATCGTCCTGCGGAGCGAGGGGACCGGCCCCTTCTGCGCCGGCGCCTCGTTCGACGAGCTGGTGGCGATCGACTCGCCGGAGCGCGGCCGCGAGTTCTTCAGCGGCTTCGCCGGGGTCATCCTGGCGATGCTGCGGGCACCGAAGTTCGTCCTCACCCGGGTGCACGGGAAGACGACCGGCGGCGGCGTCGGGCTCGTCGCCGCCTCCGACTACGCCATCGCCACCGCCGGCGCCGCCTGCAAGCTCAGCGAGCTGGCGGTCGGCATCGGCCCGTTCGTCGTCGGCCCGGTGATCGAGAAGCGGATCGGCAACGCCGCCTTCGCCCAGATGGCCGTCGACGCCGACTGGCGCGACGCCCGCTGGGCGCACACGCACGGTCTCTACGCGACCCTGGTGGACGACGTCGCCGCGCTCGACGCCGCCGTCGACGCGATGGCCCGCCGCCTCGCCGGCTTCAACCCCGAGGCGATGGCCGACATCAAGCGCGTCGCCTGGGAGGGGACCGAGACCTGGGACGCGCTGCTCGCCGAGCGCGCGGAGATCAGCGGGCGACTCGTGCTGTCGGAGTTCACGCGGTCGGCGATCGCGAAGTTCAAGGGGGGGTGAGTGCGCTGCGGGCTGCGGGCTGCGGGTTCGTTCGGATCCGCAGCCCGCAGCCCGCAGCGTCTCCCCGATCCGCAGCCCGCAGCCCGCAGCGCCGCCCCCGTTCGACGGGCGGGCCTCAGAGATTCCGCGCCGCCTCCTGGAACGTCTCCCGGTACCCGCCCGCGATCACCCGCGCCGTCGCCTCGCGCCCCACCGCGTACAGCCGCTCGGCGGCGACGAGCAGCGTCCCGACGTCGAACGGCGTCCCCTCGCGGCGCGCCAGCGACTCCTCGGCGGCGGTGAGGTAGCCCATCATCCCGCCGAGCTCCGGGTGCGCGTACACCTTGCCGGCGGCGAGCAGCGTGCGCTCCCCGGACTGGTCGGGCATCGCCAGGTTCTCGCTCCCGCACACGACGCGCACGTGCGGGTTGGCGGCCAGCACCGCCACCGACGCCGGGTCGAGCGAGCCGCCCGAGGCGTTGACGACCACCGCGTCGAACGGGAGCGCGAGGAACTCCTCCTTCCGCTCCACCGGCCACGCCTCGACGTCGTGCGCGGCGAGCCGCTCGCGCACCTCGGGGACCAGCTCCAGCGCGCGCACCTGCGCGCCGAGCGGCAGGATCCGGCCGAGCAGGTGCCGGCCGATGTTCCCGGCGCCGACCAGCGCGACCCGCGCGCGGGCGAGCGGCACGCCGGCCGCGTCGAGCATCCCGCGCAGCAGGTGGAAGTTCCCCTCGCCCGTCGGCTTCGACGTGTCGGCGAGCATGCTCCCCGCGAAGCGCGCGTGCATGTACGCGAGCGACGACGTCGCGCCGTCGGACAGGGTGCCGTGGCCGAGGTCCTGCCCCGTGGTCACGAGGATCCCGCCCGTCGCGTCGCAGTCGCGCAGGCAGGCGACCGCGAAGTCGAGCAGCGCGACGTCGCCGGGCTCCCCGACGCGCGAGCCGGGCGTCGGGTGCAGCACGCACTTCCCGCCGACGATGCGGTCGAGGTTGCGGCGCACCAGCGGGCCGCCGACGCGCAGCACGCGCGACCAGTAGACCTTCTCCTCCATCCCCACCGCCAGCCCCACGGCCTCGCGGTCGGAGTCGAAGCCGGGCTGCGAGGTGCGGCTCTCGGGGGCGATGCGGAAGCCGCCCAGCGACAGGCGCCCCGAGCCCGGCGCCGCGAGCGTGGCGACGCTCAGCCGCCAGCCCGTCTCGACGTGGGTGTAGCGGTAGACCCAGACGTCGAGCCCCCCGGCGACGAGGTCGGGGGCAAGGGCGCGGACGTCAGAAGGCGAGAGCACCTCGCGGCGCGTCGCGGCCGGGAGTGCGGGGTTCTGCGTGGCGAACACGAAGGGCGGGATCAGGGCGGAGGCGCGCCGGCCGCGAGGGCCGGCGCCAGTCGGGGGAGCGCGTCGCGCACGGCGGCCACCAGCGCGGCCCCGCGCACGTGGTCGCGCGCGCGCAGCGCGAAGTCTCGGCCGTCGCGCAGCCGGAACTGAATGGCGTCGGGGCCCGACTCGGCGGCGGCGACGTCGGCCCACGCGGCCGCGAACCGCTTCCGCCGCGACGCGCGGTAGTCGAACCCCTCGGGGGTCAGCACGAGGCGCGGCGCGCGGGACGCCGCCCCGACGCGGCGCGCGACGAGACGGCGCCCGCCGAGCGCCATCGCGAGGGTGAACGCCGCGGTGAGCACGAACGGGCGCACGATCCGCCCCGTCTCCGCCCACCGGTGCCACACCTCGAGCGCGAGCAGCGCCGCCGAGGCGACGCCCAGCCAGTCCACGCCGGCGAGCCGCGCCGGGAGCGCCGTCTCGTCGATCGGCGCGAGCGCCTCGGCCGACGCGTCGTCGTCGGCGCGCACCACGTGCCGCAGCTCGCGGCCGAGCAGCGCGAGCAGCCACACGCTCGCCGCGACCTCGACGACGCCGAGCACCCGCGCGCTCCCGCCGCGGCCGACGCCGGCGAGTCCCGCGCCAAGCAGCGTGACCGCCGCCGGGCCGTGCTCCAGCAGCCCGCGCAGCAGCTCGACGCGCTGCTGGCGGCGGAGCTGGACCGGGAGGACGATCCGCTCCCCCGCCGGCGCGGCCGGCGCGCTCACGCCCCCAGCGCGGGGTGCGCGCGGAAGCTCGCCAGCGCGTCCGGGTTGGCGAGCGCGTCGACGTTCTTGACCGGTGCGCCGTGCACCACCGCCCGCACCGCGAGCTCCGAGATCTTCCCGCTGATCGTGCGCGGGATGTCGGGGACGGCGGCGATGATGCGCGGCACGTGATGCGCGCTGCAGTGCTCCCGGATGCGGTCGCGGATCCGCGCCTGCAGCGCGCGGTCGAGCGTCGCGCCCTCGGCCAGCCGCACGAACAGGACGATGCGCGACGTCGAGTCGGCGCCGGCTCCGACCATCTGCTCGATGACCACGCTCTCGACGACCTCCGGGATCTGCTCGACCTGCCGGTAGATCTCGGCGGTCCCGATGCGGACGCCGCCCGGGTTGAGCGTCGCGTCGCTGCGCCCGTGGATCACCAGCCCGTCGCGGGGCGTCAGCTCCGCCCAGTCGCCGTGCCGCCAGGTGTTCGGGAAGACGTCGAAGTAGGCCGCGCGGTACTTGGCGCCGTCCGGGTCGTTCCAGAACGCGACCGGCATGCTCGGGAACGGGCGCGTGCACACCAGCTCCCCCGCCTCGCCGCGCAGCGGCCGCCCCGCGTCGTCGAACACGTCGACGGCCATCCCGAGCCCGCGCACCTGCAGCTCGCCGCGCCACACCGGCCCGATCGGGTTGCCGAGCGCGAAGCACGAGATGATGTCGGTGCCGCCGCTGATGCTGCTCAGGCGGACGCCCGGCTTCACGTCGCGCGCGACGTAGTCGTACGAGTACGCCGCCAGCGGGCTCCCCGTGGACAGGATGCAGCGCAGCGCCGCGAGGTCGTGGGTGCGCGCCGGCGCCACGCCCGACTTCTCGGCGAGCGCGAGGTACTTGGCGCTCGTCCCGAAGGCGGTGACGCCCTCGGCGGCGACGACGTCCCACAGGATCTCCGGCCGCGGCGCGGTCGGCGAGCCGTCGTACAGCACCACCGTCGTGCCGAGCGCGAGCCCCGACACCATCCAGTTCCACATCATCCACCCGCAGGTGGTGAAGTAGAAGAGTCGGTCGCCGGCGCGCAGGTCGGTGTGCAGTGCCAGCTCCTTGAGGTGCTGCAGCAGCGTGCCGCCGGCGCCGTGGACCATGCACTTGGGCAGGCCGGTCGTCCCCGACGAGTACATGATGTACAGCGGGTGGTCGAACGGCAGCCGCGCGAAGGCGAGCGGCGCGCCGCGCGTCCCGAACGCGTCCCACGCCACCCCGCCCCGCAGCGTCGCCAGCTCCGCCGCCAGCGCCTCCGCGTCGCGCACGCCGGCGACGACGACCGTCGTGCGGATCGACGGGATCGCGTCCACGATCGCGCGCACCCGCGGCAGGACGTCGACCGGCTTGCGGGCGTAGGTGTAGCCGTCGGCGCAGACGAGCACCGTCGGCTCGATCTGCCCGAAGCGGTCGAGCACCCCCTGCACGCCGAAGTCCGGCGAGCACGAGGACCAGAGCGCCCCGAGGCTGGCCGCGGCCAGCATCGCGACCACCGCCTCGGCGCCGTTGGGGACGAAGCCGGCGACGCGGTCGCCGACGCCGACCCCGGCGTCGCGCAGCCCGGCCGCGACGCGCGCGACCTCCTCGCGCAGCGCGTCGAACGACAGCCGCCGCGCGACGCCCCCCTCGGTCCACGCGACCAGCGCGTCGCCCGGCCCGGCGTGCCGCAGCAGGTTCTCGGCGAAGTTGAGCCGCGCCTCGGGGAACCAGCGCGGGCCGAGCTGCGGGTCGGGCGGCGCGACGCGGTCGCCGCCGACGAGCGTCGTCCCGCCCGGGTCGCCGACCACGCCGCCGAACCGCCAGACGAGCCGCCAGAACGCCTCGGGCGCGTCGACGCTCCACCGCCAGAGCGCGCCGTAGTCGCGCAGGTCGTCGCCGGCCACGGGGCGCGCCTCGGCGAGGAAGGCGGTCAGGTTGGCGCGGGCGACATCGTCGGCGGTCGGCTCCCAGATCGGGCGGGCGTCGGCGGTCTCGTGTGTCATCCGCCAAAGATGACCGGTGCCGCGGAACGACGTCAGGGGCCGGGCGGGCGGCGCCCGGCCGGGCCGCTCAGGGGCGGGCGGCCGCCCCGGCGCGGTCGCGCGGCCCGCGCTCTCCCGGCGGGATCCGCCACGACGCGAGGTCGGCCCACCACGCGTCGGCGCGCAGCTCCCCCGGGCGCAGCCGGCGGTGCGCGCCGGCGACGTTGCGCGCCTCGTAGAGCCAGACCGCGGGCGCGTCGTCGGCCAGCACCGCGTAGGCGCGCGCGAACAGCGCCTCGGCGCGCGCCGCGTCGAACGTCGCGCCCGCGCTGTCGACCAGCGCCTCGAACGCGGCGCTGCGGTAGCCGCTGGAGTTGGCGCCCCCGCGCCCGCCCGGCGACGGCGCGCCCCAGCGCTGCAGGATGCCGCGCGGATCCGGGTCGGCGTGCCACATCTCGAGCATCGCGTCCCACCCGCCGCCGCGCACCGCCGTCGCGAACGCCGCCGGGTCGAGCGCCTCGACCTCGATCTGCACGCCGACGCGACGCAGCTGCTCCTGCACCAGCACCGCCAGCTGGCGCCGCGCGGCGCTGGTCGCGTGCACGATGAGCATCAGCCGCAGCGGCCGCCCCGCGCGCTCGCGCACCGTGTCGCCGTCGGCGTCGCGCCAGCCGAGCGAGTCGAGGTCGCGCGCCGCGCGCGCCGTCGCGTACGTCGGGCCGAGCGCCTCGGGG
>NZ_JARGEK010000210.1 GCF_029211165.1 Roseisolibacter sp. H3M3-2
CCCGCGGCGTGCCCGCCGCCCGCGAGCGCCTCGGCCCGCGCGCCGACGCTCCGCGTGCGCTCGATGCTCCCCGCGGTGCGCGCCTGGGACGACGCCACGCGCGACGCCGCGCCGGCCGCCCGACAGGCGGCGTTCCGGCGGATGGTGGTCGACGCGCACCCCGACGTGTTCGGGCCGGTGTTCGCCGTCCCCGACTCGGCGGGGCTGGCGCGCTACCTGGAGTGGCTGACGCCGCGGCTGCCGGCGGCGTACCGGGTGGCGGCGCACCTCGAGCGCGAGCTGCCGCCGGCGGCGGCGCGGATGGCGGCGCTGCTGCCGCCGCTGGCGGGCGCCGAGGTGCCGGTGGTGCTCGGGCTCACCCTCGGCCGCACCAACGGCACGGTGCGATTGGTGGACGGACGCCCGGTGCTCTTCCTCGGCGTCGAGGTGCAGACGATTCTCTCCGACCGCGCCGACGACGCCGCGGCGACGGCCGAGCACGAGCTGACGCACGTCGCCCACGCGCGCGCGAACCCGGCGCTGTACGCGCGGGTCGACGCCGGCGTGCGCGGGGTGCCGACGCCGCTCTACGTCAGCCTGTTCGCGGAGGGGCTCGCGGCATGGGCCGTGGGCTGCGCGACACCGGGGCGCACCGCGGCGCAGCGCCTGATGAGCGCCGACCTCCCCACCGCCGCGCCGGCGGCGGCGGCGCGCCTGCTCCCCGAGCTGGCGGCCGACCTCGAATCCACCGACCCGAAACGCTACGCCGACTGGTTCTTCGTCGGCGGCCGGCGCGCGGACGTGCCGGCGCGGTTCGCCTACTGGGCGGGGGAGCGCGTCGTCGCGCGGATGGCGGGGCGGCGGACGGCGGAGGCGCTGCTGCGGCTCGACGCGGAGACGGTGCTGCGGGAGGTGCGGGAAGGGTTGCGCTGATCGACGGCGGAGAGCGGGGTACGGCGTAGTTCAGGACAGGGCGAAGATCGGGGTACGGCGAACAGGCTACGGCGTACGCCGGGGTGCGGCGAACCTGCGAGCTCGTAGCCGGTAGGTTCGCGGTACCCCGTTTTCCGATTCACCCCTTGGTTCGGTTCACCCCGCTCTGCGCCGTCCCCTGGGGTTCGCCTCACCCCGCTCTCCGCCGTGCCGAGCCACGAGACTCGCCTCACCCCTCGCTTCTGGCGGGCGCTCCGACGACGATCCGCTCGATCCGCCGCCCCGCCATCCGCACCACCTCCACCCGCCGCCCCTCCCACTCGAAGTGGTCCCCCACGCGCGGCACCCGCCCGAGCCGCGCCATCACGAACCCCGCGAGCGTCAGCACGTCCGCGCGCTCCTGCGCCGTGGCCTCGACGTCGAGGCGCGCCTCCACGTCGACGAGCGGCGTCGCGCCGTCGACCACCCAGCTGCCGTCGGCGGCGCGCTGCATGTCGGGCTCCTCGCCGCCGGCCGTGCCGGGGACCTCGCCCACCAGCGCGGCCAGCAGGTCGTCGAGCGTCGCCAGCCCCGTCACCGCGCCGTACTCGTCGAGCACCACCGCCGCGTGCTGCCGCCGGTCGCGGAACGTCTCGAGCAGGCGGAACGCGGGCATCGTCGCCGGCACGAACAGCGGCTCGCGCGCCAGCCCGCGCAGCACCGCCGGGTCGTCGACCGCCGCGCCGGCCATGCAGCGCAGCAGCAGGTCCTCGGCGTGCACCACCCCCGCCACGTGATCGAGGTCGCCGTCGCACACGAGGAAGCGGTCGCGCGCCGCCTCGGCGAGCTGCGCGCGGCGGTCGTCGGGCGCGCCGGCGAGGTCCACCCACTGCACGTCGGGGCGCGGCGTCATGAGCGCGTCCACGCTGCGGTCGCCGAGGCGGAAGGCGTTCTCCACGATCGCGCGCTCCGCCTCCTGCACCACGCCCGTCTCCGCGCCCTGCTCGACCATCGCGCGGATGTCCTGCTCCGTCACCCCCGGCTCCGACACCGTGCCGAGGCCGAGGAGGCGGAGCACGAAGTTGGTCGAGGCGGTGAGCGCGCGCACCAGCGGGCCGCCGACGCGCGAGATCGCGCGCATCGGGCGCGCGACCAGCGACGCCACGCGCTCGGGCCCCGACAGCGCGATGCGCTTGGGCACCAGCTCGCCGACGATCAGCGAGAGGTACGTGATGACCGCCACCACGAGCGCGAACGCCACCGACTCGGCGTACGGCGCCAGCCAGGCGACGCCGCGCAGCGACTCGGCGAGCACCTCGGAGATCCCGGCGCCGCCGAACGCGCCGGCCAGCACGCCGACGAGGGTGATCCCCACCTGCACCGTCGACAGGAAGGCCGTCGGGTGCGACGCCAGGTCGAGCGCGGCGCGGGCGCCGGCGTCCCCCTCCTCGGCGCGGTGCTCGAGGCGGGAGCGGCGCGCCGTCATGACGGCCAGCTCCGACATCGAGAACACGCCGTTGACGACGAGCAGCAGGAGGATGACGACGACTTCGGTGGCGATGGCGCCCATGAACGACGGGGTGGGGCGTACGTCGGGATGCGGCGCACTGCGGGGTACGGCGAACGCCGGGGTACGACGAATCTACCGGCTCGCGGCCGGGGCGGTCGCCGTCCCGATCGCGGTCAGCGCACCACGCGGTAGCGCAGGTGCGTGACCCCCGCCGACTCGACGACGCGTTCCCGCTCCAGCGCCACCGCCGGCCACCCGTCGTACAGGCGGAGCCCGCCGCCGAGCACCCGCGACACGACGTGCAGGTCGAGCACGTCGACCAGCCCCGCTGCCATCGCCGCGCGCGCGGTCGTCGGCCCGCCGGCCACGCACACCACGCGGTCGCCGGCGGCCCGCCGCGCCGCGCCGACCACCGCCTCGACGCCGCCCGTCACGAACGCGAACGGGACGCCGCCGCGGTCGATCGTGGGGCGCGCGGTGCGCGTCATGACGAAGTGCGGCACGCGGTACGGCGTGTCGAAGCCCGCCGGCTCGGCGCCGAGCATCCCCCGCCCCAGCACCATCGCGCCGATCTCGCCGAGCAGCTCGTCGATCACCGCAACGTCGGCGGGCGCGGGATCGAAGTACCAGTCGTGCAGGCCGGCGTCGCCGCCGTCGGGGCCCGACGCGTAGCCGTCGAGCGAGACCGCCATGTCGAGCACCACGCGTCCCATCCGCATCTCCGTCGTCGTGAGGGGCGGCGAAGGTACGCCGCGGGCGGAGGCACGACAACGGCGAAGGGGTGCCTGTGCCGGTGCACGGCGGAGAGCGGGGTGAGGCGAACCCCAGGGTACCGCGCAGAGCGGGGTGAACCGAACCAAGGGGTGAATCGGAAAACGGGGTACCGCGAACCTACCGGCTACGAGCTCGCAGGTTCGCCGCACCCCGGCGTACGCCGTACCCTGTTCGCCGTACCCCGCTCTTCGCCCTGTCCTGAACTACGCCGTACCCCGCTCTCCGCCGTCGATAGGACTCCGTCAATTCCCGCCCCCCACCCTGGCGCCCCGCCCCCGCCGAGTGCTTCGTCCCGCTCTCACCCCAGCCCCCCGCGTATGACCACCCGTCGCGACTTCCTCCGGCAGGGCGGGGCCGCGCTCGGCGCCGCCGCCCTCACCGGCGGCGCGCTCGCCGGCATCCCCCGCCTCCTGTCCGCGGCCCCCGCCCCGAGCGCCCGCGCCCTCGACGCGTTCCAGGACCCCGCGGCCACGCGCGCCCTCATGGCCGACGCGCTGGCCGCCGCCCGCGCCGCCGGCGCGCAGTACGCCGACGTGCGCGTCTCGCGGCAGCGCCAGAACTTCGTCTTCACGCGCGAGCAGCAGATCCAGAACGTCGTCGACACCGACACCATCGGCGTCGGCGTGCGCGCGCTGGTCGACGGCACGTGGGGGTTCGCCGCCACGCGCCAGCTCACGAAGGACGGCGCCGCGGGCGCCGCGCGCGAGGCCGTCGCCATCGCCAAGGCCACGCGCGTCGCGCGCGACCGCGCCGTCGAGTGGCTGCCGTCGCCGGCGGTGGCCGACGGCGTCTGGAAGGGCGCCTACACGCAGGACCCGTGGGACGTCCCGCTCGAGCAGAAGGCCGACCTGCTGCTGCGCGCCAACGCCGGCGCGATGAAGGCGAAGAACGTGAAGTTCGTCTTCAGCGGGCTGTTCTTCGTGAAGGACGAGCGCAACTACGCCAACACCGACGGCTCGGTGATCCGCCAGGACGTCGTGCGCTCCTGGCCGCTGATGACCATCACCGCCGTCTCGGCCGACTTCACCGACTTCCAGAACCGCGGCAACGTCGTGCAGCCGATGGGGCGCGGGTGGGAGTACGTGCTCGAGAGTGACCTCGTCGGCAACGCCGCGCGCTGGGGCGAGGAGGCGTCGGCGAAGCTCGGCGCCAAGCCGGTCGACGTCGGGCGCTACGACCTCGTGCTCGACCCCGGCAACCTGTGGCTCACCATCCACGAGAGCATCGGGCACCCGACGGAGCTCGACCGCGCGATGGGGTACGAGGCCAACTACGCCGGGACGTCGTTCATCGCCCCGCCCGAGGACAAGCTCGGGAAGCTGAAGTACGGCCCCGAGTTCATGAACGTGCAGGGCGACCGCTCGCAGGAGGGCGGGCTCTCGACCGTCGGGTGGGACGACGACGGCGTGAAGCCCGACACCTTCCTGATCGTGAAAAACGGGATGTTCAACGACTACCAGACGACGCGCGAGCAGGCGCCGTGGCTGCGCTCGTGGTACCAGTCGCAGAACCTCCCCGTGCGCTCGCACGGCTGCTCGTACGCGCAGGGGTGGAACGAGGTGCAGTTCCAGCGCATGTGCAACGTCTCGCTCATGCCGGGGGAGCGCGACCTGTCGCAGGACGACCTCGTGGCGGCCACCGACCGCGGCATCCTCATCGTCGGCGACGGCTCCTTCTCGATCGACCAGCAGCGCTACAACGCGCAGTTCGGCGGGCAGGTGTTCCACGAGATCCGCGGCGGCAAGATCGTCGGCCAGCTCAAGGACGTGGCCTACCAGATCCGCACCCCCGACTTCTGGAACGCGATGGACATGATCGGCGGGCGCCGCAGCTACCGGCTCGGCGGGAGCTTCTTCGACGGCAAGGGGCAGCCGCCGCAGGTCAACGCGGTCAGCCACGGCTCGCCGCCGGCGCGCTTCCGCAACGTCAACGTCATCAACACCGGGAGGAAGAGCTGATGCGCGCCGATCTTCCCCTCGCGGAGGCCGCGGACCAGGCGCTCGTCACGCGCGAGCAGGCGCAGGCGATCGTCGAGAAGGCGGTGAAGCTGTCGAAGGCCGACGGGATCGACGTGCAGGTCAACTCGTCGTACCGCGGCAACACGCGCTTCGCCGCCAACCAGATGTCGACCGCCGGCGCCACGACCGACGCCGCGCTGGCGATCCAGTCGTCGTTCGGCCCCAAGCACGCCGTCGTCACCACCAACGACCTGTCCGACGAGGCGATCCGCCGCGCCGTCGAGCAGAGCGAGCGGCTGGCGCGCCTCGCCCCCGACGACCCCGAGGCGATGCCGGCGCTCCCGGCGCAGCAGTACCGCGGCGCCACGCGCTACTTCGAGAGCACCGCCGCGCTCACCCCCGCCGACCGCGCGAGGGCCGCGCTCACCGCGCTCGAGCTGTCGCGCGCCGCCGGCGACCTGCACGCCGCCGGCTACCTGGTGACGGGGATGACCTCGCTCGCCCTCGGCAACAAGGCGGGGCTGTTCGCGTACGACCGCGCGACCAACGCCAACTACACGCTCACCGTCCGCACCACCGACGGCACCGGCTCCGGCTGGGCGGCCGCCGACCACCCCGACTTCGCGCAGCTCGACGCGCGCCGCGTCGCCGAGCGTGCCGTCGAGAAGGCGCGCCGCTCGCGCAACCCGCAGGCGATCGAGCCGGGGCGCTACACGGTGATCCTCGAGCCGCAGGCGGTGGGCGACCTGGTGCAGCTCATCGCCAACTACGCCGACGCCCGCCAGTCGGACGAGGGGCGGTCGCCCTTCGTGAAGCAGGGGGGCGGCAACAAGATCGGCGAGCGCATCGTCGACCCGCGCGTCACCCTCTACTCCGACCCCACCGACGCGCAGCTGCTGGCGCAGCCGTTCGATGGCGACGGGCTGCCCCTGACCAGGCAGACGTGGATCGAGAACGGGACGCTCAAGGCGCTCTACTACTCGCGCTTCTGGGCCAAGAAGCAGGGGAAGACCGCCACCGGCGCCCCGTCGTCGCTCAAGATGGCCGGCGGCGACACGGGCGTCGAGCAGATGATCGCCTCGACGCCGCGCGGCGTGCTGGTGACGCGCCTCTGGTACCTGCGCGAGGTGGACCCGCGCACGATCCTTTACACGGGGCTGACGCGCGACGGGACGTTCCTCATCGAGGACGGGAAGATCACGCGCGCGCTCCGCAACTTCCGCTTCAACGAGTCGCCGCTGTTCATGCTCAACAACCTCGAGGCCATCGGCCCGGCCGAGCGGCTGGCTGGGACCGAGGCAGGCGGCGACGTGTCGATGCCGACGCTCAAGGTGCGCGATTTCAACTTCACGTCGCTGTCGGAGGCTGTGTAAGAGCCGGGAATCGGATGAGATGGATCAGATCTGATCCGTCTCATCCGATTCCTGCTTTTCCCCTTGCGTTCTGAGGGGAACAGCCCGATACTCCCATCAGAACTCGAGGGGAGGAGGGGCGGATGGATAGGATGGAGTTCGTGCGCGGCACGCTCGACGTCGTCGTCCTGAAGGCCCTCACCTGGGGCCCGAAGCACGGCTACGCGGTCAGCCGCTGGGTCGCCGACACCACCGACGGGCGGCTCGACATCGGCGAGGGGGCGCTCTACCCGGCGCTGCACCGCCTGGAGCGGAAGGGGTTCGTCGCCAGCGAGTGGGGGCTCTCCGAGAACAACCGGCAGGCCCGCTTCTACCGCATCACCGCCGCCGGCCGCCGCCAGCTGGCCGCCGAGGTCTCGGCGTGGCAGGAGTACGTCGAGACGTTCGGGCGCGTGCTCGGCGCCACCCCCGCGCCGGGGGCCGCGTGAGCCGCCCCCCGTTCCGCCTCCCCGCCGGGCGCCGACGCGCCGAGGCCGACGTCGCGCGCGAGATCGGCTTCCACCTCGCGATGGCCGAGGCGGAGCTGGTCGCCGCCGGCCGCTCCCCCGACGACGCGCGCGCGGAGGCGCGGCGCCGCTTCGGCGACCCGGACGTCGTGGCCGCCGAGTGCATGGCCGAGGAGGGCGCGCGCCAGGCCGGGCTCGCGCGGTGGGAGTGGCTCTCCGCCGTGCGCCACGACCTCGCCTACGGCGTGCGCACGCTGCGCCGCGCGCCCGGCTTCGCCGCCGCCGCCGTGCTCACCCTCGGCCTCGCCCTGGGCGCGACCACGGCGATGTTCTCGGTCGTCGACGCGGTGCTGCTGCGCGCGCTCCCGCTCCCCCACTCCGAGCGCATCGTGACGCTCGAGCCGACGGTGCGCGGCGAGGCGCGCGGCGGGTCGCCCGGGCTGCTGGCCGCCTGGGGCGCCCGGGCGCGCGCGCCGCAGGCGCTGGCCGCCGTCGCCGAGCGGCAGGCGACGGTGCGGACGCCCGACGGCGCGGCGCGCGTCCCCGGGCTCGCGGTGAGCGGCGCCTTCGGCGCGGTGACCGCCGTGCGCCCGGCGCTCGGCCGCGTGCTGACCCCCGACGACGACCGCCCCGGCGCGCCGGCGGTCGTGATGCTCGGCCAGGCGCTCTGGCGCCGCACGTTCGACGCGTCGCCGGCCGCGGTGGGGCGCACGCTGGTGCTCGACGGCGTGCCGCACACGGTGGTGGGCGTGCTCCCGGCCAGCCTCGACGCGGCGCTCGGGGAGCGCGACTTCTGGGTGCCGCTCCGCCTCGAGCCGTCGCAGCGCGACAACTTCACCCCGTACCTCACGCTGGTCGCGCGCCTGCGGCCCGACGCCGCCCCCGCCGGCGTGGCACGCGAGCTGGACGCGATCACCGCGACGCTCCCGCCGGCGGCGCCCGACGACGACGGCACGCGCCCCGCCGCGCGCGTGGCGGCGCTCGCGCGCACGCTCGGCGACGACTACCGCCGGCCGCTGCTGCTGATGCTCGGCGCGGTGGGCGTGCTGCTGCTCATCGGCTGCGCGAACGTGGCGACGCTGGTCCTCGCCCGCAGCGTCGGGCGCGCGCGCGGGCTGGCGGTGCGCTCGGCGCTCGGCGCGGGGCGCGGGCGGCTGGCGCGCCAGCTCGCGGTCGAGCACCTCGTCCTCGGCGCGCTCGCGATCGCGGTCGCGGTGCCGGCGGCGGTCGTCATGACGCGGCTGCTCGTCGCGGCGATCCCGGCCGACGTGCCGCGCCTGGCGGCGGCGGCGCTCGACGGGCGCGCGCTGGCGGTGGCGGTGGCGCTCGGGCTGTGCGCGAGCCTCGCCTGCGGCGTCG
>NZ_JARGEK010000211.1 GCF_029211165.1 Roseisolibacter sp. H3M3-2
GTCGAAGGCGGCGCTATGATCGCGCCAGCGATCATCCCGCCGCCGGAGCGCCCCCGCGCCGCCCAGCCGGCACGAGCGGCCCCCCGCCCCCACGCACCCTCCGCGTGACCGCACGCCCGTTGCGGGGTAGGAGGCGGGCGCGGCGTTCGGCCGCCCTCACTCCTGCCCTTCCTTACACATGCGCCTTCTCTCGTTCGCGGCACTCACCGTCCTCGCCGCCCCGCTCGCGGCCCAGTCCCCCTCCCCCGCCCCGGCTCCCTTCCCGGCCGGCGGCCCCCCCGGCAGCATCGCCGTGTCGGCCGTCGGCGAGGAGGAGGTGACCCCCGACCGCGCCCGGGTGATGATCGGCGTGCAGACCCAGGCGGCGACGTCGGCGCTGGCGGCGGAGCGCAACGCGCGCATCCAGAAGGCGGTGCTCGACACGATCCGGGCGCTCGGGATCCCGGCGGAGCTGATCAGCACGTCGGGCTTCAACGTGTACCCGGAGCAGGTCTACGATCAGGCGACGCGCCGGACGCGGATCACTGGCTACAACGTGCAGAACAACGTGGTGGTCGAGGTGCGCCAGCTCGACCGGGTCGGGCCGGTGCTCGACGCCGCGCTGGCGAAGGGGGCCAACCAGATCGCGTCGCTGACGCTCTACTCGTCGCAGGCTGAGCAGGCGCGCCGGCGGGCGATGGCGAAGGCCGTCGAGCGGGCGCGCGCGGACGCCGAGGCGATCGCACGCGCGGCCGGCGGCTCGCTGGGCGGGGTGCTCGAGCTGACCTCGGGCGTCGAGCCCTCGCGTCCGCGGCCGATGATGGCGGAGATGCAGATGGCCCGAGTCGGCGACGCTGCGGGCAACACGACGATCTCCGAAGGGACGCAGACGATCTCGGCGAGCGTGACGGCCCGGTTCCTCTTCTCGCCGGTTCCGCGCTGAACGGACCAGTGTGTCACGTGGCACGTCGGGCTCGACCGGCCGGGTGTGCCACGTGACACATTTCCGCTCCCCGATGCCCCGCCCGGGGCGAGCGAAGTGACCGGGAAGGCACTACCTTCCGCCCCCGCCCCGTACCACCGATCGGCCCGCGCTCCTCCGCCGCCTCTCCGCAGCACCCCGCCGTGACCCGCGTCATCGCCATCGCGAACCAGAAGGGAGGCGTCGGCAAGACGACCTCCGCCGTCAACCTCGCCGCCTCGCTGGCGGTCGCCGAGCAGCGGACGCTGCTGGTGGACGGCGACCCGCAGGGGAACGCGACGAGCGGGATCGGGATCGACCGCGAGTCTCTGGGCACGACGCTGTACGACGTGCTGATCGGCGAGGCGACGGTGGACGAGGCGCTGCACCGCGGGGTGCAGTTCCGGCACCTCGACGTGCTGCCGGCGACGCCGGACCTGGCGGGCGCCGAGGTGCAGCTGGTGGACCGGGAGAGCCGGAGCGAGCTGATGCGGCAGGCGCTCGCCCCCGTGCTCGACCGGTACGACTACGTGCTGATCGACTGCCCGCCGTCGCTGGGGCTGATCACGCTGAACATGCTGGCGGCCGCCGACGCGCTGCTGATCCCCGTGCAGTGCGAGTACTACGCGCTGGAGGGGCTGTCGCAGCTGCTGAACACGGTGCACCTGGTCCAGCAGGGGGTGAACCCGCGGCTGGCGATCGACGGGGTGCTGCTGACCATGTTCGACAACCGGCTGAACCTGTCGCGGCAGGTGGCGGCCGACGCCCGCGAGTACTTCGGGGGGAAGGTGTTCCAGAGCGTGATCCCCCGGAACGTGCGCTTGGCGGAGGCGCCGAGCTTCGGGAAGCCCATCATCGTGTACGACGTGCAGAGCATCGGCGCGCAGGCGTACCTGCAGGTGGCGCAGGAGCTGATCGCACGCACGCCGACCGCCACGACCGCCCAGCCCGCCGCATGAGCGCTCCCGAGAAGCAGCCCCGACGGCTGGGCCGAGGACTGGAGGCGCTGCTGGCCTCGAAGCAGGCCGCCGAGCCGACCCCCGAGGAGCGGAGCGCGCTGAAGAGTCTGGCGATCGGCCAGATCCGGCCCAACCCGTACCAGCCGCGCAAGGAGTTCCGCCCCGAGGATCTGGCGGACCTGGAGGCGAGCCTGCGGGCGACCGGGCTGCTGCAACCGGTGACCGTGCGGAAGGTGCGCGACGGGCAGGGCTACGAGCTCATCGCCGGCGAGCGGCGGCTGCGGGCGGCGACGCGGCTGGGGTGGGCGGAGATCCCGGCCATCGTGAAGGAGATCGACGACCAGACGCTGCTGACGCTGGCGATGGTCGAGAACCTCCAGCGGGCCGACCTCAACCCCATCGAGGAAGCCGAGGGGTACCAGCGGCTGGCGGACGAGTTCGGGCTGACGCAGCAGCAGATCGCCGAGGTCGTCGGGAAGGATCGGACGACCATCGCGAACTGCCTGCGGCTGCTCGGGCTGCCGGGGACCGTGCGGCGGCTGGTGTCGGACGGGTCGCTGAGCGCGGGGCACGCGCGTCCCCTGCTGGCGCTCGGGCGCGAGCACGCCATCCTCGACCTGGCCCGCGAGATCGTGGCGAACGGGCTCAGCGTGCGCGAGGTCGAGCGGCGGGTGCGGGAAGGGGTCGGGCGGCCGGCGCGTCCGGAGCCGAAAGCCGAGCCCGACACGCGCTCGGCCGAGGTGCGGCGGATCGAGGACCAGCTCCGGCGGCAGCTCGGGACCGACGTCGCGATCGCGCTGCGCGAGGCCGACAAGGGGGAGATCCGGATCGCCTTCTATTCGGCGGACGACTTCGAGCGCGTGCTGGAGCTGCTCGGGACCCGCCTGGACTGACCGCACGTTCTCCACGCGACCGCGGAAGTTGTCCACATCACTGTAAGTCGTTACACCATGCGTACTTGCACGTTTTCCACCGGAGCCTGGCGCCGGTTATCCCCACTTGTCCACATCGTCGCGCTGGCGGCCTGTGCGGGCGGGGAGACCAAGGCCGGGGCCGGTGCCACGGGCGGCGAGCCGGCGTTCCGGGTGGCGCTGCTGACGCCGGGGCCGATCTCGGACCAGTCGTGGAACGCCGGCGCCTACAACGGGCTCAAGGCGATCCGCGACAGCCTGGGCGCGCAGATCAGCCACATCCAGACGAAGACCCCCGCCGAGTTCGAGGAGAACTTCCGGCAGTACGGCGCGCAGGGGTACACGCTGGTGTTCGGGCACGGCTTCGAGTTCCAGGACGCCGCGCTGCGGGTGGCGCCGAGCCATCCGAAGACGGTCTACGTGACGACGTCGGGGAACACGACGGGCGCTAACGTGGCCGGGATGACGTTCGCCTTCGAGGAGGCGAGCTACCTCGCGGGGATGCTGGCGGGGCGGATGACCAAGACCGGCGTCGTCGGGAGCATCGGCGGGACCGAGCTGCCGCCGGTGCGGGCGAGCTTCGCCGCCTTCGAGGCAGGCGCGAAGGCGACCAACCCGACGGTGCGCGTGCTGACGTCGTACGTCGGCAACTGGGACGACGTGAGCGCCGGGAAGGAGCAGGCGCTCGCCCAGATCGGGCAGGGCGCGGACGTGGTGTTCCAGAACGCCGACGCGGCGGGGCTGGGGATCTTCCAGGCAGCGCGCGAGCGCGGCATCTACGCCTTCGGCGCCAACTCCGACCAGAACGGCGTCGCCCCGGACGTGGTGCTCGGCTCCGTGGTCATCGACCTGCCGCGCGCGTTCATGGCCGTGGCGCGCGAGGTGAAGGCCGGCACGTTCACGCCGCGCGTCGTGGACCTGGGGATGAAGTCGGGGGTCGTGCAGCTCGTGCTCAACCCGCGGCTGGCCGACCGCGTGCCGGCGGCGACGCGCGCCGCGCTCGACTCGGCGCGCGTGGCGATCGAGGCCGGGACGCTCAAGCCGCTCGGCGACGCCCCGGGGTGGGCCGAGACGACGAAGGCCAACCCGTGAGCGAGCGCGGCACGGGCGCGGCGCTCGACGCGGTCGTGGCGCTGCTCGACGGCGCGCTGCGCACGGCGGAGGTGCCGGACTACGGCGGGGCGCTGAACGGGCTGCAGTTCGCGAACGCGGGGCGCGTGACGCGCGTGGCGGCGGCGGTCGACTTCTCGCGCGCGGCGATCGAGCAGGCCGCGGCGGCGGGGGCCGACCTGCTGGTGGTGCACCACGGGATGTTCTGGAACGGCGCGCAGCCGTTCGTCGGGCCGGCGTACGAGCGGGTGCGGCTCCTGCTGGCGCACGGGATCGCGGTGTACGGCTCGCACCTGCCGCTCGACGTGCACCCGACGCTCGGGAACAACGCGCGGCTGGCGGCGCTGCTGGAGCTGGTGCCGGACGGCGGGTTCGCGCGCCACAAGACGCTCGAGGTGGGGCTGACCGGCGCGGCCGACGTCGAGACGGCGGCGCTGGCGGCGCGCGCGGCGCGGTTCGCCGCGCGGCATGGGCACGCGGCCGTGCACACGCCGATCGCGCCGGGGCGGCGCACGCGCCGCTGGGGGCTGTGCACCGGCGCCGGCGCGTCGACCGACACGCTGCGCGAGGCGACGGAGCGCGGGATCGACACGCTGGTGGTGGGCGAGGGGCCGCACCACACGGCGGTGGAGGCGGCGGAGCGCGGGATCGTCGTGATCTACGCGGGGCACTACGCCACCGAGACGCTCGGCGTGCAGGCGCTGGGCGCGCTGCTGGAGGAGCGGCTCGGGCTCCCCTGGTCGTTCGTCGGCGAGCCGACGGGGCTCTGAGAGAGGAGGGGCGCGAGTGGAGACGGTGTACGTGACCACCGGCGCGGTGCTGGCCGTGCTGCGCGCGGTGCTGCTGGCCGCCGCGGTGGCGGTGGGGGGCGCGGCGGCGCTGAGCTGGGCGGTGCGGACGCGGCGCATCTCGCCGTTCAGCGGCGTGGCGCGGCTGGTGCGCGGGCGCGTCGACCCGCTGTTCGCGCCGATGGAGCGGCGCGTGGTGCGCGCGGGGGGGCAGCCGGCGCACGCGCCGCTGTGGACGCTCGCCGCGGTGGTGGTGACCGGGATCGTGCTGCTGTCGCTGCTCGGCTACGTGCGCGAGGAGGTGGCGCGCGCGTCGTACGCGCTGCAGGCGGGGCCGCGCGGCGCCTACGTGCTGGTGGTCACGTGGACGTTCGCGGTGCTGCGGCTGGCGCTGTTCGCGCGCGTGATCTCGAGCTGGTTCCGCCTGTCGCCGTACTCGCCGTGGATCCGGTGGGCGTTCGTGCTGACGGAGTGGATGCTGGCGCCGCTGCGCCGCGTGATCCCGACGATCGGGATGATCGACATCACGCCGATCGTGGCGTACTTCGGGCTCTCGATCCTGCAGGGCCTCCTGACCTGAACCGCGGGGGACGGCGATGGCGCGCAGCGCGGCGACGACGGCGGACGAGTACCTGGCCGAGCTCCCCGCGGAGCGGCGCGCCCTGGTGGGGGCGGCGCGCGACCTGGTGCGGGCGCACCTCCCGGCGGGGTACCGCGAGATGATGAGCTTCGGGATGATCTGCTGGGGGATCCCGCTGGCCGACTACCCGGACACGTACAACGGGCAGCCGCTGTGCTACGCGGCGCTGGCGTCGCAGAAGCAGTACGTCTCGCTGTACCTGATGGGGGTCGCCCCGGGCGGCGCGGAGGAGGGCGCGCTGCGCGACGCGTACGCGGCGGCCGGGAAGAAGCTCGACCTCGGGAAGTCGTGCCTCCGCTTCAAGCGATGGGACGACCTGGTGCCCGAGGCGGTGGCGCGGGTGGTCGCGGCGACGCCGCCGGCGGCGTTCGTCGCGGCGTACGAGGCGAGCCGTCGGAAGAAGTGACGGAAGGTGAACGGGCGCGGCGTCACCGCCCGCGGGCGGGGGAGGTAGGGTAGGGCCGACCCCCTTCCCCGCCCCGATGCGCCGCCTCCTCCTGCTCTCCGCCCTCGCCGCCGCCCCGCTGGGCGCGCAGACCGCCGCCGACAGCGCCGCCGTGCGCCAGGCCTCGGTCGACTACCTCGACGGCTTCTACGAGGGGGACTCGACGAAGCACGTGCGGTCGATCCGCCCGGAGGTCTACAAGTACGGCTTCGGCCGGTCGCGCGACGCCGCGGCGTACAACCCCGGGCAGCAGATGACGTGGCCGCAGTTCCACGCGTTCTCGGCGCGCGTGAAGGCGTCCGGCAAGGCGCCCGACCCCAAGTGGCCGAAGAAGGTCGAGGTGATGGACGTGCTCGACCAGACGGCGGCCACGAAGGTGACCGCGTGGTGGGGGACGGACTACCTGCTGATGGGGAAGTTCGACGGGAAGTGGATGATCACGCACGTGCTGTGGCAGTCGCCGCCTCCGGCGCGCCGGGCCGCCTCCCGGTGAACCACTGCGGGCTGCGGACTGCGGATCTGAACCCGCAGCCCGCAGCCCGCAGCCCGAAGCGTTAGCTCAGCGCGTGGAGCCGGACCTGCAGCTGGTCCCGGTAGGTGCGCGAGAGCTTCAGCTGCGTCCCGTCCTTCAGCAGCACGATGTAGTCGCCCGCGAACCACGGCTGCAGCTCGCGGATGCGGTCGATGTTCACGATCGTGCTGCGGTGGATGCGCGCGAAGCGGTCGGGGGAGAGCGACGCCTCGACGACGCTCAGCGCCTCGCGGATCAGGTGCGTGGTGGTGCCGACGTGGACGCGCACGTAGTTGCCGTGCGCCTCGAACCAGTCGACGTCGGTGACGCGCACGAAGAAGACGCGCCCGTTGGCCTTGATGGTGAGGCGGTCGGCGTAGCGCGTGCGCTCGGGCGGCCCGCCGACGCCGGCGGCGGCCATCCCGTCGTCGCCCCCCTCGCCCGACAGCACGGTGGCGAGCATCGCCTTGAGGCGGCGCCCCATGGTCGCGGTGCTCTGCCGGTCGAGGTGGTCGCGCGCGCGGGTGAACGCCTCGCGGAAGCGGTCGGCGGTCACGGGCTTGAGCAGGTAGTCGAGCGCGTGGACCTCGAAGGCGCGCAGCGCGTAGGCGTCGTACGCGGTCACGAAGATGACCGGCGGCATGCGCTCGGCCCCCACCTCGGCGATCACGCCGAAGCCGTCGAGGTCGGGCATCTGCACGTCGAGCAGCGCGAGGTCCACCGGCTCGGTGCGCAGCAGCCGCACCGCCTCCGTGCCGCTCGCGCACTCGGCGACGACGTCGGCGTCGGTCTCGGCGCGCAGGAAGCGGAGCAGGCGGCGTCGGGCGAGCGGCTCGTCGTCGGCCAGCAGGACTCGGATCGGCATGGCGGCGGGGTGCGGCGGGAGAGGAGCGGGGTCAGGAGGCGGCGGCCAGCGCGCCGCCGCCGGCCGACTCGGCGGCGGCGACGCGGGCCACGAGCCACGGGCCGGTGCGCGTCACGCGCACCACGCCCCCCGAGACGTTGGCGGCGTCGGAAGCGCCGGCGGTGACGGTCACGCGCACCTCGAACGCGGGCGCGTCGCCGCGGGCCGCGCGCGCCGAGGCGACGTCGAGGACGCGGCGCAGGGCGCCGGCGGCGAGCGTGGCGCCGGGCAGGTCGGGGGGCACGTCGCTGCGCAGCCGCACCGCGCGCCCGCCGGTGAGCGAGAGGAGGGCGAGCGACTGCTCCAGCAGCGCGAGCTCCTCGCGCACCGTCGGCGCGCGCTGGGCGCGCGACTCGTCGAGCAGGGTGCGCAGCAGGTCGGCCAGGCGCTCGACCACCGCCTCGGCGCGGTCGGGGTGCGCGACGGCGACGTCGGCGGCGCCGGTGAGGACGCCGGCCACGAACTCGGGGCGCAGCTCGACGGCGACGCTGCGCACGCGCGTGCGCTCGAGGTCCGCCTCCAGGCGCAGCGTGGCGACGGCGCGCTCGCGGTGCCAGCGCGCGAAGTCGCGGGCGTGCGACCAGGCGACCAGCGCGGCGTAGATGACGGCGCTCAGCGTCATCGGGAAGACGGTCCCGATGGTGAACAGCGGCGCGGCGTCGCCGAACACGAGGCGCCGCACCAGCACGTGGCGCCCGACGGCGATCGCGGCGCAGGCGGCGAGGTGCAGCGCGAGCGGGCCGGCCCAGCGGTCGCGCGACAGGTGGACGCGGCGCGCCAGCCAGAGCACCGCCGGCGTGAGGGCCGCCCACGTCATCGCGCCGACGAACTGCACGGCGTAGTTGCGCCACTCGTCGAGCGGCACGGCGCCGCCGAGCCCCATGAGCAGCACCTGTAGGCACCACACGAGCGCGATCGCCGCCCAGAAGCCGAGCACCGCCTGGAACGGGAGGCGGAGGCCGGCGTCGTCGGGGGGGGAGGCGGTGGGCGCGGCGGGCGCCGGCTCGGGCGCCGCGGGAACGGGGGCCGGCGCCTCGCGGCGCCCGGCCGACGCCGGCGCCAGCTCGACGACGAACGCGCCGGCGGGCGGGGGCGCCTC
>NZ_JARGEK010000212.1 GCF_029211165.1 Roseisolibacter sp. H3M3-2
GCGTCGCGCGCGCCCTCGCCCCCGCACGCGGCCCGGACGTGCTCGTGCGCACGCGCCGCGCGCCGCGCCGCATCCTGATCCTCGGCGGCACGGGGTTCATCGGCCCGTACCAGGTGCAGTACGCGCTCGACCGCGGCCACACGGTCACGCTGTTCAACCGCGGCAGGACCAACCCGGGGCTCTTCCCCGGCGTCGAGAAGCTGCAGGGCGACCGCGCCTCCGACCTGAAGTCGCTGGAGGGGCGCGACTGGGACGTCGTGATCGACAACTCGGCCACCGACCCGACGTGGGTCGAGCGGTCGGCGAAGCTGCTGGCGCCGCGCGTGAAGCGCTACTTCTTCGTCTCGACGCGCTCGGTGTACAGCGACACCAGCCGCGTCCCGATGACGGTCGACGCGCCGGTGTTCACGCGCGAGAACACGCCGGTCGAGGCGGGGAAGCCGCTGCCGTACGGCCTCGCCAAAGCCCTCGCCGAGAAGGCGGCGCAGCAGCACTTCCCCGGGCGTGCGCTGATCGTGCGCCCCGGGCTGATCGTCGGCCCCGGCGACCTCACCGACCGCTTCACCTACTGGCCGGTGCGCATCGAGCGCGGCGGCGAGGTGCTCGCGCCGGGCGACGGGAGCGACCCGGTGCAGGTGATCGACGCGCGCGACCTCTCCGAGTGGCTGGTGCGCCTCGCCGAGGGGGACGCGACGGGCGTCTACAGCGGCGTCGGGCCGCGCAACCCGCGCTCGTTCGCCGAGTTCCTGCACGGGATCAAGGCGGCGACGACCTCGGAGGCGCAGTTCACCTGGGTGGACACCGACTTCCTCGACCAGCACAAGGTGCGCGGCTACGCCGAGATGCCGGTGTGGCAGGCGGCGCGCGGCAACCGCGCCGGCTTCGCGCGCTTCGACCTGTCGCGCGAGATCGCGCTCGGGCTGACCTTCCGCCCGCTGGCGGTGACGGCGAAGGACACGCTCGACTACTACCACGCGCAGACGCCCGAGCGGCAGGCGACGCTGAAGGCGGGGATCACCGCCGAGCGCGAGGCCGAGGTGCTGGCCCTCTGGAAGGCGCGCAGGGGCGCCGCCGGGCGCTGACCCCGCGCTCCTACCCCGGCGCGCCGCGGCCGCCGTAGCGCCGCACGTACCCGTCGACGCGGATCTTCCGCGCCGTGGCGACGCTCGACATCGGCCGCACCTTGCCGATCACGGGGCGCTCCTGCCACGCGTGGTCGTAGCGCCCGAGCACCCAGGTGATCCCGCTCGTGGAGTTGGGGTTCCGCCCGTCGAGCGCCCACCGGTTGTTAAGGTGGAGCATGTGCGCGAGCGCCTCCTCGGGATCGGCGGTCCACTCGAGGAACTTCTTCCCCCACAGCATCCGCAGGTAGTTGTGGATGCGGCCGTCGGCGCGCAGCTGCCCCTGCGTCGCGTTCCAGAGCGCGTCGTAGGTCGCGCCGGCCTCCAGCGCGTCGCGCGCGAACAGCTCGGCGCGCGGGTCCGCGCGGTGCGCCGCGAGCGTGGCGCGCGCCCACTCGGGGAGCGACGCGTACGTGTCGTGCCCCTCGACGTGGTGCGCGGTGTTGTACGACAGCTCGCGCCACGTGACCACCTCGTCGAGGAACGCCTCGGCGTCCGGGCCCATCCCCCACCACCCCTCGCGCTTGCCGTTGGGCCGCGGCGCGAGGCGGTCGAGCGTCCAGTCCTCGCGCTCGGCGACGGCCGCGAACACGGCGTGTGCCGAGACGAAGCCCCAGTGCAGGTACGGCGACAGCCCGCTGTTGCTCGGGTCCTCGGCCTCGTTGCGGCGCGCCTTGTAGCTCCCGAGCTTCCGCTCCACGAAGCCGCGCAGCACCGCGTCACCCTCGCGCGCGCCGCCGCGGAACGCGACCGGCGGGACGTCGTGGTCGATCGGCAGCGCCGCCAGCGCGCGCGCGCCCTCGGGCGTGACCGCGGCGAGCAGCGCCGCCGCCGCGTCGGGCCACAGCGCCCGCACGCCGTCGAGCCACGCGCGCGCCTCGTCGGGGAGCGGCGGCAGCGCGCGCGCGCCGGCGAGGGCGTCCTCCGCCGGGAACCAGGTCAGGTGCTCGGGGAGGCGCTTCTGCAGCATGCGCCGGAAGTGCGGCGCGGTGGGCCACGCGCGCTCGGCGGCGCGCATCGGGAGCAGCCCGTTGCCGTCGACCGCCTCCAGCCGCACGCCGAGCGCCGCCAGCCGGCGCCCCGCCGCCGCGAGCATGCGCGGCAGGAAGAACTCGGGGAACTCGTCGGTCACCACCACGCACGCGCGCCGCGCCAGCGTCTCGAGCAGCCCCCGCCCCGCGCCCGGCTCGGGCTCGACGTACGCGTGGTGGGCGACGCCGGCGCGCGCGTACGCAGCCGCGTCGTCGGCCATCCCGTCGATCGCGAACCGGTGCAGCCGCGCGCTCGCCCACGGGTACCCCGCGCGCAGCGCCTCCAGCACCACCAGCGGCCGGCCGAGCGCGCGCGCGGTCTCGACGGCGTGCTGGAGCGCGAAGTTGTAGCGGGTGCGCCGCGCCATCGTCTGCCAGTACAGCACGACGTCGCGCGTCGAGTCGAGGGGCAGCGCGTTCAGCGCCGCGAGGCGCTCCGGGGGTAGGGAGGACACGCCGGCGGAACGTGCGGCGGCGCCGCGCGGGTTCCCTCCGTGGCGGAGCACTGCGGGCTGCGGGCTGCTGGCTGCGGACTCGTTCGCGCCCCGCAGCCCGCAGCCCGCAGCGCCCTATCCTACGGCCGCCGCACGACGCGGAATTCGCGGTCGACCACCACGTGCGCGCGCTCCGCCTGCCGCGCGATGATCCGGTGCTCGATGTCGAGGATGACGTCGATGATCGGCTCGTGGTGGTCGCGCGCGCGGGCGGCGCGGCGCTCGGCGGTGTCGAGGTGCGTCGCCTCGAGGAACACGCGCACGTCGAGGTCGTCGAGGTGGAGCGCGTACGTTCCCTCCACGATCAGCACCGACCGCCCCGCCAGCGCGTGGCGCTGCGTGAGGAAGCGGTCGTTGGCGTAGTCGACCAGCGGCCCCTCCACCGCGTCGGCGCCGGCGCGGAAGGCGGCGACCTGCTCGGCGAGCAGCAGCAGGTTCACCTCGTGCGGCCCGACCGCCGCCAGGTCCGCGAGGCGCGCGGCGTGGTTCACGCGCGGGGGGCGGCGGAAGTAGTCGTCCTGGTACAGCACCGCCGCCGCGACGCCGCGCGTCCCGAGCACGCGCGCGAGGGTGGTGGCGGTCACCGACTTGCCGCTCCCCGACTCGCCGGCGATCCCCACCACGCAGCGTCCGCGCGCGGGGACGCCGAAGTCGCGCGCCAGCACGTCCGCCAGCGTGACCGCGAGCGCGTCGAACTCGGGCTGGTGGAGCGCGCGGTCCGGGTTCAGCGATGCGTCAGCCACCCAGCACCTCGCGCTGCGCGGGCGTCCCGGCCGCCGCCAGCAGCACGACGCCGGTCGCGCTGTAGGCCATGCGCGGCGTGCCGAGCGGCTCGCCGGTGACGCCGTGCAGGTACTCCTGGAAGTCGAACGCCGGCACGTCGAGCGCGGCGGCGGCCGAGGCGCGCAGCCGCGCCAGCGCGTCGTCCCGTCCCGTGGCGGCGAGCGCCAGCGCCTGCCAGCCGAGCCACACCGGCCAGATCCCGCCGTTGTGGTACTCGTGCGGGCGGTTGCGGAAGCCGAACAGGTGGTAGCGGGCGAGCGCCGGCCAGTCCGGGTGCGCCTCGTCGATCACCGGGTGGAAGGCCGGCGCCAGCGCGCCGCGCCGCCCGAAGTGCGCGTCTGCCCAGTCGAGCGCCGCCGCCGCGCTGGCGGGCGCGACGCCCGACGCGCCGAGCAGCGCGCAGGCCGCGAGGTCGAAGGCCTCGCACGTGCGCACCGGCGAGAAGGCGGCCACGGGGTGCCCGTCGCGCGATGGTCCGTCGCGCGGCGCCCCCTCGGCGCGCGCCGGCCAGTAGCGCGCGTCGATCGCGGCGCCGATGCGGGCGGCCTTCTCCTCCCAGCGCGCCTCGCCGTACGTGCCGGCGAGCAGCCGCAGCGCCCAGGCGCGCAGCACCTGGTCGTAGAGGATGTACCCCTCGTAGACGTACTCGTCGGCCCAGTTGCCCCCCGCCGGGACGTACACGAGGTCGCGCCCGTTGTACTCCAGCGCGTCGAGCAGCCGCACCGCCGCGCGCGCCGAGTCGGCGTGGTCGGCCGCGTCGACGACGCCCGCGCGCGCGGCCAGCGCCACGCCGACCAGGTACCACGTCACCGCGTCGACGCGCGGGACGAGGGAGCCGAAGCTGACGTGCGGCGCGCCCCCGTCGCGCGGCTCGAAGTTGGAGGCGAGCTGCCCCTCGGGGCCCTGGAGGGCGCGCAGGCGCTCGAGGGTGCGCGCCAGCCCGGCCGCCACCACGTCGTCGCCCAGCAGGAGCCCCGCCACCCCGGCGACGACCGCGTCGCGTGTGAAGACGGCGCGGTAGTTCGCCGTCTCGGCGAGGGAGGCGTGGATCCCGTGCGGGCCGCAGAGGGCGCGCAGCAGGGCCACCGCCCGGGCGTGGAGGTCCGCGGCCATGGTGGCGGAAAGGTGCAGGGCCGGTATCTTCGCCGCCATGGCCACCCCCGCGCCCGCCGCCGCGCCCCCCGCCGGCGCGCCGCCCGCCCCGCGCAAGCCGACGCTCTCCTTCTGGCAGATCGTCAACATGAACGTGGGGTTCTTCGGCATCCAGTACAGCTTCGGGCTGCAGCAGAGCAACATGAGCCCGATCTACCGCTACCTGGGCGCCGACGAGGCCAGCCTCCCGCTGCTCTGGCTCGCCGGCCCGATGACGGGGCTCATCGTGCAGCCGATCGTCGGCGCGATGAGCGACCGCACGCTCTCGCCGCGCGGCCGCCGCACGCCGTACTTCCTGACCGGCGCGGTGCTGTGCAGCGTGGCGCTCCTGTTCATGCCGTACAGCCCCGCGCTGTGGGCCGCCGCCGGGCTGCTCTGGATCCTCGACGCCGGCAACAACGTCACGATGGAGCCGTACCGCGCCTTCGTGAGCGACCGCCTCGACCGGTCGCAGCACTCGATCGGCTTCCTCACGCAGAGCGCGTTCACGGGGCTCGGCCAGACGCTGTCGTACCTCACGCCGTCGATCCTCGTGGTGCTGGGGCTGAACCGCGACCTGGTGAACGGGCGCGGGATCCCGTACGTCACGGTCGGCGCCTTCCTCATCGGCGCCTTCTTCTCGCTGTCGTCGATCTGGTGGACCGTGCGCACGACCCCCGAGCTGCCGCTGACGGCGGACGAGCGCGCGCGCATCGAGGCGCTGCCGCGCGGGATGGGCGCCGCGCTGCGCGAGGTCGCCGAGGCGATGCGGCAGATGCCGACGACGATGAAGCAGCTCGCCGTCATGAAGCTGTTCCAGTGGTACGCGATGTTCTGCTACTGGCAGTACATCGTGCTCGCCATCGCGCGGACGCTGTTCGACACCAACGACGCCGGGTCGGCCGGGTTCCGCGAGGCGGGGCTGGTGAACGGGCAGATAGGCGGCTTCTACAACTTCGTCGCCTTCGTGGCCGCGTTCGCGATGGTGCCGCTCACCCGCCGCCTCGGCCCCAAGGTCACGCACGCGCTCAGCCTCACCGCCGCGGGCCTCGCGATGCTGTGGATCCCGACCATCGACAGCCGCGCGCTGCTCTTCGTGCCGATGCTCGGCGTCGGTGTGGCGTGGGCGAGCATCATGGGGAACCCGTACGTCATGCTCGCCGGCTCCATCCCGCCCGAGCGGGTCGGGGTCTACATGGGGATCTTCAACATGTTCATCGTGATCCCGATGATGATCCAGATCTTCACCCTCCCGCTCTACTACGACTCGCTGCTCGGCGGGAACCCGGCGAACGTGATCCGGCTGGCTGGCGCGCTGCTGCTGTGCGCGGCGGTGACGGTGCTGTTCGTGCGCAGCGGGGCGGCGGCGCGCGCCCACGGGATCCCGGCGCGCGTCGGCGGCCACTAGGCGCGCCGGTGCGGCGGGCGCTGCTAGTGCTGGGGGTCGCCGCCTGCGCGCGGCGGTCGCCGCCGGCACCGCCCCCCGCCCTCGAGTTCCGCCTCGTCCCCCCGCCGGGCGCGCCGCCCGTCGTCTCGGCCGCGCTGCCGGGGAGCTTCAACGGGTGGAGCACGACCGCGACGCCGCTCGTCCGCGCGCCCGACGGGAGCTGGAGCGTGCGCGTCCCGGCGGCGGGGCGCCACGAGTTCAAGCTGCACGTCAACGGCGCCTGGGTCGCCGACATGTGCGACGACGCCACCTGGGGCGATCCGTCGCGCGCGCGCCGCGTGGGGAGCACCGCCGCCTGCGCCCCGGACGGACACGGCGGGCGCAACGCGGTGGTCGAGCTGGGGGCGCCCCCGCTCCCGCCGGGCGTCGGCCTCGCGCACGACCCGGCCGACCCGGCGCACGTCTCGGCGGCCGGCGGGCGGCTGTCGGTGCGCTTCGCCGCCAACGCGGGGCGCGTCCGCTCGGCCACGCTGCGCGCCGACGGCGCCGAACACGCCATGCACCGCCAGCTCGCGCACGACGGCCGCGAGGTCTGGCGCGCCACCCTGCCCGAGGGGACCACCCGCTGGACGATCGTCGTGACCGACGACGCGGGGCGCACCCGCACGCACGGCCCCCACGCCGCGCCCCCCGCGCCCTTCCGCGCCGTGGAATGGGTGGGCGACGCGGTGGGCTACCAGGTCTTCCCCGAGCGCTTCGCCAACGGCGACCCGTCGAACGACGCGCTGGCGCTCGCCACCGACGACCACGCGCTGCTCGACTCCGCCTTCCGCGGCGCGCCGCCCGAGCGCTCGGCGTGGGACGCGCCGCCGACCGCGCGGCACTGCTGCCATCAGTATTACGGCGGCGACCTGCGCGGGGTGATCGACCGCCTCGGCCACCTCGACTCGCTCGGCGTCACGCTGCTCTACCTGAACCCGTTCTTCCTGGCCGGCTCGGCGCACGGCTACGACGTCTGGGACCACCGCGCGGTCGACCCGGCACTGGGCGACACGGCCACGCTGCGCGCGCTGCTCGACGCCGCGCGGGCGCGCGGGATGCGCGTGTTGTGGGACTTCGTGCCGAACCACGTCGGCGTCGGGCACCCCGCGTTCCGCGACGCGGCGGCGCGCGGCGCCACGAGCCCGACGTGGACGTGGTTCCGCTTCCGCGTCGCGCCGGAGTCGGTGCGGGTGGGGAACGCCGCGCACTACGACACCTTCGCCGGTGCGGGCGCGCTCCCGAAGCTCGACGTCGCGCGACCGGCGGTGCGCGCGGACCTGCTGGCGACGGTGGAACGATGGCAGGCGTTCGGCTTCGCAGGGCTCCGCGTGGACGTGCCCGAGGAGGTCATCGACGGCCCCGCGTTCCTCGCCGAGGTGCGGCGCGCGGTGAAGGCGCGCGACCCGGACGCCTACCTGGTGGGGGAGAGCTGGCGGCGCGCGCCGGAGTGGGTGCGGGGCGACCGGTTCGACGCGCTCATGAACTACGCGGTCGGCCAGGACGTGGTCGAGCGCTTCGCGCGCGGGGACCTCGCGGCGCGCGACGCTGCGGCGGCGCTGTCACGCGTGCTCGCCGAGTACCCCGAGGCGTCGGCGGCGATGGCGTTCAACGTGATCGCCACCCACGACAACGCGCGGCTGCTCACCAAGCTCGGGGGCGGCGGGCTGGGCGACGTCGCGCCGCCGGCGGCGCTGGCGCGGCAGCGGCTGGCGTCGGCGATGCTCTACGCGCTCCCCGGCGTCCCCGTCACCTTCCAGGGCGACGAGTGCGGGTTCCTGGGCGCCGGCGGGGGCGGGACGCGCGAGGAGAACCGGTTCCCGGTGCAGTGGGGGCGGTGCGACGCCGCCATGTTCGCCCACTACCGCCGGCTGGGGGCGCTGCGGCGGGCGCTCCCCGGGCTGCGCGCGCCGGCGCTCCGGCTGCTGTCCGCCGAGGGGGCGGTGCTGGCGTGGGCGCGCGGCGAGCCGGGCGCGCCCGACGAGGTGGTCGCCGCCTTCAACGCCGGGGACGCCGCCGGCGCCGCGCCGATCCCGCCGGGCGACTGGACGGACGCCGTCTCCGGGGAGAACGTGAGGGAGCGCGCGGCGCTGGCGCCGCTCGGGTGGCGCCTGCTGCGCCGGCCCTGACCCCGCACCTCCGGAGGAGCCGATGGACCGCAGGGACTTCGTGCGCGCGCGCGCCGGCGGGGCGCGGCTGGCCGCGCTCGCGGCCGCGGTGCGCGCCGAGGGTGCGCCGCCCGCGGGCGAGGCGCCAC
>NZ_JARGEK010000213.1 GCF_029211165.1 Roseisolibacter sp. H3M3-2
CGCAGCGCGCGCTCGGCCTGCGCGAGGACGACCTCCGGCGCGCGGTGGCGCTGGCGGCCGCGCGGCCGTACCCGAACCCGCGGGCGGTGACCGGGGACGGCGTGCGGGCGCTGCTGCGGCGCGCCAGGGCGGGGGAGCCGCCGGCGGGCGGCTGACGGCGCGCTACAGCAGCGCGGCGCCTGGGACCGCGGCGAGCGCGTCGCGCAGCGCGCGCGGCTCGCGACCGAGCACCACCACCGCGGCGCCGGCCGGCAGCGCGACGGCGCGCCGCACGCGGTCGCACAGCACGTCCCCCGAGCTCCCGCTGGCCCCGACCGCGAGGACGAGCGGGCGCCCCTCCGAGTGGAAGAGCAGGCGCGCGGCGAGAAACGCCTCGCGCACATCGGGCTCGGAGGCGACGGCGGCGCGTACCGCGTCGAGCGCCGGGCCTTCCACCTCGTGCGGCACGAACCGGTCGAGCGCGCTGACGGCGTCGCGCTCGCGCGCGCGGGCGCGGGCCAGCCCGCGCGCCTGGTCTCCGCGCGTGCGCCAGCGCGCCGCCGCCGATTCCTGCCCGCGCTCCTCGTAGAGGTCGGCCAGCAGCTCGCAGGCCTCCTCGGCGACGTTCGGTGGGCCCTCGGCCGCGCGCTCGAGGAGGGCCGCCCCCGCGTCGTCGCCGTCCTCCAGCAGGAGCTCGCCCAGCGCGAACGCGGCGCGCGCGTGCGCGGGGTCGGCCTCCAGCGCCGCCAGGTAGAACGGCCGCGCAGCGTCGGAGCCGCGCAGCGTGGCGAGCAGCTCGGCGCGCGCGAACAGCGCGTCCGCGCCGGGCGCGGAGTCTGCCTCGAGCGTCGCGAGGCGCGCGTGGGCGTCGCGTAGGCGGCCGTGGCGCGCCGTCCACGCCTCGCGCTGGGCGTCCCGCCACTCCGCGTCCAGCCGCGCGGCGAGTTCGGCGAACGCGGCGCCGAGCAGCGCCTCGCCCGCCGTCGCCGGCACCGCCGGGGGGAGGCGCGCCGGCTCCCCGACGGCGCGCAGCCGCTCGGTGAGGCAGGGATGGCTGTCGTCGTCCTCGGTCTCCTCCTCCAGCAGCTCGCGCAGTAGTGCCTCCGTGTCGCCGCCCGGGGCCGGCCGCGCGCCCTCGGCCGTCATGCGCGCGAAGGGGTGCGGAGGCTCCGGGTCGGTCTCGACGGCGTCGTGAACCGCCGGCCAGAAGCGGTCGCCGACGATTCGGCCGCCGAGGTCCATGAGCACGAGGGTGTCGGCCGTGGTACGCGCGCCCACCAGCGAGGCGGCGACGCGGTCGGCCAGCAGCTCCTGCGCTCGCGCCGTGTGCGCCGACAGCGCGTCGAGGCGCGGCACGTAGTGGGCGAACGGCCAGCGCACGAAGATCGGCATCGCGCCCCGCTCGTGCACGGCCGCCATCAGCCGCAGCCAGGTGCGCCGCGTCCGGTAGACCCACGCCGCGAGCCGCCCGTGGTGGTGCCCGAGGTGCGCCAGCTCGTGGGCGACGACGGAGCGCAGCTCATCGACCGACAGCGCGGCCAGCACCGGCAGGCCGACCACGAGCGTGCGGCGGTGGGCCAGCGAGGCGTTGAACGACGGCGACACGACGAGGCGCTCCGCGCGCGGCACGCCCAGCGCCCGCGCCACGTCGTCGGCCAGCGCGTGGAGCGCGGGCGCGTCGTCGCGCGCGAGGGCGACGCCGCGCGGCTCGGGGAGTCGGAAGAAGAACACCCGCACCGACGCCCAGGCGAGGAGCGCGGTCGGCACGCCGACGAACAGCGCGACGACGGCCACCAGCGGGCGCCGAGCGAGCAGCCCCCAGGCCAGGAACGCCAGGACCGCGCCGAACGCCGCGACGACGCCCAGGAGCCAGGCGTACCCCTCCAGGACCAGCAGCGCGAGCCGCAGGTCGGAGGGGGGGCGCCTCACGGCGCGCCGGCCGGCGCGCCGGCGCCGGGCGTCTCGAGGGCGTCGAGCGCCTGCAGCGCCTCGTCGCGCACGCTCCCCGGCGGCCGTGAGTCGAGCGCCTCGCGGAAGCTGCGGGCCGCCGCGTCGCGGTCGCCGAGCGCGGCGAGCGCGTGGCCGCGGTTGACCATCGCGTTGGCGAAGTCGGGACGCAGCGCGAGCGCACGCTCGCAGTCCTCGATCGCCCGCGCGTGGTCGCCGCGCCGGTGATACGCGTAGGCGCGGTTGGCCAGCGCGTTCGGGTACTTCGGCTTGAGCGCCAGCGCGCGGTCGTAGGCCGCGATCGCCTCGTCGAAGTCCCCGCGCTTCTCGAGCGCCGCCCCCAGGTTGCTGTGGATCATCGGGTCCTTCGGGCCGAGCGCGGCGGCGTGCCGGAGCAGCGCGACCGCGGCGTCGTAGTCGCCGCGCCCCATCGCGTCGACGCCGCGGTTCATCGCGCCCGTGGCGTTCTTCGGCAGGAAGTCGACGACGCGCTTCCGGTCCTCCTCGGCGCGGTCCGCGTTGCCGAGCTTCGCGTGCACGGTGGCGCGCAGGTCGTGCAGCTCGGGGTTCTTCGGGTCGAGCGCGATCGCGCGGTCCATGGCCGCCAGCGCGCGGTCGTAATAGCGCTCGTTGTGCAGGAAGACGCGCGCGAGCTGTGCGAGCCCGTTCGACTCGCGCCACATCGCCATCAGCAACGCCTCCATCGGGACCGACCAGAGGGCGGCGACGATCCCGCCGGCGGCGAGGGCGAGCTCCAGCGGCGCGAGTCCGCCGAGCGGATGGCGCGCGGCCCACACGGCGGCCCACGCGGCGGCGGGGGCGAGGAGGAGCGACGCCAGCATCCAGACGTCCTCGTTGCGCACGGTGTTCGGGTGCACGCTGCCGCGCACCAGCCCGACCAGCAGGCCGCCGCCGACGCCGAGCGTGTACGCCGCCCAGGTGGCCTCGCGCGGGATGCCGAGCATCACCGCCCACGCCAGCAGCACCGACCAGAAGATCGCGGACCCGGCGTGGAACGTCAGGCACGGGTCGAAGAGGCGCCGCGTCACCGGCCGCGCCGCGCGCAGCACCGCGAAGGCAGCGGCCAGGAAGCCGACGAACGCAACCGCCGAGGCGCGGATGGCGGGGCTGAGCGAGAGGGCGCCGAGCAGCGCGCCGACCGTTCCGAGGAGGGCGAGCCAGAGCGCGGCGCCGAGGCGCGAGCCGCGGTAGAGCAGCTCGGCCTCCATCGGGCCGACCGTGGCGAGCATCTCCTCGTCGTCCAGCTGGACGGAGAAGTCGTTGACCCAGTCGAGCCGGTCGAAGTCGGGCATGACGCACCTCGGCCGCGGGAGGGGGGCGGGGAGAGGAGAGGGGGAGCCGCTATCATACGGTCCCAGCCGCGGCCGCGACATGGCCGTCCGGCGTCCCCCTTCTCGCGGAGGCCCCGTGCTCGTCGTCCAGGTCCACGTCCACGTGAAGCCCGAAGCGATCGACGCCTTCCGCGAGGCGACGCTGGAGAACGCGCGCAACAGCGTCCTCGAGCCGGGGGTGATCCGCTTCGACGTGCTGCAGGAGCGGGAGGACCAGACGCGCTTCCAGCTGGTCGAGATCTACCGCACCGCCGAGGACCCCGCGCGCCACAAGGCGACCGCGCACTACGCGGCCTGGCGCGACGCGGTGGAGCCCATGATGGCCGAGCCGCGCCGGAGCGTGAAGCTGGAGGCGCTCTTCCCCGACGCCGCGTGCTGGGAGATGCCCGAGGAGACGGCCGGGGAGTGACCGGGGCGCGCGCGGCCCGCGTCGCGACCGCCGCCTTCTTCCTGCTCTGCGGCGTCGGCGTCGCGAGCTGGGTGGTGCGCATCCCCGCCATCCAGCGCGCGCAGGGGATCGACGTCGGCACGCTCGGGCTGGTGCTGCTCGGGCTCTCCGCCGGCGCGCTGGTGGCGATGCCGCTGGCCGGCCGGCAGGTGGCGCGCCGCGGCAGCCGCCCGGTGACGCGCGCCGGCGCGCTGGCGTTCGCGGCCGCGCTCCCGTTCCCGGCGCTGGCGCCCGACCCGCTCTCGTTGGCCGCGGCGCTGGCGGTGGTGGGCGCCGCCAACGGCGTGCTGGGCGTCGCGATGAACGCGCAGGCCGCCGCGGTGGAGCGCGCCTACCGCCGCCCGATCATGGCCAGCTTCCACGCGCTGTTCAGCCTCGGCGGGCTCGCCGGGTCGGCGGCGGGCGGCGTGCTGGCGGCGCGGGGGGTGAGCGTGCGCGCGCACCTCGCCGGGACCGCGGCGGTGCTCGCCGTCGTCGCCTGGCTGGCGGCGCGCCGGCTGCTGCCCCCGTCGGCCGACGCGACCCCCGACGCCCCCGCCTTCGCGCGCCCCACGCGCGCGCTGGCCGCCCTCGGCGTGATCGCGTTCTGCGTGTTGTTCGGCGAGGGGGCGATGGCCGACTGGACCGCCGTCTACCTGCGCGACGTCGCGGGCACCGGCCCCGGGCTCGCCGCCGCGGGCTACGCCGCCTTCTCGCTCGCGATGGCCGGCGGGCGCGCGGGCGGCTACGCGCTGACGGTGCGACTCGGCGCGGTGCGACTGGTGGGCGGCGGCGGCGCGCTGGCCGCGGTGGGGCTCGCGCTCGCGGTCGCGGTGCCGACGCCGTGGGCCGCCGTGTCGGGCTTCGCGGCGGTGGGCGCCGGCTTCGCGGCGATCTTCCCGACCGTGCTCGCCGCCGCGGGACGCACGCCGGGCGAGTCGGCGGGGACGGCGATCGCCGCCGTCTCGACGTTCGGCTACACCGGCTTCCTCGCCGGCCCGGCCGCCATCGGCCTCATCGCCGACGCGACGTCGCTGCGCGCGGGGCTCGGCACGGTCGCGGTCACCAGCCTCCTCGTCGCGGTGCTGGCGCGGGCGCTGCGCCGGGAGAACGACAACTTCAGACAGGATTGACAGGAAACTGGGGGAGGGACTCGAGTCTGCAGTCTTTCCCCCAGTTTCCTGTCAATCCTGTCAAATGCTTTTGCCACGGCCCATCCCACGTGGTAGCGTGGTCCCGTCTCCCATCCGAGGATCCCGATGCCCACGCTCCGCCCCC
The DNA here is from genome assembly GCF_029211165.1 of Roseisolibacter sp. H3M3-2. Classification (GTDB taxonomy): domain Bacteria; phylum Gemmatimonadota; class Gemmatimonadetes; order Gemmatimonadales; family Gemmatimonadaceae; genus Roseisolibacter. Next base: position 4,984 of record NZ_JARGEK010000213.1, read on the forward strand.
TCGCCGCCGCGCTCGCGCTGACGACCGCGCCGCTCGCCGCGCAGGCGCCCGCCGTCACCGCGTTCGTCGGCGCCACCGTGCTGCCGATGGACGGCCGCGCCCCGCAGGCCGACCAGACCGTCGTCGTCCGCGGCGACCGCATCGTGGCCGTGGGGCCGAGCGCCCGCACCGCGGTGCCGGCCGGCGCGACGCGCGTCGAGGCGCGCGGGCGCTGGATCGTCCCCGGGCTCGCCGAGATGCACGGGCACGTCCCGCCGCCCAACGCGCCGGCCGTGCTCACCGACGAGACGCTCTTCCTCTACGTCGCCAACGGCATCACCACCGTGCGCGGCATGCTGGGCGCCCCCGGCCAGCTCGCGCTGCGCGAGCGCGCCAACAAGGGCGAGGTGATCGCGCCGACGCTCTACCTGGCCGGGCCGAGCTTCAACGGTAACTCGGTGAACTCCCCGGAGCAGGCCGAGCAGATGGTGAAGGCGCAGAAGGCCGAGGGGTGGGACCTGCTGAAGGTGCACCCCGGGCTCACGCGCCCGGAGTACGACGCGATGGCCCGCACGGCGAAGGCCGAGCGCATCCGCTTCGGCGGGCACGTGCCGGCGGAGGTCGGGCTGCTGCACGCGCTGGAGATGGGGCAGGAGACGTTCGACCACATCGACGGCTACATCGAGCAGCTGCAGGGCGACCAGCGCGACCTCGACGCGGCGGCGATGGCCGACGTCATCAAGAAGACGCGCGACGCCGGCGCCTGGATCGTGCCGACGATGGCGCTGTGGGAGGTGCTGTACGGGACCGCCGACGTCGCGACCGTCACGGCGTACCCCGAGCTGCGCTACATGCCGAAGAACACCGTCGCGCAGTGGACCAACCTCCACACGCAGCGGATGAACAGCCCGCAGATGGACCGCGCCGCCGGCCGCCGGGTGATCGACAACCGCATGAAGCTGCTCAAGGCGATGAGCGACGCCGGGGTGAAGATCCTCATGGGGACCGACGCGCCGCAGCAGTTCAGCGTCCCGGGCTTCTCGCTGCACCGCGAGCTGCTGCGCATGCGCGAGGCGGGGATGACCCCCGAGCAGATCCTGGCGACGGGGACGCGGCGCGTGGGCGAGTACTTCGCGGGCTCCGACAAGTTCGGCACGATCGCGGCCGGGCAGCGCGCCGACCTGCTGCTCCTCACCGCCGACCCGCTGGCCGACATCGGCAACCTGACCAAGCGCGCCGGGGTCATGGTGCGCGGGCGCTGGCTGTCGGAGGACGACATCCAGAAGCGGCTGGCCGAGATCGCGGCGCGCCATGCGCAGTAGCGCGCGCGTCGTCCTCGCGGCGCTGCTCGCGCTCCCGGCGGCCGCGGGCGCGCAGGACCGCGCGGCGCGCGTGGCGGCCGCGTTCCCGGCCGTCGACTCGCTGATGCGCGCGCACGCCGAGCGCACGCGCGTCCCGGGGATCGCCTACGGGATCGTGCTCGACGGGCGGCTGGTGCACGTGGGGACGCACGGGATCCGCGAGGTCCCGTCGCGCGCCGCGGTCGACTCGTCGACGGTGTTCCGCATCGCGTCGATGACCAAGAGCTTCACCGCGGCGGCGGTGCTCCAGCTGCGCGACGCCGGGAAGCTGCGCCTCGACGACCCCGCCGAGCGGTACGTCCCCGAGCTGCGCGCGCTGCGCGGGCCGACGACCGACGCGCCGCGCATCACGGTGCGCGACCTCCTCACCCACTCGGCGGGGTTCCCCGAGGACAACCCGTGGGGGGACCAGCAGCTCGCCGCCACCGAGGCCGAGCTGACGCGCATGATGCGCGGCGGGATCCCGTTCTCCACCGCGCCGGGGACGGCGTACGAGTACTCGAACTACGGCTTCGCGATCCTCGGCCGCGTCGTCGCCAACGTGAGCGGGATGCCGTACCCGCGCTACCTGCGCGAGCGGCTGCTGCTCCCGCTGGGGATGCGCAGCACGACGCTGGAGGCGCGCGACGTGCCGCCGGCGCGGCTGGCGTTCGGGTACCGCGTGCAGGACGGCGAGTGGCTGCTGGAGCCGGCGCTCCCAGACGGCGCGTTCGGGCCGATGGGCGGGCTGCTCACGACCGTCGCCGACCTGTCGCGGTGGGTGGCGTTCCTGCAGGACGCCTGGCCGGCGCGCGACGGCGGGGACCAGGGGCCGCTGTCGCGCGCGTCGCGGCGCGAGATGCAGCAGGTGTGGCGCTACAACGGCGCGACCGCGGTGCGCGACTCGACCGGCGCGCCGGCGCTGAGCGCGGGCGGCTACGGCTACGGGCTCGGCGTGCGGCAGACGTGCCTGTACCGCGTCTCGGTCTCGCACACCGGCGGGCTGCCGGGCTACGGCTCGCTGATGCGCTGGCTGCCGGAGCAGGGGGTCGGCATCGTCGCGCTCGGGAACCGCACCTACACCGGGTGGGGCGGCCCCGCCGAGGAGGCGCTGGCGCTGCTCGTGAAGGCGGGCGGGCTCGCGCCGCAGACGCCCGCGCCGGCGCCCGTGCTGGTCGAGCGGCAGGGGCAGGTGGCGCGGCTGCTCGCGCGCTGGGACGACGCGCTCGCCGACTCGGTGGCGGCGATGAACCTCTACCTCGACGAGCCCAAGGCGCGGCGGCGCGCGGCGTACGAGCGGCTCACGGCCGCCGCCGGCGGCGAGTGCCGGCCGGAGGGGGCGCTGGTCCCCGAGAACGCGCTGCGCGGCCGCTTCCGCCTGCGCTGCGCGACCGGCGACCTGCGCGTCTTCCTCACGCTCGCGCCGACGATCCCGGCGCGGGTGCAGCAGCTCGACGTCGCGCCCATGCGGCGCGAGGAGTCGCTCGACCCGGCGCCCGCCTGCCGCTGACGCGCGGTCCGCGCGTCCGCCGCGCGCGCTCCTACGCGCGCCCCACCAGCGCGGGCACCTCGGCGAGCAGCTCGCGCGCCAGGTAGCCGACGGTGGCGGTGCGGCGCGCGAGGATGCGCCCCGCGGTGCCGTGCGCCCACACCCCCCAGGTGGCGGCGGTCGTCGGCGCCGCCCCGCGCGCGGCCTGCCCGGCGACGATCCCCGCCAGCGTGTCGCCCGAGCCCGACGTCCCGAGCCCCACCGCGCCGCCGCGGAAGCGCAGCAGCGCGCCGTCGGGCTCCGCGATCCAGCTCTCGGCGCCCTTGAGCGCGACCGTCGCGCCGTAGCGCGCGGCGGCGAGGCGCGCGACCTCGCGCGCGTCGAGATCGACCTCCGCGCGCGGCACGCCGAGCAGCGCCGCCATCGCGCCGGCGTGCGGCGTCAG
>NZ_JARGEK010000214.1 GCF_029211165.1 Roseisolibacter sp. H3M3-2
CGGCCGGCGGCTGCGCGCGGACCGGCCGCGCCGCGAGCGGGAGGGCGGCGAGCGCCCCCAGCCCGCGCGCGCGCAGGGCGGCGGCCCTCAGAGGTTGAACCGCCCGAAGTCCTCGGGGCGGAGGTTCTCGAGGTACGCCTTCAGCTGCTCGGCGTTCAGCTCCTCGTTGGGCGTCGCCGACGGCGGCGTGGCGGGGGGCGTGGCGTAGCTCCCCGGCGTCTCGTCGTCGTCGACCTCCATCGTGCCGAGCAGCGACTCCTGCACGAAGATCGGCGCGTGCAGGCGCAGCGCGATCGCGATCGAGTCCGACGGGCGGGCGTCGATCTGCACGGCGCCGTGCGGCCCGGCCAGGTGCAGCTCGGCGAAGTACGTGCGCTGCTGCACCTTCGTGATCTGCACGCGGCGCAGGGTGCCGCCGAGGCCGAGGATGAGCGACTTGCAGAGGTCGTGCGTGAACGGCCGCTCGCGCTTGGCGTTGTTCATCTGCATGACGATCGACTCCGCCTCCGGCTGCCCGATCCAGATCGGGAGCAGGCGCGCGCCCCCCTTCTCCTGCAGGATCACGACGTAGGTGTGCGTCGTGCTGTCCAGGCCGAGTCGGGACACGACCACTTCGACCATCGGGGCGGCTCCGGGGCGGGATGCGGGGGGCGTGACGCGGGCGGCGCCCGGTTCCCGTCGTGCTGGGACCCGGGCGCCTCTGGAACGTACCCGCGGGGCTCGCGGGAGTGCCAGTCGGTCAGGCGGCGCCGGCCATCGCGCCGACGCCCGCCGCCTTCTCGGCGGCCTCGCGCAGCGCGTCCGCCTTGTCGGTGCGCTCCCAGGTGAAGGTGTCGTACGCCTTCCCCGCCACCGTCACCCGCCCCGGCGCGCGGCCGAAGTGGCCGTACTTCGCCGTCTCGCCGAAGATCGGCGTGCGCAGCGACAGCGCCGAGATGATGTCGCCGGGCGTGAGGCGGAACACGTCCTTCACCCCCTGCTCGATCGCCGCGTCGGGGAGGCGCCCCGTGCCGAACGTGTCGACCATGATCGACACCGGCTCGGCGACGCCGATCGCGTACGCCAGCTGCACCTCGCAGCGCTTCGCCAGGCCGGCGGCGACGACGTTCTTGGCGACCCAGCGCGCCGCGTACGCCGCGCTGCGGTCGACCTTCGACGGGTCCTTCCCGGAGAACGCGCCGCCGCCGTGGCGCCCCATCCCGCCGTAGGTGTCGACGATGATCTTGCGCCCGGTGAGCCCGGCGTCGCCCATCGGGCCGCCGACGACGAAGCGGCCGGTCGGGTTGATGTGGTACTTGATGTCGGGGCTGCGCAGCGCCGCCGGCACCACGGGCTCGATCACGTGCTTGACGATCGCCGCCCGCAACTCCTCGGTCGAGATGCTGTCCGAGTGCTGCGTCGACACGACGACCGTCTCCACGGCCACCGGGCGGTCGTCCTCGTAGCGGACGCTCACCTGCGCCTTGCCGTCGGGGCGCAGCCAGGGGAGCGTGCCGTCCTTGCGCAGCTCGGCCAGGCGGTGCGTCAGGCGGTGCGACAGCAGGATCGGGAGCGGCATCAGCTCCTCGGTCTCGTCGGTCGCGTAGCCGAACATCATCCCCTGGTCGCCGGCGCCGCCCGTGTCGACGCCCTGCGCGATGTCGAGGCTCTGCTTGCCGATCATGTTGATCACGGCGCACGTGTGGCTGTCGAAGCCGTACGTCGCGTCGTTGTAGCCGATGTCCCGGATCGTGCGGCGCACGAGCTCCTGGAGGTCGACCCAGACGTTCGTCGTGATCTCGCCCGAGATGACGGCCACGCCGGTGGTGACCAGCGTCTCGCACGCGACGCGCGCCGTCGGCTCCTGGCCGATGATGGCGTCGAGGACGGCGTCGGAGATCTGGTCGGCGATCTTGTCCGGGTGGCCCTCGGTGACGGACTCCGAGGTGAAGAGGCGCGTGCTCACGGGTGGTGTGGGAGGCGGTGGGGAGAGGGGGCGCGGCGCGCGCGGCTCAGTAGCGGTAGTGCTCGGGCTTGTAGGGCCCCTCGACCGGGACGCCGATGTACGCGGCCTGGTCGGGCGTCAGCTCGGTCAGGCGCACGCCGAGCTTCTCGAGGTGCAGGCGCGCGACCTCCTCGTCGAGCTTCTTCGGCAGCGTGTACACCTTCTTCTCGTACTTGTCGGCGTGGAGGTGCAGCTCGAGCTGCGCCAGCACCTGGTTGGTGAAGCTGGCCGACATCACGAAGCTCGGGTGGCCCGTGGCGCAGCCGAGGTTGAGCAGGCGCCCCTCGGCGAGGATCAGCACCGAGCGGCCGTTCGGGAGCACGAACTCGTCGTACTGCGGCTTGATCGTGATCCGGCGCAGCCCCTCGACCTTCTTGAGGCCGGCCATGTCGATCTCGTTGTCGAAGTGGCCGATGTTGCCGATGATCGCCTTGTCCTTCATCCGGCCCATGTGCTCGACCGTGATGATGTTCTTGTTGCCGGTGGCCGTGATGAAGATGTCGGCGGTCTCGATCACGTCCTCGAGGCGCGCGACCTGGTACCCCTCCATCGCCGCCTGCAGCGCGCAGATCGGGTCGATCTCGACGACGACCACGCGCGCGCCCTGGCCGCGGAGCGCGTGCGCGCACCCCTTGCCCACGTCGCCGTAGCCGAACACCACCGCGACCTTCCCGGCGAGCATCACGTCCGTCGCGCGGTTCAGCCCGTCCACGATCGAGTGGCGGCAGCCGTACAGGTTGTCGAACTTCGACTTGGTGACCGAGTCGTTGACGTTGATCGCCGGGAACGCGAGCGTGCCGGCCTTCTGCATCTCGTACAGCCGGTGCACGCCGGTCGTCGTCTCCTCCGACACGCCGCGGATGTCCGCCAGGACCCGGGTCCAGCGGCCCGGGTTCTTCGCCGCCTCGGCGCGCAGCAGGTCGAGGATGACGCCCCACTCCTCGGGCTCGTTGTCGGCGTCGAACGCCGGGATCGCGCCGGCCGCCTCGTACTCGGCGCCCTTGTGCACGAGCAGCGTGGCGTCGCCGCCGTCGTCGAGGATCAGGTTCGGGCCGCTGCCGTCCGGCCACACGAGCGCCTGCTCCGTGCACCACCAGTACTCCTCGAGCGTCTCCCCCTTCCACGCGAACACCGGCGTGCCCTGCGGCCGGTCCACGGTCCCCTGCGGGCCCACGGCCACCGCGGCGGCGGCGTGGTCCTGCGTGGAGAAGATGTTGCAGCTCACCCAGCGCACGTCGGCGCCGAGCGCCACCAGCGTCTCGATGAGCACCGCCGTCTGCACGGTCATGTGCAGCGAGCCCATGATCTTGGCGCCCTTCAGCGGCTGCTGCGCGCCGTAGCGCGCGCGCAGCGCCATCAGCCCCGGCATCTCGAACTCGGCGAGGCGAATCTCGTTGCGCCCCCACTCGGCGAGCGAGAGGTCGGCGACCTTGAACGGGGGACGGTCGGCGCCGGCGGCGGCCGCGGTGGGCTCGAGCAGGGTGCTCATGGATTCCTCTAGCGGGTCAGTGGCTCGCGCCCGCGACGGCGGGAGCGGCGGTCGGAAGGACGGTCGGTGCGGCGGCCGCCACGGCGCGACGCGCGCTGGCGGCGAACAGCGGGGGCCCCTTCCCGGCCGGGTCGGGCGGGACGGGGACGAAGCGCAGCCGCTCGAAGCCGGCCGCGCACACCCAGCGCTCCAGCGTCTCGCGGTCGAAGCCCAGCCAGGCGTGCCCCATCTCCAGGCGGTACACCTCGCGGTCGTGCGGGAGCATGTCGACGACCAGCAGCCGCCCCCCCGGGCGCAGCACGCGCGCCGCCTCCGCCAGCACGGCGGCCGGGTCGGCGAGGTGGTGCAGCACCAGCGCGACGAGCGCCGCGTCGAGCTCCCCGTCCTCGAGCGGGAGCGCCTCGAGGTCGCCCTCGCGCAGCTCGACGTTCGCGCGGCCGTCGAGCCGGAGCCGGGCCAGCGCCAGCATCTCCTGCGAGCGGTCCACGGCGATCACGCGGTGGACGAACGGGGCCAGCGCCTCGGCGGCCGCGCCGGTGCCGCAGCCCAGGTCCCCGACCACCAGCGCGTCGTCGAGCAGCGCCAGCAGCCCGAGCACGTCGGCCCGCGCCCCGAACAGCTCGACGCGCAGCCGGTCCCACGCCTCGGCGGAGGTCGAGAAGAAGTTGCGGCTCGCGGAGCGCCGCTCGGCGAGCACCGCCCGCAGCCGCTCGGCGTCGTGCGTGGCCCCGGGGAGCGACGCCATCCCCTCGCGCACCGCGCCCCACAGCCGCCCGGTCGGGCTGGTCCGCGCCCCCGTCAGCAGGCGGTAGCGGCGGCTCGCCCCCTCGGCGCGGGCGTCCACCCAGCCGGCGTCGACCAGCGTCTTCAGGTGCCGGCTCACCGTCGACTGCGGGAGCTGCAACGCGGCCGCCAGCTCCCCGACCGCCAGCTCGTGGCGCTCGAGGGCGAGGACGATGCGACCCCGGATGGGGTCGGCGAGGGCGGCGAGGGCGTCGAGGACCTGCACGGGGGAGAGAAAACCGTTCATCCGGATAAGCGGATGAAAGAAAGGCCGTGGGCAGCGGCCCGTCAAGCGGCCGGTGCCGGCGCCCCTGGCCGGGTCCGCGTCCGCGCGCTACCTCCGTGGGTGATGCGAACCGCCCCGTTCGGCGCCGTGTGCGCCCTCCTCGTCCTCCTTCCCGGCGCGGCCCGGGCCCAGCAGGCCGTGCTCCGCGGCCGCGTCCTCGCCGGCGACTCCGCGGGCGGCCGCCCCGTCCCCGACGCCGAGGTGGCGATCCCCGCGCTCGGGCGGACGGCGCGCGCCGACTCGGCGGGCGCCTTCGTCTTCGACCGCCTCCCGGTCGGGGAGCTCGAGCTGCAGGTCCGCCGCCTGGGCTTCGAGCCCGCAACGCGCCGCGTGGCGATCGAGGGGGCCGCCGAGACGGTGTCGCTGGTCGTGCGGCTCTCGGCGCGCGTGCAGTCGCTGACCCCCGTGAACGTGCGCGACTCGGCGGCCCGCCCCGCGGTCATCCTGACGCGCCGGCACGAGCGCGAGCGCGCGGCCGCGCACGGCGGGACGTTCCTCGACGACACGCTGCTGGCGCGCAGCGAGAACACGGTCATGAGCACGCTGCTGCGCCGCGTGCCGGGCACCTCGTTGATCCGCTACCAGGCGGGCGGGCGCTCGTACATGGCGCTCGGCTCGCGGCGCGGCGGGATGACGTTCCAGGCGAAGAACCCGAACTGCTTCTACCAGGTCTACGTCGACGGCGTGCAGATGTTCGTGCCCTCGGCGCGCAACGACGACCCGCCGCCCGACATCGACCAGTTCCGCCCCGTGGACCTCGAGGGGGTCGAGATCTACCGCGGCTCCGCCCGCACCCCGACGCAGTACGTCGGGACGGGGGCGGCGTGCGGCACGGTCCTGTTCTGGTCGCGCCGCGGGCGCTGACCGTCAGCTCCGCCCGAGCGCCGCGTCCAGCCCGCGGTTGAGGATCGTCTCGGCCTCGCCCGCGGTGGACGCGGCGAGCGCCGCCCGCGCCGCGCGCTCGGCGTCGGTCGCGCGGATGCCGCGCACGATGCGCTTGACGGCCAGCACGCTGCGCGGGCCGACGCTCAGCTGCCGCAGCCCGAGGCCGAGCAGCGCGAACGCCATCACCGGCTGCGAGGCCATCTCCCCGCAGACCGCGACGTCGATCCCCTGCTCCTCGGCGGTCCGCACGACGTGCGCGATCAGGCGCAGCACCGCGGGGTGCAGCGGCGTGAAGCGCGGCGCGAGCTGCACGTTGCCGCGGTCGACGGCCAGCGTGTACTGCACCAGGTCGTTGGTGCCGATGCTGAAGAAGTCGACCGCGCCGCGGAACGTGTCGGCGGCCAGCGCGGCGGCGGGCGTCTCGACCATCATGCCGAGCGGCAGCGCCTCGCGGAACGGCACGCCGCGCGCGCGCAGCTCGTCGGCCGCCTGCGCGAGCAGCGCGCGCGCCTCCCGCACCTCGTCGAGCGACACGATGAGCGGGAGCATGACGCGCACGTCGCCGTGCAGCGCCGCGCGCAGCAGCGCGCGCAGCTGCGCGCGGAACAGCTCCGGCTGGTCGAGGCACATGCGGATCGCGCGCCACCCGAGGAACGGGTTGGGCTCCGCCGGGAAGCCGCCCACCGGGAGCTTGTCGCCGCCGACGTCGTAGGTGCGGATCACGACCGGCCGCCCGCCGAACGCCTCGACCACGCGGGCGTAAGCACGGTACTGCTCCTCCTCGTCGGGCATGGTCGCGCGGCCGACGACCAGGAACTCGGTGCGCATCAGCCCGACCCCCTCGGCGCCGCTGGTGGCCGCCAGCTCCGCCTCCTCCGGCAGGTCGACGTTGGCGCGCAGCACCATCCGCACGCCGTCGAGCGTCACCGCCTCCAGCTCGGCCAGCTGCCGCAGCTCGGCCAGCTCCTGCTCCTCGAGGCGCGCGCGCGTGCGGAACTCGGCGACCTCGCGCTCGTTCGGCGCGACGGTGAGCGTCCCCGCCCCGCCGTCGAGCACCGCGCGCTCCCCGCCGCGCAGCTGCGACGCCGCGTCGCGCAGCCCCACCACCGCCGGCAGCCCCAGCGACCGCGCGAGGATGGCGATGTGCGACGTGGTCGTGCCGGCGTCGGTCGCGATGGCGGCGATCGCCTCGCGGTCGAGCTGCACCGTGAGCGACGGCGTGAGGTCGTGCGTGACCAGGATCGCGCCCGCGCCCTTGGGGACGTCGATCGGGTCGTGGTCGCCGAGGCCGAGCAGGATCGACAGGACGCGGATGTGCACGTCCACCAGGTCGCCGACGCGCTCGCGCAGCATGGCGTGCGGGTGCCGCGCGAACTGCGTGCGCCACTCCAGCATGGCGAGGTCGAACGCCTTCTCGGCCCCGAGGTTCTGCCGCACGAGGGCGTCCACGTGCTCGACCAGCGAGACGTCCTGGAGGATCGAGATCTGGACGTCGAAGATCGCCGCCTCCTCGGGCCCGGCCTGGCGCTCGGCGCGGGCGCGGATGAGCTGCAGGCGGTCGCGGGCGCGCTCGAACGCCGCGTGCAGGCGCGCGAGCTCCTTCTCGACCTGGTCGTCGCCGACGATGCGGTGCGGGACCTCGGGCACCTCCCAGCGCAGGAGGTGGACGGGGCCCTCGACGATGCCGGGGGAGGCCGGGATGCCGGCGAGGCGGAGGCCCACTAACTCTCCCCGAACTTGCCGAGGACGAGCGCCTCGATCGCCGCCAGCGCGTCGGCGGCGTCGGCGCCGGTCGCCCGCAGCACGATCGTCGACCCGCACTCGGCGGCCAGCATCATCACGCCCATGATGCTCTTCCCGTTCACCTCGATGTCGTCGCGCGTGATGGTGATGTCGCTCTTGAACCGGGCCGCGGCCTTGACGATCTCCGCCGCCGGGCGCGCGTGCAGCCCGTTCTTGTTGAGGATCGTGACGGAGCGTTCGACGGTCATCGGAGGAGCGAGTAGAGGACGAAGGCCGCCAGGACGCCGATCGCGACGCGCCACCCCTCGACGCGGCCGTGGAGCCGCGCGAGCAGGACCGCCCCGACGACCACCGTCGCGAGCACGGCCCCGAGGAACACGCGCCCCGCCCCGAGGGCGCGCATGAGCGCCAGCGGCAGCGCCGCGCCGCCGACGAACGCCGCCGCCTGCCCCAGCCACTGCGGGCCGAAGCGCAGCACCGGCCCGCCCATCGCGCCCGCCACCTGCATGCCGCGCGCGAGCCCGACCCGGAGGGCCCAGGCGCGCAGCGCGAGGTGGCCGGCGTTGTACAGCGCGAGGAACCCCGCCACGACCCACCCCGGGCTCGCCCCGAGCCCGAACGCGAGCAGCGCGAGCACCGAGCAGAAGGGGAGCCACGCGGCCCACACCAGCCGGTCGCCGACGCTGCCCAGCGGGCCGCAGAGCGCGGTGCGGAACCGCTCGATGCGCTGCGGGTTCTCGCCGTCGAGCTCCGCGCGGATCAGCGCGCCGACCGCGACGGCGGCCAGGTAGGGGTGGGCGTTGAAGTACTGGCTGTGGCGCGCCAACGCGGCGCGGTACGCGGGCCCGCCCTTCCCCCCCGGCAGCAGGCGGAGCGCCGGCTCGGTGCAGAAGCCGATCCCCGTGCCGAGCAGGATCTCGTAGTTCCACGAGGCCTGGATGGCGAGGAGCCGCAGGAAGATAGACGCCCGGGTCCCGAGCGGCAGGGGCGGGCGCGGCGGGGCGGGCGCGGCGCCGCCGGCGGGCGCGGCCGACGGCGGGGCGCATCGC
>NZ_JARGEK010000215.1 GCF_029211165.1 Roseisolibacter sp. H3M3-2
CCGCCACGTCAGGCCGGGAGCGGCGCCGGCGCGTGCAGCGGCGCCCGGCGGTCGCGCAGCGACCCGCCCGCGCGCCCGCTCGCGACCGCCGACGCCTCGGCGACGATCGCCAGCGCGATCGCCTCGGGGCCGTCGCCGCCGACGTCGAGCCCGATCGGGCCGAACAGCCGCTCGTCGGCGCCGTCGAGCGGCGCGCCGCGCGTCGCCAGCTCGGCGAGCATGCGGTCGGTGCGCGAGCGCGGGCCCAGCACGCCGACGTAGCGCGCGCCGGCGGCCAGCAGCGCGCCGACGTACTCGGTGTCGCGCGCGAAGTGGTGCGACATCACGACCGCGGCCGTGCTCGCCCGCACGTCGACCGCCTCCGCGATCCGCGACGCGTCGGCGCACGAGACCACGCGCGCCCCGGCGAAGCGCTCGGGGCGCGCGTGCGCGAGCGGGCGGTGGTCCGCCACCGTGACGTCCCACCCCAGGTTGACGGCGAGGCGCACCACCGGCACCGCGTCCGGCCCGCTGCCGCACACGAGCAGCCGCGTCGCCGGCACCACCACCTCGAACGCGACGTCGACGTCGCCGACCTCCGCCACCAGCCCGCGGCGGCCGTTCGCCAGCGCGGCGGCGCGGTGCGCGTCGGCGGCGAGCGCCCACGCCGCATCGCCCTCGCCGAGCAGCGCCTGCGTCCCCACCCGCATCGCGGCGTCGCGCGACCCCGCGACGGTCGCCAAGACCGCCGGCGCGTCGCCGGCGAGCGAGCGGCCGAGGCGCGCGGCGACGCGCGCGGCCACGTCGGCGTCGAGCGGCTGGAGCAGCACCTCGACCAGCCCGTTGCAGCCGAGGCCCAGCCCCCACACCGCGTCGTCGTCGGCGCGGGTGTCGTACGCCACGACCTCGGCGCGCCCGGCGGCGTGGACGCGGCGCGCGTGCTCGGCGAGGTCGGACTCCAGGCAGCCGCCGCTCACCAGCCCGACGGTCGTGCCGTCGACGCGCGCGAGCATGCGCGCGCCGACGCCGCCGTAGCTGGAGCCGACGACGCGCACGACGGTCGCCAGCACCACCGCCTCGCGCGCCGCGGCGGCGCGCGCGAGGGCGTCGACGATCTGCGGAAGGGTGCTCACCTCAGCCCCGCCGCCTCACGCCCACTTCAGGTCGTGCTTCGACAGCGGGAGCGAGCGTACCCGCTTCCCGGTCGCCTGGAAGATCGCACCCGCGAGCGCCGGGAGCACCGGCGGCAGCGCCGGCTCTCCGAGCCCCGTCGGCGCGTTGTCGGTCTTGACCCAGTGCACCTCGACCGGCGGCGCCTGCCGCATGCGGAGCAGCGGGAAGTCGTGGAAGTTCGACTGCTTCACCCGCCCGCGCTCGATCGTGATCTCCTGCCCGAGCGCCTGCGCCAGCCCGTCGAGCACCGCGCCCTGCACCTGCGTCTCGGCGCCGCTCGGGTTGATGATTTCCGAGCCCACGTCGCCGGCGGCCCACACCTTCTCGACCGTCAGCTGCCCGGCGCGCGACACACGGGCGCGCACCACCTCGGCGAAGTAGCCGCGGTGGCTGAAGTAGAACGCGACGCCCATCCCGGTCCCCTTGGGGAGCGTCGTCTTCCCCCAGCCGGACTTCTCGGCGACCGCCTCGAGCACCCCGCGCATGCGCGCGGCGTCGAACGAGATCGGGCGCGGGCCGTTCGGGTTGGCCGGCGGCGGCACCGGGATCGCGTCGGCGGCCAGCAGGTCGAGCCGGAACTGCAGCGGGTCCTTCCCGGCGGCGTGCGCCAGCTCGTCGAGGAAGCACTGCGTCGCGAACGCGATCCCGTTGCTCCCCGGCGCGCGCAGCGGCCCGGTGGCGACGCCCAGCGGCATCACCGACGCGTCGCAGGCGTAGTTCGGCACCCAGCGGGCGGGGAACTCGTTCCCCGAGCGGCCGGCGCTGGCGTTGAAGCGCTCCCCCTCGCCGAACGAGACGAAGTGGTCGCGCCACGCCGTGAGCGTCCCCGCCGCGTCGACGCCCCCCTCGAAGAAGTGGAAGCCGGCCGGGCGCAGGAAGTCGTGGCGCATGTCGTCCTCGCGCGTCCACAGCAGCTTCACCGGGACGCCCGCCTGCTTCGCGATCGCGGCCGCCTCCACCATGAAGTCGCTGTGCAGCCGGCGCCCGAAGCCGCCGCCGCCGCGCGTGATGTGCACCGTGACGTCGGTCTCGGCGACGCCGAGCGCCTTGGCGACCAGTCCGCGCCCCTGCTGCGGCGCCTGCGACGGCGCCCACAGCTCGGCCTTCCCGTCCTTCACGACCGCCGTGCAGTTCTGCGGCTCCAGCGGGGCGTGGGCGATGAAGGGATACGAGTACGCCGCCTTCACCGTCCTGGCCGCCGCGCCGAGCGCCGCCGCCACGTCGCCGTCCTTGCGCAGCGTGCGGTGCGGCGCCTCCTGCGACAGCTCGACGGCGCGCTTCGCGAAGCCGGCGCTGCTCTGCGACGCCGACGCCGGCTCGCTCCACGTGACCTTCAGCGACTGGCGCGCCTTCTTGGCCGCCCACCAGCTGTCGGCGACGATCGCCACGCCCTCCAGCGACCAGCCGTCGATCCCGCCGCCGATGCTCGACCCCTGCGACACGACGAACGCGTCGCGCACGCCCGGCAGCCTCCTGATCGCGTCGACGTTCGCGCTGGCGACCTTGCCGCCGAAGACGCCGCACTTCTCGAACACCGCGTACTTCATCCCCGGCACCGTCACGTCGATGCCGTACAGCGGCTTGCCGGTCACGATCTTCCGGTTGTCGACGCCGCGCACCCGCGTGCCGACGAGGCGGAAGCTCTTGGGGTCCTTGAGCGCGACCTTGTCGAGCGCCGGCGCGGGGACCGCCGCGGCCTTCTCGACCAGCGCGCCGTAGGTCAGCTGGCGGCCGCTCGCGCGGTGGTGCACCACGCCCGCCGACGTCTCGCACTCCGACTCGGGGACGCCCCACGTCTGCGCCGCCGCGGTCACCAGCATGGCGCGCGCGGCGGCGCCGACGCGGCGCATCGGCAGCCAGTGCGTCGGCGTCGCGGTGCTCCCGCCGGCGAACTGCGCCTGGTACTTGGTCGTGTCGAGCGCCGCCTGCTCGACGGTCACGCTCCGCCAGTCGACGTCCAGCTCCTCGGCGATCAGCATCGGGAGCATGGTCTTCACCCCCTGCCCGACCTCCGGGTTCTGCGCGATGATCGTCACCGCGCCGTCGGGGGCGATGCGGATCCAGGCGTTGGGCGCGAAGTCGGCGAGCGCCGGGGCCGCGGCCGCCGCCTCGGCGGCCGCCTCCGACGGCGCGACCCAGGTGCCGAGCAGCAGCCCGCCCCCGGCGAGCGCGGTGACCTTCAGGAAGTCGCGGCGGCTGACGCCCGCGCCGTTCGCCGGCCGGGACTCGCGCGTCGTGGTCATGGCTCGCTCCTCAGCGGTCGGGGGAGGCGGCGCGCGTGCGCCCGGCGCGCGACTCGGCTTGCAGCTCGGCGGCGCGGTGCACCGCCTGCTTGATGCGCAGGTAGGTCGCGCAGCGGCACAGGTTCCCGCTCATCGCCTGGTCGATGTCGGCGTCGGTGGGCTTCGGGTTGCGCGCCAGCAGCCCGGCCGCCGACATGATCTGCCCCGCCTGGCAGTAGCCGCACTGCGGCACGTCCAGCTCCTCCCACGCCCGCTGCACCGCGTGCGTCCCGTCGGCCGACAGCCCCTCGACCGTCGTCACGTTCATCCCCTGCACGGCCGAGGCGGGGAGGACGCAGGAGCGCGTCGGCGTCCCGCCGAGGTGCACCGTGCAGGCGCCGCACTGGGCGGCCCCGCAGCCGAACTTGGTGCCCTTGAGATCCAGCTCGTCGCGCAGGACCCAGAGCAGGGGCATGTCGGCGGGGACGTCGACGGAGCGCGACTGCCCGTTGACCTTGAACGAGACCTTCATGGGGGAACCTCGGGGGAAGCGGAGCGGGGGACCGGCCCCCGGAATGTGCCGGGGCGCGCGGGGACCGTCCAGCGCCCCGGGTGTCAGGACGCCGTCACCGCGGGGACGACGCGCGGCAGCGTGAGCTCGAACGCCGCGCCCGCCCCCTCGACGCTGGCCACCGTCAGCTCGCCCCCCATCGCGCGGGCCAGCGAGCGGCTGATGGCCAGCCCCAGCCCGGTCCCGTCGTGCGTGCGGGTCAGCCCCGCCTCCACCTGCACGAACGGCTCGAAGATCCGCTCGTGCTTCTCGGCGGGGATGCCGATCCCGGTGTCGCGCACCGTCAGCGCGACCCGGTCGCCGCGGGGCGCGCACGCCAGCGTGACCGCGCCGCCCGTCCGGGTGAACTTGACCGCGTTCGCCAGCAGGTTGAGGAGGATCTGCGTCACCCGGTCGCGGTCGGCGTGCACCGCCAGCGGGCCGTCGCCCCCCTCGACCGCGTAGGCCAGCCCCTTCGCCTGCAGCTGCGGTTCCATCATCACCCCGACCTCGAGCACCAGCTCGTCCACCGGCACGTCGGCGAGGTCGAGCCGCGTCTGCCCGGCGTCCAGGCGCGCGAACGACAGCACGTCGTTGACCAGCGACAGCAGCCGCCGCTGGCTGCGCTGGATGCGCTCCAGCGCCTCGCGCTGCGCGTCCGACACGCCGCCGTGGATGCCGAGCAGCATCAGGTCGGCGTAGCCCATCGCCGCGTTGATCGGCGTCCGCAGCTCGTGCGACATGGTGGCGAGGAAGTCGGCCTTGGCGCGGTTCGCCGTCTCCACCTCGGCGCGCGCCGCGCGCTCGGCCTCGTGCAGCCGCGCGCGCTCCAGCGCCTGCGCCCCCTGCTGCGCCAGTGCGACCGCGAACGCCCGCTCGTCGGGCTCGAACGCGCGCGGGGCGGGGAAGCTGAGCCCCAGCCCGCCCGTCACGCGGCCGTCGAGCAGCAGCGGGATCGCCGCCCAGGCGCGGTGCGCGGGGTCGTTCCCCGGCAGGTCGGCGTAGCGCGCGGCCGCCTCGTCGGGGCCCGCGAGCCACACCGGGGCGCGCTCGCGCACCGCGTCGGCCAGCGGCACCGGCGCGACGACCGGGAAGCGCCGGAACGGCGCCACCCGCGCCGCGTCGTAGCCCGCCGTCTCGATCAGCTCCAGCGCCGCGCCGTCGGGCGTCGTCCCGGCCAGCACCCCCGCCGACGCGCCGAGCGCCGACAGGCCGTGCCCGAGCACGACGCGCGAGACGTCGTCGACCGTCGCCGCCTCGGCGAGCGCCGCGGTCACCCGCTGCAGCCGCTCGGCGAGCTGGCGCGCGCGCTGCTCGTCGGCGTACAGCCGCGCGTTGTCGACCGCCAGCGCCGCGCGCTGCGCCAGCTGCAGCGCGAACGCGAGGTCGTCCTCGGTGAAGCCCTCCGGCGATTCGGCGCGCGCGAAGGTGAGCACGCCGAGCGTGCGTCCGCGCGTCACCAGCGGGACGAACATCAGTGACCGCATCCCGAGCCCGCGCAGCAGCAGCAGGTGCTCGGCGCCGTGCGCCCACGCCCCCAGAGCCGCCTCGGTCACGTCGGCGACCAGCAGCGGCTCGCCCGTGCGCAGCGCCGCCCCCACCCCGCCGCCGTCGTCCACGTGCCCGGGGTAGCGGCGGTCCAGCTCGTACGCGAAGCGCAGCCGCTCCGGGTCGCGGTGCCGGATCTCGAGCGTGCGCAGCGTCGACGCCCCGGGGTCCTGCACCGTGAACGCCGCCCAGTCGGCCAGCCGCGGCACCGCCAGCCGCACCAGCTCGCGGATCGTCGTCTCGACGTCGAGCGAGGTGCTGAGCCGCTGCCCCGCCTCGGCCAGGAACCGCTGGCGCAGCTCCAGCCGCGTCAGCTCGCGGATGTCCTGCACGTTCGCGATGCGGTGCCGCGGCGTCCCGTCGGGGTGCCGCAGCGTCGTCAGCTCCACGCGCACCGGGAGCGTCGAGCCGTCCTTGCGGCGGCACACGGTGTCGAAGGTGTGCGAGCCGTGCGCGTGCGACGCGCGGATGTGCGTCGCCAGCGCGTCGCGCGTCTCGGCCGCGTAGATGTGCGACACCTTCATCCCGTGCATCTCGTCGGGCCCGTAGCCGAGCATGCGCGCCAGCGCCGGGTTCACCGTGAGGAAGGTGTCGGTGCGCGCGTCGGTCACGCTCAGGCCGTGCGCGGTGTGCGCGACCAGGTCGGCCCACCGCTGCAGCTCGGAGGTGCGGCGCCGCGCCTCGGTGACGTCGCGCGTCAGGCTGACGATCCCGCCCGGGATCGGGAGGACGCGCGTCTCGAAGTGGCGCCCGCCCCCCGGCCCGTCGAACGACAGCTCGAAGGCGTGCGGGCGCCCGACGCGCGCCGCCTCGCGCGCGGCGCGGTACTCGGCGCGCGCCAGCAGCGCGGGGAACTCGTCCCACAGGCAGCGCCCCACCAGCGTGTCGGGGGCGCGGCGCAGGTGGCGCACCCACGCCTGCGCCGACGGGTTCAGGTAGACCCACCGCCACTCGGCGTCGAAGACGTGCGCCATGTCGGGGAGCCCGTCGAGCACCGCCCGCACCACCGCGGTCGGCTCCGCGTCCCCCGGGGGCGCGTGGGGCGCCGGGGGTTCGGGCGGGACGAGGTCGAGCACCGGCGCCGCGGGCGCGGGCTCGGGCGGGAGGGGCTGGGCCATGCGGAGGGGGGCGGGCGGGGAGGCGAAAGATACCGCGCGCGGCGCGCGCCGCACCTCACCCCGGCCGGTGCCGCGCGGCGATCCGCTCCGCCACCACCGTGGCCACCGCCATGATCGTCTCCTGCGGGTTCACCCCGAGCGCCGTCGGGAGGAGGCTGCCGTCCGCCACGTACACGCCCGGGGCGCCGCGCACCGCGCCGTCGGGGGTGCAGACGCTCGTCCGCGGGTCGCCGCCCAGCCGGCAGGTGCCGTTCACGTGGGCCGAGAGCACGGTCAGCTCGTTCGGCCCGCACGACAGCCCGCCGAACGCGCGCGCCTCGTGCTCGTCGCGCGCGCGGGGCGCCGAGGTGTGCTGCGCCAGCACCTCGCGCGCGCCGGCGGCCAGGTGCAGGCGCGCCGTCGCCGCGAGCCCGCGCCGCATGGTCCGCGCGTCGGCCTCGCCCAGCCGGTAGTCGACGACCGGCCGCCCGCGCCGGTCCACGCGCACGCGCCCGTTCGACGCGGCGCGGTCCGCGCCGTCGCGCACGAGCAGGATCATCGCCCCCATCCGCGGGAAGTCGCGCATCCGCGCGCGGTGCGCCGCCCCGAACCCCGGCAGCGCCACCGACGCGAGGGCCGGGTAGAGCGGCGGGCACTCGATCCAGAAGCCGTAGCCGTCGTCGCCGCGCTGGAACTCGTCGCAGACCGCCGACAGCGGCAGTCCCGCCGCGCCGTACACCTCGCGGTCGTAGGCGCCGAGCAGCGCCGTCGTCGGGTGCAGGCGCAGTCAGCGCCCCACCTGCGCGCCGCCGAGCCCCGAGCGCAGCAGGATCGCCGGCGTCCCCACCGCGCCGCCGGCCAGCACCACGACCGGCGCCTCCACGGTGACCGCGTGGCGCGGCGCGCCGGTCGCGCGGTCGAGCACCGTCGCGCGCACGCGCTTGAGCGGCGCGTCGCCCCCGCGCTCGACGATCTCCACGCGTTCCGCCCGCACGTCGGTGACGAGGCGCGCGCCGCGCGTCAGCGCCCGCGGCAGGTGGACGACCTGCGGGCCGCGGCGCGCGTCGTAGCGGCACCCGAGCCCGCACGTCCCCGCGCGCACGCAGCCGTGCGCGTTGACGCGCGCCGCCCGCGCGCTCCACCCCAGCGCGCGCGCGCCGTCGAGCAGCGCGCGGTTCGCCGGCGAGTGCGCGTCGTCGGGGACCTCGCGCGTGTGCGTCTCCGCCTCCACCCGCGCGAACACCGGCGCCATCTCGCGCGGCGACATCCCCTCCGCGCCGTGCTCGCGCGCCCACTCGTCGAGCACCCAGTCGGGGGTGGGGAGCATGATGAGCCAGTTCACCGCCGTGCTCCCGCCCACCGCGCGCCCCTGCAGGATCGCGATCGACAGGTCGGCGGTGGCGCGCGTGGCCGCGTCGGCGTAGAGGCGCGGGCTCATCTCCGCCTCGACCTCGGTCAGCGCGTCGGGCGACCACCACGCCCCCTCCTCGAGCAGCACGACGTCGTGCCCGGCTTCGGCGAGCCGCGCCGCCGCCACCGCGCCGCCGGCGCCCGTGCCGACGACGCAGACGCCCGCCCGCAGCACCGCGCCGGGCGCCAGCGTCGCGCCCTCGATCACGCCGGGCGGACGCGGGGCGCGC
>NZ_JARGEK010000216.1 GCF_029211165.1 Roseisolibacter sp. H3M3-2
TGCCGCGCCCGCCCCGGTTGCGCCGGCCGCGGCGCCGCCCGCGCCGCCGCCGAGGACGCGCGCCCTCCTCGCCCCCCTCGGCGGCGGGCGCCTGACCCTCGGGTGCGTCCCCCTCGGGCGTCTCGACGTCGGACGACGGGGCCTCGACGGGCGCCGGCGTCGCCAGCGGCAGCCGGGCCACCGGCATCTCCTGCGTCGCGCCGTCGAGCGACACCCCTTCGAGGTCGCCGATGACGATCGCCCGCGCCACCGGCGGGCGCGGGCGGGGCGGAGGCGCCGTGCGGCGGTCCCCGTCGCGCCGCTCGCCGCCGCGCCGCTCGCCGCGCAGGCGCTCGGGGCGCGGCGCGTCGTCGGCCACCGCGTGCTCGCCGGTGATCGCCGTGGCGTCCACCTCGTCGGGCTCCGCCGCGGGCGGCGCGGCGAACGGGCTTCCCAGCGCCTCCAGCTCGCGCCGCAGGTCGCCCAGCGGCAGCACGCGCACCTCGCCGTCGAGCGCGCGCAGCGTCACGCGCTCCCGGAAGATGTCGTTGCCGACGACCTTCTCCTCCCCCTTCGCCGTCGCCAGCACCTTCCCCTCCTTGGGGAAGCGCTTGCGCTGCTGCACGTAGAACTCGTGCTCGTAGCGGAGGGAGCACATCAGCCGCCCGCACGCCCCCGAGATCTGCGTCGGGTTCAGCGACAGGCGCTGGTCCTTGGCGACGCTCAGGTTCACCGGGCGCAGCTCGGGGAGCCACGCCGCGGAGCAGTACTGGCGCCCGCAGCGCCCCACGCCGTCGAGGCGCTTGGCCTCGTCGCGCACGCCGATCTGCTTCAGCTCGATGCGCGTGCGGAAGAGCGCCGCGAGGTCGCGCACCAGCGCGCGGAAGTCGACGCGCTTCTCGGCGGTGAAGAACAGCGTCAGCTTGCGCCGGTCCCACTGCCAGTCGGCGTCGGAGATCTTCATCACGAGCCCGTGGGCCCGGACGCGCTCCATCGACTTGCGCCGCGCCTCCTCGTTCAGCGCGGCCAGCTCGCCGGCGCGGCGCACGTCCTCGTCGGCGGCCAGGCGCAGGGCGCGGCGCTGCGGCTGCGCGCCGGCGCCGAGCAGCTGCTCGCCGTGGGCGACGCCGGCCCAGCGCTTGGCGGCCAGCTCCCCGGTGGCGTGCACCTCGCCGAGGTCCTCGCCCCGGTCCCCCTCGACGATGACCGACGCGCGCGCCTTCGGCGGGTCGTCGCCGTCCCAGAGGTAGAACTCCTTGCGGTTGCCCTTGAAGGCGATCTCGACGAGGTGGGCCATCAGTGCGCGGTCACCCGACGAAGCGGCCCATCTTCAGGAACTTCTCGCGGCGGCGGCGCACCAGCTTCTCCGGCTTGAGGCGGCGCAGCTCGTCGATCTGCTTGAGCAGCGCCTCGCGGACGTTCTTCGCCGTGACCTCGTGGTCGGCGTGGGCGCCGCCGGCCGGCTCCGGGATCACCTCGTCCACCACGCGCAGCTCGTACAGGTCGGGGGCGGTGATGCGCAGCGCGCGCGCCGCCTTCTCGCGCATCTCGGGGCTCTTCCCGTCCTTCCAGAGGATCGCGGCGCACCCCTCGACCGAGATCACCGAGTAGACCGCGTTCTCGAGCATCAGCACGCGGTCGGCGACGCCGAGCGCCAGCGCGCCCCCCGAGCCCCCCTCGCCGATGACGGTGGCGACGATCGGCACCTGCAGCCCCGCCATCTCGACCAGGTTGCGGGCGATCGCCTCGCTCTGCCCGCGCTCCTCGGCGCCGATGCCGGGGTAGGCGCCCGGCGTGTCGATGAAGGTGACGATCGGGACCTGGAACTTCTCGGCCAGCTTCATGAGGCGGAGCGCCTTGCGGTACCCCTCGGGGTAGGGCATCCCGAAGTTGCGGCGCAGGTTCTCCTTGGTGTCGCGCCCGCGCTGGTGGCCGATGACCATCACCGACTCGCCGTCGAGGCGCGCCCACCCGGCGACGATGGCGCCGTCGTCGCGGTACTGGCGGTCGCCGTGCAGCTCGATCCAGTCGGTGAAGCAGCGGTCGATGTAGTCCTGCGTGAACGGGCGGCGGGCGGAGCGCGCGACCTGCACCCGCTGCAGCGGGGTGAGGTTGCGGTAGATCTCGGAGCGCAGCTCGGTCAGCCGGCGCTCGAGCGGGGCGAGCTCGTTCTGGACGTCGAGCTCCCGGTCGTCGGCGAGCCGGCGCAGCTCGTCGATGCGCCGCTCCAGCTCCACGAGCGGCTTCTCGAAGTCGAGGGACGCGGTGGCCATGTTCGTTAACCCCCTCGAACCAGCTTGACGCGCTCGTCGCCGAGCAGCGCGCGCAGTTCGTTCAGGGCGGCGTTGGACGCCGCGACGGTGAGGGAACGCGACCGGAAGCGCGCGGTCTGCCCGGCGCGCTGGTCGCGCCACCGCAGTTCGAGCGCCGCCGTCCCGGGGTACGCGTCGCACGTCGCGCGCACGTCGCGCATGACGCCGGGCGCGAGGTCCGCGCCCGCGGCGAGCTCGATGGCCACGGCCACCTGCCCGTTGACGCGCTTCTCGGCGAGGCGGGTCACCTTCTCGACGATGAACGTCGGGCTCTCCGCCCCCTGGTCACGCTTGGAGTACCCGCCCTCGACGAGCACGGGGACGTCCGTCTTGACCTGGTCGGCGAGCACCGCCCAGGCCTCGGGGAACACCAGCACCTCGGAAGATCCCGAGAAATCCTCCAGTGTCAACCGGGCGAACTCGGCCCCGCTGCGCTTGGAGATCTGCCGCTTGGCCGCCGTGATCACGCACGCCAGCGCCATCGGCGACGGCGTCCACGCCCCGAGGTCCGCGATCCGGTGCGTCGCGAACAGCTCGGCCTCGGCGCGGAACGGCTCCAGCGGGTGCCCCGACACGTAGAAGCCGAGGATCGCCTTCTCGTTGGTCAGCCGGTCGCTCTCGCTCCACGCCGGGACGTGGGGGAGGGTCGGCTTGGCCTGCGCCGGGGCGCCGCCGCCGAGCACCTCGCCGAACAGCGACCCCTGGCCGCGCTCGCGCTCGTCCTGCTTGAGGAGCGCCTCGGAGATCGCGTGGTCGAGCGCGGTGACGTACTGCGCCCGGTGCCCCCCCAGCCCGTCCAGCGCCCCGGCGGCGATGAGCGCCTCGAACACGCGCTTGTTGCAGGCGCGCAGGTCGACCCGCTCCACGAAGTCGAAGAAGTCCCGGTAGACCCCCTCGGCGAAGCGGGCGGCGATGATGCTGTCGACGGCGCCCTGGCCGACGTTGCGCACGGCGCCGAGCCCGAAGCGGATCCGCTTCTCGCCGACGACCGTGAACTTGTACCCCGACTCGTTGACGTCGGGCGGCAGCACCTCGATCCCCATCTCGCGCGCCTCGGCGACGTACTTCACCACGCTGTCCGTGTCGCCGATGCAGGCCGACAGGAGCGCGGCCATGAAGTCGGCCGGGTAGTTCGCCTTTAGGTACGCGGTGTGGTAGCTGACGACCGAGTAGGCGACCGAGTGCGACTTGTTGAAGCCGTAGCGCCCGAACGTCTCGATCTGCCCCGCGAGGTCCTTGATGATCGCCTTGTCGTGCCCCTGCGCGACCGCCTTGGTCTCGAACTTCCCGAGCTCCGCCTTGATGAGCTCCGCGTCCTTCTTGCCGACCGCCTTGCGGAGCACGTCCGCCTCGGCGAGCGAGATCCCCGCCAGGCGCTGCGCGATGCGCATCACCTGCTCCTGGTAGGTGATGACGCCCTGCGTCTCGCGGAGGATCGGCTCCAGCTCGGGGAGCGCGTAGGAGACCGGCTCCTCGCCGCGCTTGCGGCGGATGTAGACCTTGTGCATCCCGCTGTCGAGCGGGCCCGGGCGCAGCAGCGCGTTCGACGCCACGAGGTCGTCGAAGCGGTCGCAGCGCATCTGCCGGAGCACGTCGGTGGCCAGCGGCGACTCGAACTGGAAGACCCCCGCCGTGCGCCCAGAGCGCAGCATCTGGTAGGTCTTCTCGTCGTCGAACGCCATCGCGTCGAGGTCGAGCCACTCGCCGGTGCGCTGCTTGATGGACGTGAGCGCGTCGAAGATGACGGTCAGCGTCGTCAGCCCGAGGAAGTCCATCTTCAACATGCCCGCCTTCTCGAGGCAGTTCATGTCGTACTGCGCGACCGTGATCTTCTCGTCGCCGTCGCCGCCCGAGCCCTTGGAGCTCTGCGTGCACACGGGGACGAACTCGTGCACCGGGCCGGGGGCGATGACCACGCCGGCGGCGTGCACCCCGGTGTGGCGCGACAGCCCCTCGAGCGCCGACGCGTAGTCGAGCAGCTCGCGGTACCGCGCGTCCGTCTCGTAGAAGCGCTTGACGTCGGGGACCTGCTCGATGGCCTCGTCGACCGACAGCGAGTGGTTCGGCGCGTTGGGGATCAGCTTCGCCAGCGCGTCGGTCTCCGCCGGGGTGAAGCCGAGCACGCGCCCGACGTCCTTCACGACGGCGCGCGACTTCATCGTCCCGAACGTCACGATCTGGCAGACCGACTCCTTCCCGTACTTCTGCCGGACGTACTCGATCACCTCGCCGCGCCGCTCGAAGCAGAAGTCGACGTCGACGTCGGGCATCGACACGCGCTCCGGGTTCAGGAAGCGCTCGAACAGCAGGTCGAACTCCAGCGGGCAGACGTTGGTGATGCCGAGCGCGTAGGCCACCAGCGACCCGGCCGCCGAGCCGCGGCCCGGGCCCACGGGGATCCCGCGGTCGCGCGCCGCGCGGATGAAGTCGGCGACGATGAGGAAGTAGCCGGCGTACCCCGTCTGCAGGATGACGCCCAGCTCGTAGTCGAGGCGCTCCTGCACCTCGGCCGCCAGCGCGCCGGGCGCCGCGCCGCGCTTGCCGGCGTAGCGCTGGAGCGCGCCCTCCTTGGACAGCTTGACCAGCAGGTCGTTCTCGGTCGCGACGTCGGGGGGCAGGGGGAAGCTCGGGACGTGGTACTTCTTCCCGAACTGGACGTCCACCTCGTCGGCGATGCGGAGGGTGTTCTCCAGGACGTCGGTCCGCCCGGGGAAGCGCTCCCCCATCTCCCGGTGGTCCTTGAAGTACAGCCCCCGGTCGTAGTGCATCCGGTCCGGGTCCTTCAGGTCCTTCCCGATGCCGATGCAGAGCAGGACGTCGTGCGCCGCGTGGTCGTTCGCCTTCAGGAAGTGGGCGTCGTTGGTCGCCACCACCGGCAGCCCGAGCTCGGCCGACAGCTTGAAGACCTTGTCGTTCAGCTCGCGCTGCCCGCCCGAGTCGTGCGCCTGGACCTCGAGGAAATAGCGGTCCTTGAACAGCTCGGCGTACCAGGCGGCCGCCTCGCGGGCCTGCTCCCAGCGATCTTCCATGAGGTGCCCCGCCACCTCCCCCGCCAGGCAGGCGGAGGTGACGATCAGCCCCTCGGAGTGGGCGGCCAGCAGCTCGCGGTCGACGCGGGGCTTCACGTAGAAGCCCTCGGTGAACGCCAGCGACGAGAGCTTCACCAGGTTCTTGTAACCGGTGAGGTCCCTCGCGAGTAACACCAGGTGGTGGTAAGGTTTCGCACCCGGGGCCGGTCGGGCGCGGTCGAGGCGGGAACCGGGGGCGACGTACGCCTCCATCCCCAGGATCGGCTTGAGCTTGGCCTTCTTCGCCTTCTCCTGGAATTCCCACGCGGCGTGCATGTTACCGTGATCGGTAATCGCCAGCGCAGGCTGCTCGAGCTCCTGGGCCCGCCGGATCAGGTCGTCGATCCGGTTGGCGCCGTCGAGGAGCGAGTACTCGGAGTGGCAATGGAGATGGACGAACGACATTGGACGCGAACGATAGCCACCCGCGACGGCCGGCGTCAATTCGGCCGGGGGGGAGGAGCGTGCGGCTAAGTCGCTCGCTCGCAATGGCTTGCGTTCTCGCCCCGGCCGTCGGCCCGGCCGCCTGCCGGAACCCGGGGGATCCGCTCGGCCCCGAGCGGTTCTACACCGTGCGCGCCCCCGCCGCCGGGGTCCGCTCGGCGCCCGCCGGCAGCGTCCTCGCCGACCCGCTCGAGGTGGTCGTCACCGACTCCCTGGGCGTGCCCAAGCGCGGGGTCGTGGTGCGCTTCCGGGTCGTCTCGGGGCGCGGGGGCGCCGTGCTCGACTCGCTCGTCCCCACCGACGCCGGCGGCGTCGCCGTCACCCGCGTCCGCCTGGGCGCCGAGCGCGACACGGTGGTCGTCCTGGGCGCGATCCCCGGGCGCGAGGAGGTCGGCGCCCGCTTCGTCCTGGTCGGCACCGCCGCCGCCCGCATCGACGCGCTGCGCCCCGCCGCCGCCGTCGGGGGCGACACGATCGAGGTGGTCGGGGCCGGCCTCGCGCGCCCCGGCGTCCCCCCCGTGGTGCTGGTCGGGGCGTCGCGCGCCCGCGTGGTGGGCGTGCAGGGCGACACCGTCCTCCGCGTCGTGGTCCCGCCGTGCGTCGCCGCTGGGGCCGCGCCGGTCACGGTCCAGGCGGGCGCCGTCGCCACCGCGCCGGCGTCGCTCGGGATCGGCGAGTCGAGCCGCCCGCTGGCGCTCCAGCAGCTCGAGGCGACCACGGTCGCCGGCGCCGACGCGGCGGGGTGCGTCTGGCTCCCCGGCGACGGCGCCCGCTACCTGCTCTTCCCGCAGCTCGCCTCGACCGAGGACCGGTCGCCGGCGCGCCCCTTCGCCCTGGCGCACGACTTCGTGGCGGCCGCCGACCCGGCCGCGGCCGTCGAGTCGGCGCCGCCGGCCGGGACGACGCCCGCGCACGCGGCCTTCACCCGGGTGCTGCGCGCCGCCGAGTGGCGGCTGGCCCGCGAGGGGATCGCCGCCGAGTCCGAGGCGCTGGCGCGCGAGGCGCGGGTCCGGCGCCCGACGGCCGCCGGCGACCTGGCGCCGCTGAGCGGGAACCTCGTCCCCGAGCCCCCGGCGGTCGGCAGCGAGCGCACCTTCCGCGTGCTGTCGCGCCTCGACGGGTCGGCGTATGCCAACGCGGCGTCGCGGCTGCGCTACGCGGGGCAGAGCGTCCTGATCTACGAGGACCGCGCGGCGCCCGAGCCGGTGACCGACGCCGCCGTGCAGCGGCTGGGCGACCTCCTCGACCGCACGCTGCACCCGCTCGACGTCGAGACGTTCGGCGCCGAGTCGGACGTGGACGGGAACGGGCGCGTGATCGTGCTGCTGACGCCGATCGTCAACGGGCTCACGACGCGCGAGCAGTGCGGGAACGAGGGGTTCGTGCGCGGCTTCTTCTTCGGGGCCGACCTCGGGACGCGCAACCAGAACTCCAACCGCGCCGAGATCCTGTACGCGCTGGTTCCGGACGCGGCGGGGACGCGCAGCTGCCCGCACACGACGAGCGACGTGATGCGCGCGCTGCCGTCGACGTTCATGCACGAGTTCCAGCACATGATCTCCTTCAACCAGCACGTGCTGGTGCGCCGCGGCGTCGAGGAGATCACCTGGCTCAACGAGGGGCTGAGCCACATGGCGGAGGAGATCGGGGGTCGGCTGTTCGAGCGCCGCTACCCGCCGCCGCTCAACCGCCCCTTCTCCGCGCAGATCCTCCCCGACTCGGCGATCCCGTTCTACCGCGGCGACATCGACAACGCGCTGCTGTACCTCGCGTCGCCGTCGGCCACGTCGCTGTCCGCGTTCCAGGAGCTGGGGACGCTCGAGGAGCGCGGCGCGTCGTGGCTCTTCCTGCGCTGGCTGGTGGCGCAGCGCGGCGAGTCGATCCTCGCGCGGCTCGTGCAGTCGCCGCGCACCGGGCGCGCGAACGTCGAGGAGGTCGCGGGCGAGCCGTTCCCCGCGCTGTTCGCCGACTTCGTGGTCGCCCTCTCGGCCGACAGCGTGATCGGGCTGCCGCGCACGCGCGTCCCCGCGCGCTACCGCTTCGGCGCGACCTCGCTGCGGCGCCTGCTGACGCAGGCGCTGAACCGCGACAGCCGCTGGCCGATCCCCGTCCGCTTCGGGCCCGTCGGCGGGACGGCGCTGTCGGCGACGCTGGTCCCCGGCTCGTGGGCGGCGTTCGACGTGTCGGTGCCGCGCGGCCGCCCCGGCGCGCTCCGCCTGACGACGGCCGACGGCGCGCCGTTCGGCGCCGGCGCCGAGGCGCAGCTCGGCATCCTGCGGCTGTCGCCGTGACGGGCGTGCGGCGTGGACTGGCGGCGCTGCTGCTGGCGGCGGGGGGCGCGGGGCCGGCGCGCGCGCACGACGGGCGGCAGCACGCGGCGGTGGTGCTCGAGCTCCCGGCGGG
>NZ_JARGEK010000217.1 GCF_029211165.1 Roseisolibacter sp. H3M3-2
CCGGCCGCCGCGCCGGCCGGCGACGCGGGGACGCCGCCGGCGCGCGCCTACACCTACGACTACGCGCCGATCGACGGCGACCCGCTGGGGCTCGGCGGCCCGCTGACGGGGCTCGACGCCGACGCCGCGTACGACGCCTGCGCGGCCACCGACTACCCCGACGCGCTGGTGCAGGTCGCGCACCTGGCGGGCGCGCCGCGCGCCGGCGACGTCGTCGTGTCGGCGGCGCGCGACTGGGACCTGCGCGCGCGCTACGAGCCGATCCCGCACGTCTCGTCGCACGGCGCGCTGCACCGCGAGCACATGCTGGTGCCGCTGCTCACCAGCCGCCCGCCCGCGCGCGCGCCGCGCCGCACCGCCGACGTCATGCCGAGCGCGCTGCGGGCGCTCGGGCTGCCGGTGCCGCCGGGGCTCGACGGCGAGTCGTTCGTCTGACTACGCCGCGGGCGGGGGCGGGGGCGGCGCCGGGCGCGCGCCGTTGTGGGCGCCGGGCTCGGAGTTGATCACCGCCTTCGCCACGTCGACCATCGGCATCGACTTGTCCTGGCTGGTGCGCTGCAGGATGCGGTAGGCCTCCTGCTCCGAGCTGCCGGTGCGCCGCATCAGGATCCCCTTGGCGCGCTCGATCAGCTTGCGCGCCTCCAGCGTCTGGCGCACGTCCGCCACCTCGCGGCGCAGCTGCGCCTCGACGCGCGCCTTGCGCACCGCGAGCCGCAGCGCCGAGTCGAGCTGCTTCGCCTGCACCGGCTTGCCGAGCAGCGTGCGCGCCCCCGACGCGTCGAGCTCCTCGTCGGTCAGCGACAGCTCGTGGTCCCCGGTCACCAGCACGATCGCGACGTCGGGCTGCTCGGCCGCGATCGCGCGCGCGGCTTCCACCCCCGTCATGTCGGGCATGTGGACGTCGAGGAGGACGACGTCCGGCCGGTGCTCCCGCGCGAGGTCCACCGCCTCGCGTCCGGTCGCCGCGGCGGCGACGACCTCGTGGCCGAGGGAGGAGAGCAGGTTCGAGTACAGCTCGCGAGTCTCGGGGTCGTCCTCGGCGATGAGGACCCGGATCGGGGCCTGGTCGGACATGTACGCGGTGAGGCGGGATGGGGCGGGGCCCGGCGGGACGGCGTCGTCCCGCGTCGGGGCCCCGGGCGGAACGCGCCGCCCCCCCGGGATGGTGCCCGGCCGCCCTCCCGGACGGAACCCCCCTGTGACGTCTATTTCCATCCAGGGACCGGCGGGCGCGTCGACGGCGGCTCCGACGGCGTCGCCGTGCTCCCGACCGTGGTCATCGCCCCGCTGATCAGCCGCACCCCGCGCTGGTAGGTGAAGTAGGCGTACGTCCACTGCACCAGCACGCTCACCCGGTTGCGGAAGCCGACCAGGTAGAGGATGTGCACGAACAGCCAGAGGAACCACGCCAGGTACCCCTCCAGCTGCAGCTTCCCGAACGACGCGATCGCGCGGTGCCGCCCGATGGTGGCCAGGTCGCCCTTGTTGCGGTACGTGAACGGCTGGCGCGGCTGGCCGCGCAGGGTGGCGAGCAGGTTGCGTGCGGCGCGCTCCCCCATCTGGTTGGCCGCCGGCGCGACGCCGGGGACGGGCTTCCCCTCGCTGGTCACGGCCGCCATGTCGCCGACCACGAACACCTCCGGGCGCCCCGGCACCGAGAGGTCCGGCTCGACGAGCACGCGCCCCGCGCGGTCGACCGGCGCGCCGAGCTGCGCCCCGAGCCGCGACGCCGCGTTCCCCGCCGCCCAGAAGATCGTGCGCGTCGGGATCCGCTCCTCGCCCACGTACACCGCGTCGCGCTCGACGCGCGTGACGATCGAGTCCAGGCGCACCTGGACGCGCAGCTCCTCCAGGTCGCGCAGCGCCTCCTGCTGCAGCTTCTCGGGGAACGCCGCCAGCACCTTGGGGCCGCCCTCCAGCAGCACCACGCGCACCTTGCACGTGTCGATGCGGCGGAAGTCCTTGCGGAACGCCTCCGCGGTGTCGGGGATGATCCCCGCCAGCTCGACGCCGGTGGGGCCGCCGCCGACGATCACGAAGGTCAGCCACGCCTGCTTCTCCTCCTGCGTGGCGGCCTTCTCCGCCTCCTCGAACGCGGTCAGGAAGCGGCGGCGCAGCTCGTACGCGTCGGCGATGCTCTTGAGCCCCGGCGCGACCTCCTCCCACTGGTCCTTGCCGAAGTACGAGTGGCGCGCGCCGGCGGCGAGGATCAGGTAGTCGTACGACAGCGTCCACCCCGCGTCGTCGACCGTGATCGTGCGCGCGTCGGGGTCGATGCGGCGCACGTCGCCCATCAGCACGGTCGCGTTGCGCTGCCGGCGCAGCACGTACCGGATGGGGATCGTGATGTCGCTCGGCGCCAGCACCGCCGTCGCCACCTGGTAGAGCAGCGGCTGGAAGAGGTGGTGGTTGGTGCGGTCGACGAGGGTGACGTCCACGTCGGCGTCCTTCAGCAGGCGCGCCGCGCGCAGCCCGCCGAAGCCGCCGCCGACGATCACGACGTGCGGGCGGCGCTGCGGGACGGGGACGATGGCGGCGGTGCGGTCGGCCGCCGCCGCGGGGGGGGCATCGACGCCGGCGACGGCCGCGTGGGCCTCGGGCGGGGTGCGGATGTCGGTCACGGTGGGCTCCCGGCCGGCGTGCCCGCCGGCCTCAGCGCGACGCGGTCTTCCGCGCCCGCTTGCTGGTGGTACCCCGCGCGGTGCCCTGGCGTTTCGGTCGCGACGGGCGGGA
Source organism: Roseisolibacter sp. H3M3-2 (assembly GCF_029211165.1). Lineage (GTDB taxonomy): Bacteria > Gemmatimonadota > Gemmatimonadetes > Gemmatimonadales > Gemmatimonadaceae > Roseisolibacter. Next base: position 2,734 of record NZ_JARGEK010000217.1, read on the forward strand.
CTTCGGGTCCTTCCACTCGGCGAGGTGCCGCTGCGCGGCGGTGCGCCGTCCGCCGTACCCGCCCCCCGCCGCCTCGTACTCGTGCGCCAGCAGCTGCGCCTTGCGGGCGCTCCACTGGCCGGGCTTCCCGCCCCGGCTCCCCTTCAGGATACGCGCCTTGAGGCGGTCGCGGAGCGCCGGCCTGGTGTAGCGGGCCGCCGTCTTGCGGGCGCTGGCCTTGCGCGCCGTCGACGCCTTGCGAACGGTCGGCGTCTTCGCGGCGGACTTCCGCGCGGTCGACTTCCGCGCGGTGGATTTCCGCGCGGTCCGCTTCTTCGCGGGGGTGCGCGTGCGCGTCGCCGGCATCAGCGGCTCCCCCCGGCGGCGCGCGCGCGCTTGGCGGTGGCGCGCTTCGCGGTGGCGCGCTTCCGCGCGCTCGGGCGCGACGCGCCGGCGCGCTGCTTCGCCGCCGCGTAGCGCTCCAGCAGCCGCGTCCCCTTGGCCGCCAGGCGCCGCGCGTCGGCCTTCGTCTTCGGGACCGGCTCCCCCCACGCGTGCGCCGAGAGCGCGAGGCGCGTCGGCTCGCCCGCGTCGTCGACCATCGGGCCGCGCGGGTTGGCGAAGTGCCGGCGCAGGAACGAGCCCTTGCGGCGCATCTTCTCGGGCGTGTCCGCCGCCCCCTTCACCCCGGGGCGCAGGTGCACGCCCTCGGTCCGCGCGTATCGCGCGCGCCCGGCCGCCGTGAGGCCGCCCTTCGGATCGCGGGTCGCCTTCGTCTTCGCTCGCTTCGTCGCCATCGCTCCTCCCCTCCCGCGCGCCGCCCGCCCGCTCCCCCCGGCCGCTCGGCGCGTCGCGGCCGGGTCGCCGGGGAGAGGGCGAGATGCGTGCTAGCGAGCCATGCGATGCGGAAATCCGGCCCACACATATCTTGCATACAAGATACTTCCATGCGACCTTCGTCGCCATGGACCGCATCGAGGAGTGCCTGAGCTTCGTGCTCGGGAAGGCGTACCAGCAGGTGCAGCAGGACGCCAAGCGGCGCCTCGCGCCTCACGGCGTCACGCCGGCGCAGTACGCGGTGCTGCGGGTGCTCTGGGAGCGCGACGGCCAGAGCGCCGCCGAGCTCGGAGAGCGGCTCGTCCTCGACAGCGCGACCATGACGGGGCTCGTCGACCGGCTCGCGCTGGCGGGGCTGGTGACGCGCCGCCCGCACGCCGTCGACCGCCGGGTGAACCTGGTCTGCCTCACCGACGCCGGCGCCGCGCTCCGCGCCCCGCTCGACGGCGTGATGGACGCCCTCAACGCCGACGCCGCGGCGCGCCTCGGCCCCGACGCCGCCGAGCGGCTGCGCGCGCTGCTGCGCGAGGTGGCGCGTGCGTCCTGACGCCGGCGCCGTACGCGTCGTCGACTACGACCCGGCGCGCGCCGACCACCGCGCCGCCTACCGCGCGCTCAACCTGGCGTGGATCGAGCGGCACTTCGCCGTCGAGCCGCGCGACCGCCTCGAGCTCGACGACCCGGAGCGGCACGTGCTCGCCGCCGGCGGCCGCATCTTCGTCGCCGAGGTGGGGACGGCCGACGGCGTGCGAGTGCTCGGCACCTGCGCGATGCTGCGCGAGCCCGACGGCGCCTGCGAGCTGGCCAAGATGGCGGTCGACGAGGCGGCGCGCGGGCGCGGCGTCGGCCGCGCGCTCGGCGAGGCGGTGGTCGCGGCGGCGCGATCGCTCGGCGCGCCGCGCGTCGACCTGCTCTCGAACACCGCGCTCGTCCCCGCCATCGCGCTCTACCGCGCCCTCGGCTTCGTCGAGGTGCCGCTGCCGCGCACCGACTACGCGCGCGCGAACATCAAGATGGTGCTCGACCTGCGCGGCGTCGCGGGAGGCGGAGGTTGAGCGACGCGTTTCACGACCGGCGCAGGTACGCGAAGCACACGACGGCGCAGGCGAGGTGGAGCCGGGCGCGGTGCGCGGCCACGCCCCAGCCGAGCTCCGTCGGCAGCCGCGGCTTCATGAACGGCTGTTCCCCGGGGCGTCGGTCGGGTTGTGTGACCGCGCTCTCGACGAGTACGCGCTCGTCCGCGCGGTGAATCTCGCTCCTTCACGAGAGGTCGCAGTGGGAATCTTCTCCGAGAACAACTACGGCCGGTGGGGAGCAGTCGGCTGCATCTGGAGCTGGATGGCGGTGGGCGCCGCGTGCGGGTTCCTGCTCACCGACTTTCATCAACTCGTCGTGCACGGACGGGTCAGGCCGTTTGGCGCGGCCGGCAGCCTGGTGGCGCTTGGTGCGCTCGCCTGGCAGCTCAAGGTCGGGGTCGACGAGTACCGCAACGTCGTGGAGATCAGGCGTCTGGTTGGCGACGAAGCCGTTCCCGTGTCCCGCGGACTCCTGCGCGCCGTCCTTGGCGCGGGTGCGTTGCTCGGCGCGCTCACCATTGCCTTCTACCGCTACGTCATCCTGACGTCGGGCGCGCCGCGCGGATCGGCAATCCTGCTCGGAGCTGGCGGCGTCGCGGCGTTGCTCGGCGTGGGAGGCATGCTACTCGCCTGGTTCGTCGTCTTCCCCCGAGAGCGCGGCCGGGCTGCCTAAGGCTCCGTTTCACAACCGGTGGAGCTGCTCGAGGCAGCTCAGGGCGCGGGCGAGGTGGAGCAAAGCGCGGTGGATGGCGACGAGGCGCTCGTAGCGGGCCGCGAGGCCGCTGTACCGCGCGAGCCAGGCCAGCCTGCGCTCCACGGTCCACCGGTGCCGGCCGAGCCGCGCGCGGGACTCGGCGCAACTGCGCCACCGCGTCGAGCAGCGTCTCCAGCACGCGGCTGTCGTGCACGTCGGCCGAGCGGAGGGACGTACGCAGCGGCCGCACCCCGCTACGCCGGCGTGTTCACACGGTTTCTAGGCGCGCAGCCCGGCGCGGAACGCGCGGCGGTAGGCGAGGGGGCTCGTCCCCAGCTCGCGCCGGAAGTGCGCGCGCAGCGACACCGCCGAGCCGATCCCGCACCGCTCGGCGACGCGGCCGGCGGAGAGGTCGGTCTCCTCCAGCAGCTGCTGCGCGGCGAGCAGCCGCTGGCGGAGCAGCCAGTGCAGCGGCGGCGCCCCCGTCTCCTCGCGGAAGCGGCGCGCGAAGGTGCGCAGCGGCATGTCCGCGTGCGCCGCCATCCGCGCCACCGTCACCGGCTCGCCGAGCCGCGCCAGCAGCCAGGCGCGCGTCCCCTCCAGCCGCCCGCCGCGCGGCGCCGCCACCGGCCGCGGGACGAACTGCGCCTGCCCGCCGCTGCGGTGCGGCGCCACCACCAGCCGGCGCGCCACCGCGTTGGCCACCGCCGCCCCGTGGTCGCGCCGCACCACGTGCAGGCACAGGTCGATCCCCGACGCGATGCCGGCCGAGGTGAGCACCCGCCCCTCGTCGACGTACAGCACGTCGGGGTCGAGCGCGACGCGCGGGTAGCGCGCGCGGAACTCGGGGGCGTCGAGCCAGTGCGTGGTCGCCGCGCGCCCGTCGAGCAGCCCCGCCTCGGCGAGCACGAAGGCGCCCGTGCAGATCGACACCAGCCGCGCCCCGCGCGCGTGCGCCTCGGCCAGCGCCCGCGTGACCGCCTTCGCGATCGGCAGCGCGGTGTCGTCGACGCCCGGGATCACGATCGTGTCGGCGTCGGCCAGCGCCTCCAGCCCGTGCGCGACGCCGAGGTCGAAGCCCCCCGACGTCGGGACGCGCCCGCGCCGCGCGCCGCACACCACCGCCGCGTAGCGCCGCGCGCCCAGGTCGTCGCGCGGGTAGCCGAACACCTGCACCGGCACCCCGAGGTCGAAGGGGACCACCGACGGCAGGGCGAGGATGGCGACGCGGTGCGCGGCGGCCGGCATGGCCGAAAGCTAGCGCACGGCGGCACTCCGGCCACTCGACGGGGGCCCGCCGCGGCGCCATCGTGGGGCGTCCCCGTCACCGGAGCCCCATGCGCCTCGCCGTTCCCGCCCTCGCCGCCGCCCTGCTGCTCGCGCCGGCCCCCGCGTCCGCCCAGGCCGACCCGGGGATGGTCGTCACCCCCGCGTGGCTCGCCGCCCGCGCCCGCGACCCGCAGGTCGTCGTGCTGCACGTGGCGAGCGACTCGTCGTTCGCCGCCGGCCACGTCCCCGGCGCGCAGCGGATGCCGTACAACGCGATCACCGCGCGCGTCGGCAACGTCGGCACCGAGCTGCCGCCCCCCGAGGCGCTGCGCGAGGCGTTCGAGGCGCTCGGCGTCGGCGACTCGACGCGCGTCGTCGTCTACGGCGACGAGGCGCCGATGGCGACGCGCGTCCTGTTCACCCTCGACCACCTCGGCCACACCCGCTTCGCGCTGCTCGACGGCGGGCTCGCGGGGTGGCGCGCCGCCGGGCACGCGGTCGAGACGGGGCCGTCGGCCGCGGTGGCCGCGCGCGCGCGCCTCACGCCGCGCCCGCGCGACGTCGTCGTCACCAGCGACTGGCTGGAGCCGCGCCTCGGGAAGGCCGGGCTCTCGCTCCTCGACACCCGCACCGACGTCGAGTACCTGGGCACCGGGGAGCGCTACGGCGTGCGCAGCAACGGGCACCTCGCCGGCGCGCGGCAGCTCCAGTGGGAGCAGCTCTTCCAGGCCGACCGCGCCACGCTGCGCCCGCGCGAGGAGCTGGCCGCGCTGTTCGCCGAGCGGGTGAGGCCGGGCGACACCGTCGTCACGTACTGCCTCGTCGGCTACCGCGCGAGCGCGACCTACTTCGTGGCGCGCCTGCTCGGCCACCCGGTGAAGCTGTACGACGGCTCCTACCAGGACTGGTCGGCGAAGGCGCTCGCGCTACGCCCCGGCGCCGCGCCCTGACGCCGGCGCGGGGGCGCCGCCGAGGCTGAGCAGCACGCCGACCGCCAGCACGACGACGGCGCCGATCACGTTGTGCCAGAGGAACGACACGCTCGGCGCGCCGAAGTTCACCGCGGCCACCGCCCCCATCCCCGCGAGCAGCCCCACGAAGGCGCCGAGCGCGCGCGCGCGCGGCACCATCGCCAGCAGGAAGACGCCCAGGATCGAGCCGTAGAAGAACGACCCGAAGCGGTTCACCACCTCGATGAGGGAGCCGAGGCTGACCGCGTAGACGGCGACCACGCACGCGAAGGCGCCCCAGACGGCGGTCGCGAGCTTCGAGATCCCGAGGAAGTGCGCCTCGGGCGCCTCGGGGCGCACCCAGCGCTTGTAGAAGTCGATGACCGTCGACGTGGCGAGCGAGTTCAGCTCGGCGGCGATGCTCGACATCGCCGCCGCCATCACGCCGGCGATGAAGATCCCCGCCAGCCCGATCGGGAGCTGCTCGAGCACGAACCGCGGGATGATGTAGTTCACGTCGCGCGACGGCTCGCCGGTGACCCGCTCGGCGAGCGCCAGCGCCTCGGTGCGCACCGCCGTCACGGCCGTCTCGCGCTCGCGCAGCGTGGCCTCGACCGCCGCCGCCGGCGCGGCGCCGACGTCGCGGGC
>NZ_JARGEK010000218.1 GCF_029211165.1 Roseisolibacter sp. H3M3-2
GCCGCTGGCCGCCCTGCTCGGCGGCGCCGTCGCCGCGGCGTGCGGCGGCGGGCCGCGCGGCGTCGCCCCGCGCCGCGACCCGCTGCTGAACCCCGACCCCGTCGTCGAGACCGCGCCCGACACCTTCGTCGTGCGCTTCGAGACGACCCAGGGGCCGTTCCAGGTGCAGTTCATCCGCGCCTGGGCGCCGCGCGGGGCCGACCGCGTCTACTACCTGGTGAGGAGCGGCTTCTACGACAGCACGCGCTTCTTCCGCGTCCTGCCGCGCTTCGTGGCGCAGTGGGGGGCGCACGGGAACCCCGCGGTCAACAAGATCTGGGAGTCGCGCACCTTCCCCGACGACCCGGTGCGGCAGGCGAACGTGCGCGGCACGGTCAGCTTCGCCACGGCGGGCCCCAACACGCGCACGACGCAGCTGTTCGTGAACCTGGCCGGCAACGGGCGGCTCGACCGGCTGGGCTTCGCGCCGGTGGGGCGGGTGATCGGCGGGCTGTCGCAGGTCGTCGACTCGCTGCACTCCGGGTACGGCGAGGGCCCCCCGCGCGGCAAGGGGCCCGACCAGGACAAGCTGGCGGCGCAGGGGAACCTCTACCTGCAGCGCGACTTCCCGCGCCTCGACTTCGTCCTCTCGACGCAGGTCGTGAGCGAGGCGCGGCTGCCGCGCTGAGGCGGCCCGGCCCTTCCCCATCACGCCGAGGCTCCTGGTCGCGGTACCGCATGACGAGGTGGCGCGAGCGGCGGCGGCTGGCCCCCCGCCACCATGATCCCCGTCACGCCCGGGGCGAACGCGGCCGCGTGGAATCGAACCTGCCCTGACGGGTGGGGGTACCGATCCCGTTCCGACGCCGCCGTGACGAGTCCGCCTCCACCCCGCCTCCGCCCCATCCTCCCGCTGGTCTGCACGCTCGCCGCGCTCGCGGGGTGCGGCGGCGACGGGATCCTGGTGCCGCGCGCGCCCGACTTCGCGGTGACGCCGAGCGTGCTCGTGCTGGCGCCCGGCGACACGGCGCGGCTGAAGCCGCAGCTCGACCTGCAGCCGGTGTACGGGGGCGTGCTCTTCCTGTCGCGCGGCACGGTCGCGACGGTCACGGCGGCGGGGGTGGTGACGGCGCTCTCGCCCGGGCAGGGGGCGGTGACGGCGGTCGCCCCCGACGCGGGGATCATCTACACGGTGCCGGTGACGGTGCGCGGCGTCCGCCTGCAGGTGGCCGGGCGCGACACGAACGCCGTGCGGCTCGCGCCGGGGCGCGTGACGGCGCTCGACGCGCGCGTGTTCGGGCTGTCCGCCGGCGCCGACTCGACGGTGCGCTGGACGTCGAGCGACACGAGCGTCGCCGTGGTGGCGATCGACGGGACGCTGCTCGCGCGGCTGCCGGGGCGCGCGACGGTGGCCGCGACGTCGTCGGCCAACCCGTTCCTGCGCGCGGCGGTCACGGTCGACGTCACCCCGGCCGCGCGCGGCGCGGCGCTCGCGCTCGGCGTGCGCGCCGGCGACGCGCCGGTGGCGGACGAGGCGGCGGTCGCGGGGACGGTCGCCGCGGTGGTGCGCGCCGACCCGGCGCTCTTCCCCGCCGACGCGCGCCTCGAGCTGACGCTCGGCGGGCAGACGCTGGCGACGCGCCCGCTCGGGCGGCGCGCGGTGCGCGTGGCGCTCCCCACCGCGGCGCGCGACGCGGCGACCGCGCGCGCGCGCTTCCCCGACGGGACGCGGGCGCTGGTGGCGCGCGCCGTCGCGCGCGACGGCGCGCTGCTGGGACGCGCCGAGCGGCCGCTGACGCTGCGCAACGGCGGCGAGGAGTAGCCGCGCGTCGCGGTCAGTCGGCCGCGAGGTCCTGCGGAGCGGGGAGTGTCGCGCGTCGAGCGTCGAGGGAGGGGAGGGAGGGGTCTCGCGGCGGCGGCGACGCACGACGCTCCTCGCTCGCCGCTCGACGCTCGGTCGGCATCGCCACCGCCTCGTCGATCGCGGCCCCGACCTCCCGCACCACCGACTCGAACAGCGCCGCCAGCCCGCGGGTGGCGCGCACCACCGCCGCCGCGGCCTGCCCCGCCGCGCCGCCGAGCAGGCGCGCCCAGTCGACCGGGGGGAGCCCTGTGTCGCCGGTGACCGGGTCGCGCAGCGACTCGAGGATCGCGCCGCGCATGCGGAGCGCGACCGGCGCGGCGAAGGTCACCGCGTTGAAGCGCGCGTCGTAGCGCGTCCCCAGCCCCTCGATCAGCGCCGCCGTGCGCGCGAAGTACACCAGGTCGCTCGGCAGGGTGACGGGGAAGTCGTAGAGCGTCGCCATCACGCGGTCGGCCACCAGCTGCATGCGGTCGAGCGTCGTCGTGTCGGCGGTGTGGGCGATGTCGAGCAGCGCGTCCACGAGGTGGCGCGCCATCGCGCGGTCGGCGTGCGGCTCCAGCACGCCCAGCTCGTAGAAGCCGTCGATCAGCCCCTCGGCGTCGCGCTGGATGCCGGCGAACGCGGTGCGCGCGAGGCGCCGCCGCAGCCCGCGCTCGACGCGCACGACCATGCCGAAGTCGAGGACGACGATCGTGCCGTCGTCCTGCACCATCAGGTTGCCGGGGTGCGGGTCGGCGTGGAACAGCCCGTCCACCAGCATCATCTGCATGTACAGCTCGATCACGCGCCGCACGAGCTCCGCGGCGTCCAGCGTGCCGGCCGCCACCCGGTCCTGCAGCCGGTCGATGCGCGTGCCGGGCACGTACTCGAGCACCAGCGCGCGCTGCCGCACCAGCGCGTCGACGACGTACGGCACCTTCACCCCGGCGCGCCCGGCGAAGTTGGCGCGCGTCTCCCGCGCGTACGCCGCCTCGGAGCGGAAGTCCATCTCCTCCCACACGCGGACGGAGAACTCGCGCAGCACGTTCTGCAGCCCGCGGAAGTGGCCGGCCGCCTTCCCCTGCCCCCACCGCCGCTCGGCGAAGGCGAACAGCGACGCGGCGGCGCGCACGTCGGCGCGCATCACGCGCTCGACGCCCGGGCGCAGCACCTTCACCACGACGTCGCGCCCCTCGTGCCGCGCGCGGTGCACCTGGCCGAGCGAGGCGGCGGCGAGCGGCGTCCAGTCGAACGCCTCGAACAGCGACTCGACGGGGGCGCCGTACTCCGCGAGCAGCGTCTCGCGCACGCGCGCGGCCGGCACGGGGGGGACGCGGTCGTGCAGGGTGCCGAGCGCGGAGAGGTAGGGCTCGGGGACGAGGTCGGCCCGCGACCCGACGATCTGCGCCATCTTCACGAACGCCGGCCCGAGGGCGGCGACGGTGGCGACCAGCCGCGCGGCGCGGCGCTCGTGGAAGGCGCGGGTGCGCGGGATCGGCGCCCCGAACCACAGCCAGCGGCGGTGGTCGCGGAGGATCGACAGGACGAGCGGGGCGAGCCGGAGGGCGACGAGGAGGGTGCGCAGCACGGATGGTCTACCCCGGAATGTCCGGTCCCGCTCCGCCGCTCCGCATCCAATCATGGACGGCGCTCCCCGGACGGTACCGCCGCCCCGCCCCGTGCCGCCACCGTCACGCTCCCGGCCGCCTGCCCGGGTGGGATCGGGGCTGGGTCGTCCGCCTCATGCGCGACCGGGATGACCGGTCGTACCCTGCCGGAGTAGAGAGAAGGGGGCCGACCGATGAATCGGCGCCCCGCCGTCCGTCCGATACTCGAAGCCGAACGCCAGACCGACGTCCCCCTCACCGCCCCCTCCCGTGTCCCGCCCCTCGCTCCCCCGCCTGCTGCTCGCCGCCGCCGCCGCGCCCGCGCCCGGCGCGCCGGGCGGCGCGCGCGCGCAGGGCGCGCCGGCGCTGGCGGCCCCGCGCGACGTGCGGGCGGCGATCGCGGCCCTCCCGTTCGGGGTGGGCGAGCGGCTGGAGTACGACGCCAAGGTCGGCCCGTTCAAGGCGGGGCGCGGCCACATGGAGGTCGTGGCGGTCGAGGACGTGCGCGGCCACGAGACGCTCCACCTGGCGATGCACGTCAGCGGCGGGGCGCTCGGCTGGAAGGTGCGCTACCAGCTCGACTCGTGGGTCGAGCCGCGGACCTTCAGCTCGCTGCGGCACACGCAGGACAACCGCGAGGGGAGCACGCCGCGGACGCGGGCGTACGAGATCTTCCCCGAGCGCGGGTTCTTCACCGAGGCCGACGGGGACACGGCGGCGACGGCCGCGCAGCCGCTGGACGACGCGTCGTTCCTCTACTTCGTGCGGACGGTGCCGCTCGTGGTCGGGGAGACGTACACGTTCGACCGGTACTTCCGGCCGGACCGGAACCCGGTGCGGGTGACGGTGGTCCGGAAGGAGCGGGTGAAGGTGCCGGCGGGGGAGTTCGAGACGATCGTGCTGCGGCCGGTGGTGCGGACGAAGGGGCTGCTGTCGGAGGCGGCGCGGACGGAGGTGTGGCTGACGGACGATCCGCGGCGGATGCTGGTGAAGATGGAGACGGCGTTGAAGTTCGGGACGCTGTCGCTGCATCTGAGAGCCGATAAGGCGAACTCGGAAGGGCGAACGCGATAGGGGCGAACTCGGAGACTGCGAGTGATCGCCGTTCCCGAGTTCGCCGTTCCCGAGTTCGCCGTTCCGGTCCCTACGGCGCCGCCTCGTGGAACTGCACCTTCGTCTCCTTCTCCAGCGCCGACCGCATCGCCCACCGGTCCGAGAAGAGGATCATCGGCTGCCCCTTGATGTCGTACAGCAGGATCCGCCCGTGCACCGCCCCGACCCGGTCGATCTCCTTCGGGTCCCCGGTCACCCAGCGCGGGTTCCCGTAGCCGAGCGACTCGAGCTTCGCCGGCGCGCCGTACTCGCTCTCCAACCGGAACAGCATCACGTCGAACTGCAGCTGCCCGATCGCGCCCACGATCGGCGACGGGCCGCTGCCGAGCTTCGCGTCCTTCTCGGCGAAGAACACCTGCGCGGCGCCCTCCTCGGAGAGCTGCTTGAGCCCCGTGTCGAGCTGCTTGCGCCGCATCGGGTCCGCCGAGAGCACGCGCACGAAGTGCTCGGGCGGGAAGCGCGGGATGTCGCTGAACGCCGGCGCCGCCTTGGGGGCCTGCTCCAGCAGCGTGTCGCCGATGCGCAGCGTCCCCTTGTCGACGATGCCGACCACGTCGCCCGGGAACGCCTCGTCGATCGCCTGGCGCTCGCGCGCCATCACGCTCTGCGGCGCCGAGAGGCGGATCGCCTTGCCGGTGCGCACGAGCGTCGTCTCCATCCCGGCCGCGTAGCGCCCGCTCACCACGCGCACGAACGCCATGCGGTCGCGGTGCTTCGGGTCCATGTTCGCCTGGATCTTGAACACGAACCCCGCGAACGTCGGGTCGTCGGGGGTGATCGGCCCCTTCGTCGTCTCGCGCGGGCCCGGCCCGGGGGCGAGCTGCACGAACTCGCGCAGGAAGGGCTCGACGCCGAAGTTCGTCAGCGCGGAGCCGAAGAACGTCGGCGACAGCGTGCCGGCGCGGAACGCCTCGGGGTCGAACTGGCCGAGGCCGATCTCCAGCAGCTCGAGGTCCTCGCGCAGCTTGTCGAGCGCGTACGGCGAGCAGTGGTCGGCGATCTCGGGCGCGTCGAGCCCGCCTTCGATCGTGTCGAGGATCTCGGAGCCGTGCTTCTCGCCGCGCTCGAACAGGAGCACGTGGTGCGTGAGGCGGTCGTAGACGCCGACGAACTTGTCGCCGTCGACGATCGGCCAGGTCACCGGCGCGCAGGTGATGCCGAGGTCCTTCTCGACGTCGTCGAGGAGCTTGAGCGGGTCCTCGCCGGCGCGGTCGCACTTGTTGACGAACGTGAAGATCGGCGTGCGCCGCTTGTGGCAGACCTCGAACAGCTGCCGCGTGCGCTCCTCGACGCCCTTGCGGTTGTCGAGCAGCATCACCGCGCTGTCGGCGGCGATGAGCGTGCGGTACGTGTCCTCGGAGAAGTCGGCGTGCCCCGGCGTGTCGAGCAGGTTGACCTTGTACCCCTGCCAGTCGAACTGCAGCACGGAGCTCGTGACCGAGATGCCGCGCTCCTGCTCGAGCTTCATCCAGTCCGAGGTCGCGTGCCGCGCCGCGCGCCGCGCCTTCACCGAGCCGGCGAGGTGGATCGCGCCGCCGTAGAGCAGCAGCTTCTCGGTGAGCGTCGTCTTCCCGGCGTCCGGGTGGGAGATGATCGCGAACGTCCGCCGGCGCGCGGCCTCCTGCGCGACGCGCTCGGCGAGCGCGTCGGGGGAGTCGGCGGGGGCGGAGGGGAGGACGGGGGCGCTCATGCGACGGGGTGCGGGCGGACGCGCGGCGGGCGGGCCCGCGCCACATGCCGGGCCCGCCCACCGCGCCTCCTAAGTATAACCCCGACGGCGACTTGTGTTCACCCTCCGGCCGGGGCGGCGAGCGTGATACGGCTCCCGCCCGCGCGGTCGTCCCGCTCGCGCACCGGCCCCGCGCCGGCCGCCCACCGCGGCCGGTACCCCAGCACCTCGCGGGCGCGCGTGGTGTCCAGCGTGTGCTCGGCCGACAGCTGGGCGACCGCGTAGCGCGTCAGCGGCGGCCCCCGCCGCGCCCCGACCGCCCGCCACCCCCACTCGGCGGCCGAGGCGACGGCCATCGCCACCCCCGCCGGCACCGCCACGAGCTCGGTCGGGTGGCCGGCGGCGGCGAGCAGCCGGTCGAGCAGCTCGGCCACGGTGAGCGGCGCGCCGCCGTCGGCGACGTTGAACGCGCCGTGCGCGCCGGGCGCCGCCAGCGCGCGCTCGACCGCGTGCGCCAGGTTGTCGACGTGCGTCGACGAGACGCGGTGCCGCCCGCCGTCGGGCACCGGGAGGAAGCGGCGCAGGCGCCGCCGGGCGTCGGGCGACGGGTCGCGCACGCGCGGCCAGCGGGCGGCCAGCACGCGCGGCAGCAGCGTCGTGTCGCCCGGCCCGTAGACCACGTGCGGGCGCAGCACCACGCCGCGCGCGCCGAGCGCGAGGACCAGCGCCTCCCCCGCGGCCTTGGTGCGCGCGTAGGCGGAGTGCGCGCAGTCGCCGGTGGGCGCGTCCTCGCGCACCCCGACCGTCCGCACCCCGTCGGAGTACACGCTGGAGGTGCTCACGTACACGACGCGCGCGTCCGGCCAGGTCTCCAGCACGGCGCGCGTCCCCTCCACGTTCGCGGCGCGGAACGCCTCCTCGGGCCCCCAGTCGTCGACGCGCGCGGCGCAGTGCACCACCGCGTGCACGGCCGGCGCGGCGATCGGGCCGGCGGTGACGTCCCACGCGACGTAGCCGGGCGGCGGGTCCGCCAGCGCCGCGGCGGGGCGGCGGCCGTAGGGGAGCACGGTGTGCCCCTCCGCGGCCAGCGCGCGCGCCACGCGCCCGCCGACGAAGCCGCTGGCGCCGGTGACGGCGATCCTCACGTGACGCCCTTCCCGTCGGCGAGCGCGCGGGCGGCGACCGCGCGCAGCGCGGCGCGGTCCACCTTGCGCGAGCGGCCGGCCTCGGGGAGCGGCATCACGAGGATGCGGTCGGGGAGCGCCGCGTCGTCGATGCGCGTGTCCCCGGTGCGCAGCGCGGCCGGCAGCGCCCGCGCGAGCGCCGCCGGGTCGGTGCCCTCGGCCGGCTCCACGACCAGCACGATGCGCTCGTCCGACGCGCGCGCGTCGCGCACGCCCACCATCGCGCACCGCCGCACGCCCGGGATGCGCGCGACCACCGGCTCGTGCAGCGCGGGATACACGTTGTCGTGGCCGCGGATGATCATGTCCTTCTTGCGCCCCAGCAGCACCAGCCGCCCGCCGTCGTCCAGGCGCACGAGGTCGCCCGTGGCGTGCTCGCGCATCGGCGCCTCGCCCAGGTAGCCGGCGCACAGCTGCGGCCCGCGCAGCAGCAGCTCGCCGTCGTCGGCGACGCGCGCCTCGACCCCGGGCGCGGGCGCGCCGAGCAGGTCGCCGTCGCCGGCCCACGCGAGCTTCGCGTCGATCGAGACGGTCGCGACCGGGAGGATCTCGGTCATCCCGTACACCGCCCACGCCGTCGCCGCCGGCGGCAGCACCGCGCGCAGCCGCCGCAGGAGCGGCACCTCCACCGGCGCGGCGCCGAGCAGGAGGTGGCGGAGCGCGGGCCGCCGCGTCGCGCCGCGGGCGGCCGGGTGGTCGACCGCGCGCTGCGCGTCCGCGGGCACCAGGAAGGTGTGGGTCGCGCCGCACGCCGCGAGGC
>NZ_JARGEK010000219.1 GCF_029211165.1 Roseisolibacter sp. H3M3-2
CTGTTCGCCCACGAGGTCGCGCGCGCCCGGTCGCGCGGGGCCGCGCGCGGCGCCGCCGCGGGCGCCGCGGGGCTGGGCGACCTGCTGCGGCGCGGCGCGTACGAGCGCGTGCGCGCGCGTCCCGACGCCGTCCCCGCCACCCGACCCCCAGGAGCGACGATGCCGCCCGCCACCACCCGCGCGCTCCTGCGCCGCCACGCCGGCGCGTTCGCCGTCGCCTGCGCGACGTTCACCGCGGCGATGGTCGGGCTGTTCGCGTGGCGCCAGGTCCCCGGGCTCGCGGCCGACGGCGCGTCGCCCGGCACGATCGTCGAGGCGATGCTGCTCGCGGTGCCGTTCACGGCGGCGATGACGATCCCGATCGCCGTCCTGGTCGCGGTGCTGTACGCCACGCCGCGCGCCGGCGACGGCGCGCGCGGCCTGCTGGCGCCGCTGCTCGCGGCCGCCGTCGGGATCGCGGCGCTGGAGCTCGGGGTCACCGCCGTCGCCGTGCCGCACGCCAACGCGCGGCTGGCCGCGATGCTGTCGCCCGACGACGCGGCGCCGAACGACCGCGCGATGACGATCGCCGAGCTGCGCGCGGCGGCGCGCGCGGCGCCGGAGGACGCCGCGGGCTACGAGGTGGAGGTCCAGAAGAAGCTGGCCCTCCCCGGTGCCTGCGTGGTGCTGGCGCTGGCCGGCCTCGCGATCGCGCGGCGCGCGCCCCGCGGCGGGACCGCGCTCGTGGTCGGCGCGAGCGTGGCCGTGACGGTCGCGTACTACCTGCTGATGGTGACCGGCGAGGGGCTCGCCGACCGGCTGGTCGTCACGCCCGCGGTGGGGATGTGGGGCGCGAACGCCGTCGTCCTCGCCGCCGCGGCGCTGGCCCTGTGGCGGCGCCCCGCGCGCCTGCTGCCCGCCGACGCCTAGCGCGCGACGAGCTTCTGCGACACGACCACGCGCATCGGGGGGGCCTTGCCCCCCTCGGGCGCCGACGGCGGGACGAGGTCGAGCGCGAAGTCGACGCGCGAGTCGGTGATCCACCCGCGCGCGAGGTCGAGGCGCAGGCGCCCGTCGGCCGACCCGCCGCCGCCGCGGGCGCCGCCCACGCGCACGGCCGCGCCGTCGGCGGCCAGCAGGCGGCCGCGCATCGACACGAACGCCACGCCCCCGGCGCGCGCCAGCGAGTCGAGGCGGAAGGTGATCTCGTGGCGCGGCGCTTCGCCGTCGGCGCGCGCCGCGGCGCCGTCGGTCCACGGCAGCGGCATCGTGCGCACCCAGGTCGCGCCCGTGGCCACCGGCATCGCCGGCAGCGCCCCCGGGAGGCCGAGCGCGGTACCGGCCGCCGCGGTGTCGGCGCCGCGCCCGCGCTGGGAGAGCCAGCGCATCGCGCCGTCGGGGGCGACCTGCATGCGCGTCGCCTTCCCCTGCATCCCCTTGCGCGCGCGCGCCAGCGCCTCGGCGGGCGCGCCGGGCATGCGCAGCTCGACCGAGTCGGTGTGCGAGACCACGACGCTGCCGGCGGCGTCGCTGCGCTCGACGACCGAGCGTGAGAGCACGAGCATCGAGCTGAGGAGGCGCGGCACCGGCTTGGCCGCCGCCCCCGCGCGCGCCGCCGCGGCGGCGCCGGCGACGGTCTGCTCGAAGCGCAGGTGGAGCGTGTCGCCGGCGCGCGGGCGGAGCCGCAACGACACCGTCGCCCCGCCCGGGGCCGCGACGGCCTGCGCCGCCGCGCCCTCGGCGCCGACCGCGAGGGCGGCGAGCGCGGCGAGCAGGTCGCGGGCGGGGCGACGGCGCATCAGAAGCCGTACGGGTCGTCGGCCGGCACCACCCGCAGCGGGGCGGCTGGCGGGGCGGCCGACGGCGCGGCGGCGCGCGTGGGGACGCGCCCGCGGAACTGCGCCCTGAAGAATGCGCGCACGTCGTCGGGGCGCGCCATCAGCGTGCGGTCGCGCGCGGCCAGCACCTCGCGCGGCTCGTGCAGCGCGGTCACCTCCTGCACCCACGCCAGCGTGACGCCGCGGTCGAGCGTGCGCAGCGAGCGCGTCACCGCCGCCTCGACCGTCGGCTCCGCCGCCTGGGGGAACCGCTCGACCCCCGCGCGCCCGGTGAGCACCGCGGGGCGCGGGAAGCGGACGAACACGGGCTGGGTGAAGTGCGGGTGGCGGACCATGAGCTGTCCCTTGGCGAGCGTCGCGAGCTTCGTCTTCACGGCCGGGCTGAGCACCGCGTACCCCGGCGTCGCCAGCTCGTCGGCGTCCATGCGCCCGTAGAGGGCGGTCCCCGCGTTGCCGACGACGCGGCGGTGCACCTGGCTGCGGAACTGCTGGGCGCCGAAGAGCACGAGCCCCAGGTAGCGGCCGCGCTCCGAGATGTCGAGCAGCATCTTGCGGACGTACGTCTCCTGCCCGTCGCCGGGCGCGTACTTGTTCAGCTCGTCCACGAACACGACGACGTGCCGGACGCCGAGGTCGCGGCGCTCGAGGTGCTCGCGCAGCTTGCTGACCACGCGGGCGAAGATCAGGTCCTGCGCGTCCTCCTCGAGGTTGGCGACGTCCACCACGTACACCGTCCGGTCCTCGAAGGTGCCCCAGGGGAGGTCGCTGACGGCCCCGCCGTCGGTGACGAGCCCCTGGCAGCGCAGCGCGATGTTGACGAGCCGGTTGCGCACCTTGCGGATGGTCGCCACGTGGTGCGTGCGCCAGGTGTCCCCCGCCCCGCGCCCCTCGATGGCGATCAGCAGGTCCTTGAACCACTCCTCCAGCTCGGCGAACGTCGTGACCGTGTACGTCTTGCGGAGCAGCGGGTCGGTGAACGCCTTGTTCACCACGCGCTCGGTGATGAAGTCGATCAGCGCGTCGGCCTTCGCGTCGACGTCGTCCTTGTTGAGCAGCACCTCGGCGTACTGCAGCACCTCGTTCAGCCCCCACGTCAGCGGGCGCACGTTCTCCTGCAGGTCGTCGTGCGAGCGCAGCGTGGCGAGCGAGAACCCCTTCGCGGTGTAGGGCGCGAAGTAGCGCACCTTCTCGAACGGGCGCGCGGGCACGCCGAGCCGCGCGTACAGCGCCTCGTCCTGCGCGTCGAGCGTCCCGGGCTGGTCGAGGAAGAGGAGGTCGGGCCCCTTCACGTTGAAGCACACCGCGGCCACCGAGCCGCGGCTCTCCGGGAAGTGCGCGAACAGCGACGCGAGCAGCCACTCGACGGCGCTGGTCTTCGTCGCGAGCCCCGACACGCCGCTGATGTTCAGGTGCGCCGCCTCGGGCCCGACCAGGAAGTCGGCGTCGAGGTACACGGGCGACTCCATCGGCCCGGCGCGGTAGACGCCGACGGGGATCGCGGTGCGCGAGCCCTCCTGCAGGTAGCCGTCCATGCGCAGCGCGACGGCGACGTCGGCGTCGTCGGCCAGGAACACCTCGCCCATCGGCACCGGCTGCAGCGGCTCCTCGGGGAGCTGGCGCAGCACGGCCGCCGTGTACAGCCGGATCTCGGCGCGCTCGGTCGCGTGCCAGCTCGCCCCCGCCGGCGACCCGTCGAAGCCGAGCACGTCGTGCAGCGGCGTCTGGAGGTCGGTGTAGGCGAACCCCTCGGTGACGACGCCGTAGACCTGCGGCAGCGCGCCGTCGATCGGGGTGGAGCCCTGGACGCGGACGATGGTGCCGACGCCGACGGGGGCGTCGAGGGCGGTCCAGAAGTGGAACTCGAACGCGGTGTTGGGGCGGCGTTCGGTGGCGACGATGCGGCCGAGGGGGGTCGTCCCGTGAGCGTCGAGCGTCGAGCGTCGAGCGTCGAGCGCCTCGTCGGCATGCGGCGCCCCGTCGCGGCGCGACGCGCCGGACGGGCCGTTGCTAGCGTGCGGGTCGTCGCGATACGGAGAGGACATGCGGACGCGGGACTTCCAGGATCTGGTGGTGTGGCAGCGCGCGATGACGCTGACGCGTGAGGTCTACGAGCTGGCGCGGCGGCTCCCCGTCGAGGAGCGGTTCGCGCTCGCGAGCCAGATGCGGCGGGCGGCGGTCTCAGTGCCGGCGAACATCGCCGAGGGACACGCCTCCGCCTACGGGCGAACGTTCGTCCGGCACCTCAGCATCGCGCACGCGTCGCTGATGGAGCTGGAATGCCACCTCAGCATCGCGATCGACGTCGGGTACCTGGACCCGGGCGACGCGGCGACGGCGCGTGCCGCGAGCGACGAGGTGAGTCGCATGCTCCGCGCGATGCGACGCACGCTGCGCGACGGTCTCGCTCGACGCTCGACGCTCGACGCTCCCCCTCAGCATACCGCCCGCAGAAACCGCTCGCAGTCGTAGATCCCGTACGCCATCCGATCCCACCGCGCGTCCGGCAGCGCCACCGGACTCACCTCCGCCAGGATCCACCGCGACAGCCGGTCGGCGCGCGCCGTCAGCGCCTCGCGCGACTCGCCGTCCAGCAGCGCCGCCTCGACGCGCACCAGCCCCCACATCGGGTCGTGTCCCGCCGGGTCGCGCAGGCGGAGGTACCAGCTCGCCACCGGCGTGCGGCGCGAGCCCTGGACGCGGAACACCGTCGAGCGCTGCGCGCGGCGGAGGCCCAGCACCGTGCGCAGCCCCTCCCCTTCCGCGTACAGCGTGCGGTGGCTCTTCACCACGCCGGCGACGCACGGCGCGGTCGCCACCAGCTCGCTCTCCTGGATGCCGCCGTCGACGAACAGCGGCTCCCCCTCCACCCGGCACCACGTCTCGGCGACGTGCTTCTCGACCACCTCGCGGTCCTCCTTCACCATCGACAGCGCGCGGTCGAGGAGCGCCAGCGGGTGGGGGGCGGGGAGCTCGCCCGCGGCGTCGGGGCGCGTGGTGTCGACGAGGCGCGGGTCGGCGTCGCGCAGCGCGGCGCACGTCTCGGGGGCGAGCCAGGCGCACGGCGCGTAGACGCGCGCGTCGACCACGAAGCCGCGCGTCCAGGTCGAGAAGCGGCGGTTGTGCCGCACGCGCACCACCGCGGCGACCGTCCCGTGGACCACCGGCAGCCCCTGGTCGTGGCCGAGGACGCGCGTGCGCTGCACGCCGTCGACGAACGCCGCGAAGCCCGACGCCGGCTCGCCCTCGACGCGCACGGCGCGCATCGCGTGCCCCTCCAGCAGCGCCGCCTGCGCGAGGCGCGGCGGGTCGGCGGGGAGCGACTGCCGCAGCTCCAGCGGCGCGCCGCCGTCCGCCGACAGCCCGTCGCGCAGCGCGCCGCCCAGCCGCCGCTGCACGCCGCGGAAGTCGCGCGCGGGCGTGGCGGGGTGCGGGAGGCTCATGCCGGATCGTACCCCGCCGCCGACGCGAAGACAAGCCGAAGCCGCGCCCGCCGGAGCCGCGCCCGCACGACGGCCGGGCGACGCGCCGTCACTCGACGCCGATGTCCCAGGCCTGCTCGAGGTCCTGCTTGGAGTACGACCGGAACGCGGTCAGCGTCTGCGTGCGCGCGATCCCCGGCACGCCGGCGATCTGCTCGGTCACGACGACCGCGATCTGCTCGTACTCGGGCACGCGCACGATCGCCACCAGGTCCCACTCGCCGGACACCGAGTAGACCTCGTGCACCCCGTCGACGCCGGCGATGCGCGTGGCCGCGGCGGTGATCGCCTTCGGGTCGGCCTTGATGAGGACGATGGTGGTGATCACGGGGCGGCGGTGCGGTCAGTGCGGGACCGGCTGCGGCGGGACGTTCAGCAGCCAGAGGCCGGCCAGCTCGCCCGCCTCGTCGACGTCGACCAAGATATCACGCCCCACCTGCACCGCGCGCGTCGGCCGCGGCCGGCCGACGCGGAAGTGGTAGGTGCGCTGCCGCCGGTCGGACTCGACGTGGAGCAGCGTGTCGACCTCGACGTCCGTGGTCCCGCCCAGCGCCCCGAGCGCGCCGAGCGCCGGCATGCTGACGTGGCCGCGCTCGGAGGCCCCGGGCGGCGCGAGCGCGGTGCGCAGCCGCACCGGCGGCCACACCGCGACCTCCAGCCCGCACAGGCGCCCGGCGCGCACCTCCAGCGTCACCCACGACCCGTCGCGCCCCTCCAGCTCCAGCGACGCGGCCGCGGCCCCGCCGCCGCGCCGGTCGGCCACGCTGGCCGCCGGGATCTCGGTGTCGGCGTCCCACTCGTAGCGCACCGGCGGCGGGGGGCCGTCGCCCGGGGGCTCGACCGCGAGCGCCACCGACGTCCACCGCCGGCGGTTCCGCGCGCCGGCGGCGACGCTCGCCGCCTCGGCGGGCGGCTGCGGGGCCGGCGGCAGGAAGTCGGAATCGGGCACCTCGGCGCTCCGGATTCGGGTCGCCGCCAATGTTCGTCCGAGTGGCCACCGGCGTTATAGGGGATTCCCTGACAGGGGACTCCCGGGGAGGGGCGCCGTCCGGCCGGCCCCGCTATGATTCCCCGTCTCCCGCGGCACGCGGCTGGCAGCGGCCGGCCTGGCGCCCGCGGGATTGTTTGCCATCACGAAACGACGGGGCGCCCGGGCGCCCGCCGGCGAGCGCGCCGGGGGACCGGGCTTCATTGGGTGCCGGCCGGGCCGGCGGAGAGCGACGTGGACCAGGATCATCCGACGACCGGCCCCGAGGCCGGCGCGCAGGGCGCCCCGACGGGCGGCGCCGCGACGGGCGAGACGCCCGAGACCCCGACGACGGCCGGCGCGACGCGCAGCCAGCACGTCGTCCACACCCTCCCGCACGACTGGGGGACGATCCCCCAGTTCCTCGGCCCCGCGCTCGAGCGCCTCGACCCCGCCGCCGCCGACGTCCAGCTGCTGGTCGTCACCCCCGACGCCGACACCGCGCTCGCGGTCGCCGACGCCGCCCTCCACCTGCGCGGCGCCGCGGCCGGCACCCCGATCCTCGCCGTGACGCGCGTCGAGCGCGCCGGGCGCCAGCTGCGCGCCCGCCCCGCCCCCGCCGCCGCCGCCGACCCCGCCGCCCTCGCCGGGCTGCTGCGCGCCTCGGCGCTCAAGCTCGACGCCGTGCGCTTCCTCGTGCTGGCGTGGGCCGACGAGATCCTCGACCTCCCGAACGCCGAGGACCTCGACCTCGTGCTCGGCGAGGTGTCGAAGGAGGCCGAGCGCACGCTGGTCGCGACGCAGGTCACCGACGACGTCGAGGCGCTGATCGAGCGCGCGCTGCGCCGACCGCGCCGCGTGGCCCCGCAGGCCGCCTCCGGCGCGCCGCTCGCCGTGTCGTACGTCCCGACCGCGACGTCGGCCCGCCCGTCGACGCTGCGCCGGGTGCTCGACGAGCTCGACCCGCCGACCGCGACGATCGTCGTCGCCTCGCCGTCGTCGGAGGCCGAGGTGCGGCGCGCGGTCCGCGTGCTCGGCTACGCGCTGGACGACGCCGGCGCGGCGGCCGCGCCGGCCGACGACGTCGACGAGGCGCAGCGCGCGCTGGGCCTCGAGGCCTCGGCGCCGGCCGCGCGGGTGCGCATCGCGCGCGTCGACGACGCGACGCCGTTCGCGTCGCAGGAGGCGCTCGTGGTGCTGTACGACCTCCCCGTCGCGCGCGACCTGCGCGGGCGGCTGTCGGCGGCGCGCCCGGTGCAGGTGGTGGCGCTCCCGCAGCCGCGGCAGCTGCCGGCGCTGCGCGAGCTGGGCGCCGGCGCGCCGCGCCCGCTGGCGCTCAAGGACGTCGCCCGCCGCGAGGACGCGCGCGACTCGCTGCTGCGCGCGGCGCTGCTCGCCGAGCTGTCGCGCGGGCTCCCGGCGCGCGAGCTGCGCGTGCTGGAGGAGCTGCTGGAGACGCACGACGGCGTCGAGGCCGCGGCCATCGCGGTGCGGCTGCTGGAGCGCGAGCGCGCCCGCCGCCAGACGCAGGCGCCCTCGGCGCCGGCCGCCGCCGCGCAGCCCGCGGCCGCGCCGCCGGCGGCGATGACGCGCCTCTTCATCACGATCGGCACGCGCGACGGCGCGCGCCCGGGCGACCTCGTCGGCGCCATCAGCAACGAGGCCGGGATCACCTCCGACCGCATCGGCAAGATCGAGCTGCGCGAGTCGTTCTCGCTCGTGGAGGTCGCGGGCGCCGACGCGGCGCGAGTGATCGAGAAGGTGAGCGGGATCATGATCCGCGGGCGCAAGGTGCAGGTGCGCGCGGAGCGCGAGACGCGTGGCGGCGGCGGCGACCGCCCGCCGCGCGGCGACCGGCCGGAGCGCGGCGAGCGCCGCGGG
>NZ_JARGEK010000022.1 GCF_029211165.1 Roseisolibacter sp. H3M3-2
CCGGCCGCGGGCGCCGGCATCGCCGCCGCGCCGTTGGACGCGCCGTTGGCAGCGCCCGCGGCGGCGCGCGGCGGGCCGCCCCGGACGCGGTCCGCCACCAGGGCGGCGGCGATCGCGGCCACGAGCTTCTCCTCGTCCGACGCGCCGGCGCCGGTCAGCTCCGGCAGGTGCTGCTCCAGCCACTGGATCGAGATGTCGCCGCGGCGGAAGTCGTCGTGCTCCATCACCCGCAGGTGGAAGTCGCGCGACGTCTCCACCCCCTCGACGGTCAGCTCGAGCAGCGCGCGGTGCATGCGCGCGATCGCCAGCTCGCGCGTGCGCGCGTGCACGATCAGCTTGGCCAGCATCGGGTCGTAGTACAGCCCGACCTCGCTCCCCGCCTCGATCCCGCCGTCCCACCGCACGCCCGGCCCGGTCGGCAGGTGCAGGTACGAGATGCGCCCGGTCGACGGCAGGAAGCCGTTCGACGGGTCCTCCGACGTGATGCGGCACTCGATCGCCCACCCGCGCGGCTCCAGCTCCTCCTGCCGGAACGGGAGCGCCTCGCCGGCCGCCACGCGCAGCTGCCACTGCACCAGGTCCACGCCCATCACCAGCTCGGTGACCGGGTGCTCGACCTGGATGCGCGTGTTCATCTCCAGGAAGTAGAAGTTCCCGTCGCGGTCGAGCAGGAACTCGCAGGTGCCGGCGTTCTCGTAGCCGGCCGCGCGCGCCGCGGCCACCGCCGCCGCGCCCATGCGCGCCCGCAGCTCGGGCGTCACCGCGACGCTCGGCGCCTCCTCGATCATCTTCTGGTGGCGGCGCTGCACCGAGCACTCGCGCTCCCCGAGGTGGAGCATGTTGCCGTGCCGGTCGCCGAGCACCTGGATCTCGACGTGGCGCGGCCCCTCGATGTACTTCTCGACGTAGACCGCGTCGTCGCCGAAGGCGTTGCGCGCCTCGCGCTGCGCCGACTCCAGCGCCCCGGCGATCTCCCCCGCCGCGCGCACGACGCGCATCCCCTTCCCGCCCCCGCCGGCCGCCGCCTTCAGCAGCACGGGGTAGCCGTACTGCTCCGCGATCGCCGCCGCCTCGGCGGCGTCGCGCAGCGGCTCGGTGGTGCCGGGGACGACGGGGGTGCCGGCGCGGATCGCCAGCTGGCGCGCGGCCGTCTTGCTCCCCATCGCCTCGATCGCCTCGGCCGGGGGGCCGACGAACGTCAGGCCGGCCTCGCGCACCGCGCGCGCGAACCACTCGCGCTCCGACAGGAAGCCGTAGCCCGGGTGGATCGCCTCGGCGCCGGTGCGCTTCGCCGCCTCGATCAGCCGGTCGCCCAGCAGGTAGCTCTGCGCCGACGGCGGCGGCCCGACGTGCACCGCCTCGTCGGCCTCGCGCACGTGCGGCGCGCGCGCGTCGGCGTCGCTGTACACGGCGACCGTGCGCACGCCCAGCTCCTGGCAGGCGCGGATGACGCGGAGGGCGATCTCGCCGCGGTTGGCGATGAGGACCTTGGAGAACATGTCGCCTCTCAGCGCTCGACGCTCGACGCTCGACGCTGGCCCGTCCGCGCCGCCGGGCGGAGCGTCGAGCGTCGAGCGTCGAGGAGGGCTGTGGTGGAGATGATCACAGCGGCAGGTTCCCGTGCTTCTTCGGCGGGTTCCGGTCGCGCTTGGACTGCAGCGTCTCCAGCGCGTCGATGAGCCGCGGGCGCGTGTCGCGCGGGTCGATGATGTCGTCGACGTAGCCGCGCGCGGCGGCGACGTACGGGTTCGCGAACTTCTCCGTGTACTCGGCGACCTTCTGGTCGGTGGCCGCCGCGGCGTCGGGAGCCGACGCGATCTCCTTGCGGTAGATGATCTCGACCGCGCCCTTGGGGCCCATGACCGCGATCTCGGCGGTCGGCCACGCGACGTTGAAGTCGCCGCGGATGTGCTTCGAGCTCATGACGTCGTACGCCCCGCCGTACGCCTTGCGGGTGATGACGGTGAGCTTCGGCACCGTCGCCTCGCAGTAGGCGTACAGCAGCTTCGCGCCGTGCTTGATGATCCCGCCGTGCTCCTGCGACAGCCCCGGGAGGAAGCCCGGCACGTCCTCGAACGTCACGATCGGGATGTTGAAGCAGTCGCAGAACCGGATGAAGCGCGCGGCCTTCAGCGACGCGGCGATGTCCAGCACGCCGGCCAGCACCGCCGGCTGGTTGGCGACGACGCCGACGCTGTGCCCGCCGAGGTGCGCGAAGCCGCAGACGATGTTGGGCGCGTAGGCCGGCTGCACCTCGTAGAACTCCCCGTCGTCGACCACGCGGCGGATCACGTCGTGGATGTCGTACGGCCTGTTCGGGTGGTCGGGGACCACGTCGAGCAGCGCCTCGTCGCGGCGGTCGCGCGGGTCGGTCCCGCGCCCGCGCGGCGGCTCCGCGAGGTTGTTGCTCGGCACGTAGCGGAACAGCTCGCGGATCGCGGCCAGCGACGCGAGCTCGCTCTCGTGCACGAAGTGCGCGACCCCCGACGTGCCGGCGTGCGTGTCGGCGCCGCCGAGCTGCTCCATCGTCACGTCCTCGTGCGTCACCGTCTTCACGACGTTCGGGCCGGTGACGAACATGTACGACGTCCCGCGGACCATGTAGATGAAGTCCGTGATCGCCGGCGAGTACACGGCGCCGCCCGCGCACGGCCCGAGGATCGCGCTGATCTGCGGCACCACCCCCGACGCGAGGGTGTTGCGCAGGAAGATGTCGGCGTAGCCGCCCAGCGAGACGACGCCCTCCTGGATGCGCGCGCCGCCCGAGTCGTTCAGCCCGATGACCGGCGCGCCGTTGCGCACCGCCAGGTCCATGACCTTGCAGATCTTCTGCGCGTGCGCCTCGGCCAGCGAGCCGCCGTAGACGGTGAAGTCCTGCGAGAAGACGTAGACGAGGCGCCCCTCGATCCGGCCGTAGCCGGTGACCACCCCGTCGCCGTAGATCGGCTCCGCGCCGTTCTCCTCGGACGACCGGGCCGTGACGAACCGGTCGAGCTCCACGAAGGAGCCCTCGTCGAGGAGGACGTCGAGGCGCTCGCGCGCCGACAGCTTCCCCTTGTCGTGCTGCGCCTTGAGCCGCGAGGCGCCGCCGCCCAGCTCGGACTGGGCGCGCCGGCGCGCCAGGACGTCGAGTTTGTCTCGCATGGTCATAGGCGGGGCAAAGTACGCGGGGTGCGCGGGCGGTACCACTGCCCCGCCCCGGCCGCCCGCGCCCCCGGACGCATGACGGGCCGGCGATCCCCGAGGATCGCCGGCCCGTCGCGTCGGACGCGGGGAGCTTAGAGCTCGCCCTCGCTCGAGTGCACCGTGGGCGGCTCCGCCGGACGCGGGGGCTGCTCCTCCGGGATGTTCGTCACCGCGAGCACGATCCGGCGGTGGATGGGATCCACCTCGAGCACGCGCAGGTCGAGGTTCATCCCCTCGAACGCCACGTCGGCCGGGTTCGACACGATCTTGCCCGTGATGTTGAGCTGCGAGAGCGGGACGAAGCCCTCGATGTCGTTGCCGATCTCGACGACGACGCCCTTGTCCATCAGGCGCACGACGTGGCCGCGCAGCTCGGTCCCGACCGGGAAGGTCTCCCCGATGCGGAGCCACGGATCCTCCTCCGCCTGCTTCAGGCCGAGGGAGATGCGCTTGTTCTCGCTGTCGATGTTGAGGATCACGACGTCGACCGTGTCGCCCTTCTTCACGACCTCCGACGGGTGCTGGACGCGCTTGGTCCAGGACATGTCGGAGATGTGGATGAGGCCGTCGATGCCGGGCTCGATCTCGACGAAGGCGCCGAAGCTCGTGAGGTTGCGGACCTTGCCCGTGATGCGCGTGCCCACCGGGTACTTCAGCGGCAGCACCGTCCACGGATCCGTCTCCGTCTGCTTCATGCCGAGCGAGATCTTCTCCTCGTCCGGATCGACCTTGAGGACGACCGCCTCGATGGTCTCGCCGATCGACACCAGCTTGCTCGGGTGCCGGACGTTGCGCGTCCAGCTCATCTCGCTGATGTGCACCAGCCCCTCGATCCCCGGCTCCAGCTCGATGAACGCGCCGTAGTTGGTGATCGAGACGACCTTCCCCTGGACGCGGGTGCCGACCGGGTACTTGGCGGCGACGTCCTTCCACGGGTACGCCTGGAGCTGCTTGAGGCCGAGCGAGATGCGCTCGCGGTCCCAGTCGATGTCGAGGACCTTGATCTCGAGCTCCTGGCCGATCTGCACCATCTCGCTGGGGTGCGAGATGCGCCCCCACGACATGTCGGTGATGTGCAGCAGGCCGTCGACGCCGCCGAGGTCGATGAACGCGCCGAAGTCGGTGATGTTCTTGACGACGCCCTTCCGGATCTGGTCCTTCTCCAGCTCCTTCATCAGCTTCTCGCGCTTGCCGGCCCGCTCCTGCTCGAGGATCACGCGGCGGCTCACCACGATGTTGCGGCGGCGCTTGTTGAGCTTGATGATCTTGAAGTCGTACGTCTGGCCGAGCAGCTCGTCGATGTTCGGCACCCGACGCAGCGCGATCTGCGAGCCCGGGAGGAACGCGTCCACGCCCATGAGGTCGACCACGACGCCGCCCTTGATCTTCTTGATCAGGGTGCCCGTCACCGGCTGGTCGTTCTCGTAGGCCAGACGGATGCGCTCCCACACGCGCATGAAGTCCGCCTTCTTCTTGCTCAGGACGACCGAGCCCTCGGCGTCCTCGAGATGCTCGAGCAGGACCTCGACCTCGTCGCCCGGCTTGAGGTCGGGCATGTCCTTGAACTCCTCGAGCGGGATCGTCCCCTCGGACTTAAAGCCGATGTCGAGGACGACCATGTTCTCGCGGATCTCGAGAACCTTGGACTTGACGATCTCCCCCTCCTCGATCGAGGCGAGGGTACCGTTGTACATGTCCAGCATTGCCTCGTACTCGTCCGACGAGTACTCGTCCTCGTCGTAGAGCTCGGGGCGGCGGTTCGCGAGGGGACGCAGCTGGTTCTTCTGCAGGTCCCGCTTCTCACGCGCGGTGAGGGCGGGGGCAGGGGCGGCGCCGGACGCCGCGTCGGTGAGGGTGGTTTCGAGCTCGGCCATACTGGAGCGGGTCTCCGAGACGCGGGATGTTTAGGCTCGCCGCGACGAGTCCTGGGGTGGACGCGGAACGCCCGATGGCATTCGCGCGCGAACCAGCCAAGCTAGTCATGCCGCCGCCACCCGTCAACGCGTCGAACGCGGAAGTCCAATCGGGAGGCGAATTTGCACACCTCCCGCCCGAATTCAGGCCGGGTCGGCCTCGGGCGACACGCCCCGCTCCAGCGCCCGCGTCAGCGCCACGATCCGGTCCACCTGCTCGGCCTGCGTCAGGTAGGTCGTGTCGAGGAGGATCGCGTCCTTCGCCTGGACGGTCTGCGTCGCGTCCTTCGCGTCCCGCTGCACCAGCCGCTCGGTCTCCTCGGCGATCTCGGCGTCCGCCGGCCGCCGGCCGAGCCGCTGCACCAGCCGGCGCCGCGCCCGCTCCCACGGGTCCGCGACCAGGAAGATCTTGAGCGGCGCCTCGGGAAAGACGACCGTCCCGATGTCCCGCCCGTCCACCACGACCGACCGCCCCTCGGCGGCCTCGCGGACCCGCGCGTTGACCCACCCCCGCACCGCGGGCATCTGGGCCACCAGCGACACGCACCGGGTGACCTCGGCGCCCCGGATCCCGTCCCCCGCCGGCGCCCCGTCGATCGTCGGCTCGAAGCCGCCCGGCACGGCGTCCAGCCGCACCCGGTCGGCGAGCGCGGCGAGCCGCTCCCCGGTCCACCCGTCGGACGGCCCGGCCTCGCGCGTCGCCAGCAGCGTCAGCGCCCGGTACAGCGCCCCCGAGTCGACGTGGCGGTAGCCGAGCCGCTCGGCGACCCAGTGGGCGGTCGAGGACTTCCCGCTGGCGGCGGGACCGTCGATGGCGACGACGAGCGGGGAGTCGGACACGGTCAGGCGGCGGTGGCGGTGCGGAGGGCGTCCCAGAAGCCCGGGAAGGAGACGTCGACGCACGCCGGGTCGTCGACCCGGACGTCGCTCCCCGGGAGCGCACCGAGGATGCCGAACCCCATCGCGAGGCGGTGGTCGGCGTGCGTGGCGACGGCGCCGCGGAACGCCCGCGGCCCCCGCCCGCGCACGACGAAGCCGTCGGGCAGCTCGTCGGCGTCCACGTCCAGCGCGCGCAGGTTCGCGACCACCGCGGCGATCCGGTCGCTCTCCTTGACCCGGAGCTCCGACGCCCCGGTCACGCGCGTCTCTCCCTCGGCGCAGGCCGCGAGGCAGGCCAGCAGCGGCAGCTCGTCGATCATCGCCGGCACCTCGTGCGGCTCGACCACCGTGCCGCGGAGCGGCGTCCCCGCGGCGACGAGCACCGTGCCGACGTCCTCCCCGCCCTCGCGCCGCTCGTCGTCGACGGTCAGCCGCGCGCCCATGCGCGCGAGCACGAAGAAGAACCCGGTGCGGGTCGGGTTGAGGCAGACCTCGGGGAGCACAAGCTCGCCCGCCCCGGCCAGCGCGCCCAGCGCGGCGAAGAACGCCGCCGACGAGGGGTCGCCCGGCACGGCGGCGTCGAG
The DNA here is from genome assembly GCF_029211165.1 of Roseisolibacter sp. H3M3-2. Lineage (GTDB taxonomy): Bacteria > Gemmatimonadota > Gemmatimonadetes > Gemmatimonadales > Gemmatimonadaceae > Roseisolibacter. The sequence goes on from NZ_JARGEK010000022.1 coordinate 6,563, forward strand.
TGGCGCCACGCGCGCGCCGGTCGGCACGTGCACCGCCCGGTCGTGCACCCACACGTCGACACCGCGCGCGGCCAGCATGCGCTCCGTGTGGTCGCGCGACCGGTGCGGCTCGCGCACCGTCACCTCGACGCCGGCGGCGACGCCGGCGAGCAGGATCGCGCTCTTCACCTGCGCGCTGGACGTCTCGCTCGTCCACTCCAGGTCACGCAGGTCGCCGCCGTGCACCGTCATCGGGAGCCGCCCCGCCTCGCCGTCGTAGGCGACGCGCGCGCCCATCGCCTCCAGCGGGCGCGCGACGCGCCCCATCGGGCGGCGGCTGAGCGACGCGTCGCCGACGAAGCGCGCGGCGAACGGGTGCGCCGCCACCAACCCGGCCGTCAGCCGTGTGGTCGTCCCGCTGTTGGCGCAGTCGAGGTCGCGCGACGGCGCCGCGAGCCCGCGCGCGCCGCGCCCCACGACCACCATGTCGGGCGCCAGCTCGGGGACGTCCACGCCCATGGCCCGCAGCGCTCCCGCGGTCGCGCGCACGTCCGCCGAGTCGAGGATGCCGCGCACGCGCGACGGGCCGTCGCCCATCGCCGCGAGCAGCAGCGCGCGGTGGGAGATCGACTTGTCGCCGGGGACGCGGACCGCGCCCGAGACCCTCATCGCGACGCCCCGCAGCGCTCGGCGCCCGGCGCTCGGCGCCCGCCATTCCCGCGGGCGGGAGCGAGCGCCGCGCGCCGAGCGCCGAGCGAGCGGCTGTGACCGACGGTCATCGCAGCCAATCCTCCAGCGCCGTCGCGAGGTCCGTCTTCTCGTCGCGGTACTTCACGATCACCGGCGTCTGCACCGACAGCCCCTGCTCGCCGGCCCAGGCCCCCTTCACCTGCCGCGCCCCCGGCACCACGACCGCGCCCTCGGGGATCTCGAGCGGGCGCTCGGCGGTCGCGCGGTACACGGTCTCGCGCACGAGGTCGAACACCGGCGTGCCGCGCGTGAGCACCACGCCGGCCGCGAGCACCGCGCGGCGGCGCACGATCGTCCCCTCGTACACGCCGCAGTTGCCGCCGACGATCGCCTCGTCCTCGATCACGACCGGCGACGCGTTGACCGGCTCCAGCACGCCGCCCACCTGTGCGGCCGCGCTCAGGTGCACGCGCTCGCCGATCTGCGCGCACGAGCCGACCAGCGCGTGCGAGTCGACCATCGTGCCGCCGCCGACCCACGCGCCGACGTTGATGTACATCGGCGGCATGCAGACGACGCCCGGCGCGAGGTAGGTGCCTCGGCGGATCGCCGAGCCGCCCGGCACGACGCGCACCTGCGACTCCAGCCGCAGCGCGCGCGGCGGCACCGTGTGCTTGTCGAAGAAGCGGAACGGCGAGTGCGAGCCCCCGCCCCCCTCGATCTCGACCATGCGGCCGGCGCGGAAGGCGAGCAGGATCCCGCGCTTCACCCACGGCACCGCGTGCCAGACGCCGTCGTCGCCGCGGCGCGCCGCGCGCACGTCGCCGTGCTCGAGCGCGGTGAGCAGCTGTTCGACGGTGGTGGCGGCGTGCGTCGGCAGCGGCGCGCCGGGCGGCGTGTCGGCCGCCTCGAGGACGCGGCGCTCCAGCTCCTGCAGGTTCACGATCACGACACGGGCTCCGGGTCGGGGGCGAGGGCGGCGCGCAGCGCGTCGTCGACGACGCGGGCGTTCGACTCGGCGAGCGGCACCAGCGGGAGGCGCAGCACGTTGCGCAGGCGCCCCATCGCCGCCAGCGCGGCCTTGACGGGGATCGGGTTCGACTCGACGAAGGCCGCCTGCATCCACGGCAGGAGCCGGTCCTGCGTCGCCCGCGCGGCCACCAGGTCGCCCGCGAGCGCCTCGGCGCACAGCCGCGCCATCAGCCGCGGCGTCGCGTTGGAGACGACCGAGATGACTCCCTCGCCGCCGGCCGCGACCATCGGCAGCGTCAGGGCGTCGTCACCGGACAGCACGGCGAAGCCGGCGGGGCGGTCGCGCAGGATCTCGAGCACCTGCGGCAGGCTCCCCGACGCCTCCTTGACGGCGACGACGTTGGCCACCTCGGCGAGGCGCAGCGTGGTCGCCGCCTCCATGTTGCTGGCCGTGCGCCCGGGCACGTTGTACAGCACGATCGGCAGGTCGACCGCGTCGGCGATCGCGCGGAAGTGCGCCTCGATGCCGCGCTGCGGCGGCTTGCTGTAGGCCGGCGAGACGTGCAGCAGGTGCGTGGCGCCGGCGTCGCGCATCATGCGCGAGGTCTCGATGGCACGCCGCGTGTCGTTGGCGCCGGCGCCCGCGACCACGGCCACCCGCCCGGCGACCTCCTCGACCACGACCTCGACCACGCGCCGCTGCTCGCCGGGCGACAGCGTCGCGGCCTCGCCGGTCGAGCCGCACGGGACGAGGAAGTCGATCCCCTCCGCCAGCTGCCACCGGACCAGGGCGCGCAGCGCCGCCTCGTCGACCGCGCCGTCGTCGCCGAACGGCGTCACCAGCGCCGTGCCGCACCCGCGGAGTGCCTGCTCCCGACTCATCGCGCCCCTCCCGAGAGGACGTCCCGCATCGTGTAGACGGCGCCCGGCGGCGCCCCCGCCAGCCACCGCGCGGCGGCCAGCGCCCCCTCGGCGAACACCCGCCGGTCGCGCGCTTCGTGCGTCAGCGTGACCTGCTCGAACGGCGCGTCGAAGACGAGCGCGTGCGTCCCCGGCACGTGCCCCACGCGCACCGCGGTGATCGGCAGCGCGCCCGCCCCCGCCGCCTCGACCGCGCGCCCGATGGCCAGCGCGGTCCCCGACGGCGCGTCCTTCTTCGCCGTGTGGTGCGTCTCGACCAGGTGGGCGTCGAAGCCGGCCGAGCGCAGCACGCGGGCCGCCGTCTCGGCGATGGCCAGCATCGCGTTCACCCCGACCGAGAAGTTGGCGGCCCACAGCATCCGCCCGCCGGCCTCGCGCACCTCGGCCTCCAGCGCCGGCAGCGCGTCGAGCCAGCCGGTGGTCCCGACGACCACGGGGCAGCCGGCGGCGAGGCAGGCGCGCACGTTGTCGACCGCGGCGTCGGGCTCGGTGAACTCGATGGCGACGTCGGCGCCGCCGAGCGACGCGCGGGTCACGGCGTCGCCGCGGTCGAGCGCGGCGGCGATCGATATCCCGCGCTCCTCGGCGAGCTGTCGGATCGTACGCCCCATGCGCCCCATCCCGAGCAGCGCCAGGCGCGGCGCCCCGGGCGCGGTCACGGCGCCGCCGGCGCGGCGCCGAAGAAGGCGTCGTGCAGCCGCTGCATCGCCGGCGTGACCTGGTCGGCGTCGAGCACCAGCGTGAGGTTGATCCCCGTCGCGCTCACCGACGCCATGTGCACGCGGACGTCGCCGAGCGCGGTGAAGGCGCGCGCCATCGCGTTCGACGCGTCGGTGAGCCCCGCGCCGACGATCGAGACGATCCCGCGCCCGCGCTCGACCGACACGTCGCCCAGCCCGCGCAGGTCCACCAGCAGCGCCTCGAGGTTCTCGGCGTGGTCGAGCGTGACCGAGAGCGACACCTCGGACGTGGCGATGACGTCGATCGAGATGTGGTGCCGCTCGAACACCTCGAACACGGTGCGCAGGAAGCCGTGCGCCAGGAGCATGCGCGCCGACCGCAGCTTGACGACCGTCGTCTGGCTCTTGGCGGCGATCGCGCTCACCGGGCGGCGCGGCGCGTCCGAGGTGATGAGCGTCCCCGTCCCGTCGGGGCGGCGGGAGTTGTAGACGTACACCGGGATCCCGCGCCGCACGGCCGGCGTGATCGTGCTCGGGTGCAGCACCTTGGCGCCGAACGACGCCAGCTCGCTCGCCTCGTCGAAGCGGATCCGCTCGATCAGGCGCGCCGTCGGCACGACGCGCGGGTCGGCCGTCAGCATCCCGTCGACGTCGGTCCAGATCTCGATCGCGTCGGCCTGCAGCGCCGCGCCGAAGAGCGAGGCCGAGTAGTCGGACCCGCCCCGACCGAGCGTCGTCGTCACCCCCTCGGCCGTCGCGCCGATGAAGCCGCCCGCGACCGGGATGCGCCCCTCGCGCAGGATCGGGAGGAACCGCTCGCGCGCCCGCTCGGCGATCGCGTCGACCTGCGGCTCGGCGCGCCCGAAGCGGTCGTCGGTCGTCATCACCTGGCGCGCGTCCACGAACTCCGCCGGGATGCCGCGCACCTGGAACGCCGCGGTCACCAGCTGCGACGACAGCAGCTCCCCCTGCGCCACCAGCGCGTCCTGGCTGCGCGCGGTGCAGTACCCGAGCACGCTCAGCGCCTCGGCCAGCCGCGCGAGGTCGTCGAAGCTGGCGCTGAGCTCCGCGCCCACCTCGGACGCGACCGACTCGTCCGGCACCAGGTCGGCCAGCGCCTGCAGGTGCTTCTCGCGCAGCGCCTCGACGCCGCGCACCGCGAGCACGAGCTGCCCGCGCGAGGCCTGGTCGGAGATGTCGATGAGTGCGTTGGTGACCCCCGACATCGCCGACACGATCACCAGCGGCCGCCCGGGCATCCGCCCGCGCACGATGGACGCGGCGCGGTCGATCGCCGCCGCGTCGCCGACCGACGTCCCGCCGAACTTGACGACGATCACGGCGCGTGCGCCCCGGCCGCGCCGGTGATCCCCGCGAGCAGCCCGGCCGGCATCGGCGGCGCGCCCAGCACGCACAGCTCGGCGTTGAGGATCGAGCCGCCGGCCGCGCCGCGCACCGTGTTGTGCCCCATGGCGACCAGCTTCACGTCGAGCAGCGTGTCCTCGCGGACGCGGCCGACCGTGACCGCCATCCCGCGCCCCGCGTGGACGTCGCGCCGCGGCTGCGGGCGGTCCGGCGCGTCGGTCACGACGATCGGCCGAGCGGGCGCGGTCGGGCAGGCCTCGAGGTAGCCCGCCAGCCCCTCCGGCCCGCGCCACGCGCGCAGGGCCTCGACCACGTCCTCCGGCGACGGGCGGCGCACGAAGCCGACCGACAGGCAGATGGTGTGGCCGTGCTCCACCGGCACGCGGTTGGCGTGCGCGCTCACGCGGATCGCCGGCTCCACCACGGCGTCCTCCTGCACGCGCCCGAGCAGCTTGCGCAGCTCGGCCTCGATCTTCGGCTCCTCGTCGGCGATGTAGGGGATCGCGTTGCCGAGGATGTCGAGCGACGGCACGCCGGGGTAGCCCGCGCCGGACACCGCCTGCATCGTGGCGGCGAACACCCGCTCGACGCCGAACGCGTGGTGCAGCGGCGCCAGCGCGAGCGCCGCCACCGTCACCGAGCAGTTCGCGTTGGTGATCAGCCCCCCGCTCCACCCGCGCTCGCGGCGCTGCCGCGCCAGCAGCCCGACCTGCTCCCAGTTGACCTCCGGGATCAGCAGCGGCACGTCGGGCGCCATGCGGTAGTTCTTGGCGTTGCTGAACACGAGCCGCCCCGCCGCCGCGAACGCCGGCTCGACCGCGCCGGCCACCCCCGAGTCGAGCGCCGAGAAGACGATCGGCGCCGAGACGGCCGTCGGGTCGCAGGGGAGCACGACGACGTGGCGCAGCCGCTCCGGCATCTGCCCCTCGATCCACCGCGCCGCCTCGCCGTACGGCCTGCCCGCCGAGCGCTCCGACGCCGCGAGCTCGATGACCTCGAACCACGGGTGCCCCTCGAGCAGGCGCACGAACGTCTGGCCGACGGCGCCCGTCGCGCCGAGGATGGCGACGGGGATGCGGCGCCCGCCGAGGGTGTCGGGGATCGGCATGGCGGGGCTCAGGTCGCGAGGAGCGTGCGGACGATGCGCTCGTAGGCGTCGACGCTGGCGCGCAGCTCGTCGACGTGCACGTACTCGTCGGGGGTGTGGGCGACGTGGATCGACCCGGGGCCGAAGAGGAGCGGCGTCCCCCAGCGGCCGAGCAGCGGGATGTCCGAAGTGTACGCCACCGGCGCGACGTCGAACCCGTCGATGGTGTGGAAGCGCTGCGCGGGGATGGTCGAGCCCCACTCCAGCTCGGCCTTCCCCGCCGCCCACTGCGTGAGCTGCGCCTTCAGCGGCTCGACGTCGCCGACGAGCCGGAACATGACCTCGGCCTCGGCGTGCGCGGGGACGATGTTCGCCTCCGTACCGCCGCGGATCACGCCGATGTTGTACGTCGTGTCGCCCAGGGTGTCGTCGCTGGGGAGCGGCAGCTCGCCGAGCGTCGGCAGCAGCGCGATCAGCGGCTCGATGGCCGACTTGCCGAGGTGCGCGTACGCCGAGTGCGCCTCGCGGCCGCGCGTGCGCACGGTGACGCGCAGCGAGCCCTTGGCGCCGCTGGCGAGCTTGCTCTCGGTCGGCTCGCCGTTGACCAGCCAGCGGCTGGTGGCCGGGAGGTGGTTGGCGGCGCGCGCGCCGTCCGACCCCTTCTCCTCGCCGACGACGAGCAGGACGTCGACGCGCTCCTCGCCCGCCTGCGCGAGCCGGTCGGCGGCGGCGAGCATCGCGGCCGCGATCCCCTTGGCGTCGCTCGATCCGCGGCCGTACAGCCGCGACCCCTCGAGGCGCGGCGGGTAGTACGGCGGGACCGTGTCGAGGTGCGTGGACAGCGCCACCCCGCCGCCGCCGCGCGACGCCCAGACGTTGCCGCGCCCGGGCGAGACCTCCTGCACGGTGACGTTCCACCCGCGCCGCACCAGCCAGCGCGAGACGAAATCGACGGCCGGCCCCTCGCCGCCGGTCGGCGACTGGATGGCCAGCAGTTCGGCGGCGAGCGCGACGACGTCGGTCATGCGCGCAAACCTAGCGGGGCCGTCAGGACGATGCCACGCGACCGCGCGGCGTCCCGACGGCCCCGCCGACCGCCCGCGTCAGAGCGTCGGGCGGGTGTTCAGCGTTGCGTTCGTCGCGCCGAGCGTCGGGTCGGTGCCGCGGACGTGCTCGACGAACATCTGGCTGATGAGGCGGTTCGCCTCGCGGACGTACTCCTCGTGGTGCCGGAGCCCCATCTCGCCGATCTGCTGCAGGTTCGCGTCGCCGAGCGCGCGGCCGGCCTCGGCGAAGGTGCGGGACGTGTCCTCCGACTGGCGCGAGGTCACGATGTCGCCGACCAGACGGAGGAAGTCGCTCTCGCGGGCCGCGTCGGCCAGGTCGCGACCGAGCCCGAGCGCGGCGCCGAGCAGCTTCTTCCCGGCCCCGGCCTCGGCGCCGATCGACTGCTGGTACTGCTCGAGCATGCGCTGGTGCTCGCGCATGTGGGGGATGTAGCGGCTGCACAGATCGCGGAAGCGCTGATCCTCGGCCTGCGACTCGTGATCCTCGAGGTTCTTGAGGAAGGTCTGGTGCTGCATGACGGCGTTGTTGACCTGGCTCTTCAGGAAATCCGTTCCGCGATCCATGGCGACCTCGGCAAGGTTGTGGGTGAGACTGTCCCGCCAAGTGCACGAGGCGCGCCATGAGCCTCCGGACGAGTGCGCTAAGTGCTGTATTACTGCAGACTTAGGCGCGGAACCTGGACGCCGCGCGGCCGACGCGCTCGCGTTGCTTGCGGCGCGATTTTCGGTTATTATTCGGGTCCGCGCGACGACCGCGCGGGAGCGAATCCGAACGTGTCAGGAGCCCGCGTGCCCGCCTCCAAGTCCTCCCCGTCGCGCACCCCTTCGCGTGTCCGTCCGACCGCGCCGGCCAAGCCGGCGGGGAAGGCGGCGCCGAGGCCCGTGAAGCCGGCGCCGAAGGCCAAGCCGGCGGTCGCGGCGAAGGGGACGAGGACGGCAAAGCCGGCCGCGAAGCGGGTCGCGAAGGCGCCCACGCCGACCAAGCCGAGCAAGCCGACGCCCCAGAAGGCGCCGACGGCTCGGAAGGCAGCGGCGCCCGCTCGGCCGGCCAAACCGAAGGCGGCGAAGCCCGCGCGCAAGGCGGTCACGAAGACGGCGGCCAAGAAGCCGGCTGCCCGTTCGGCGGCCTCGCGCCCGCTGCCGAAGGCGAAGACGAAGGCCAGCGCGAAGCCGGTGCTCAAGGGCGGACGCGCGCGCAAGCCGGTGATCCCGGTCGAGCGCACGGTCCGCATCCGCGAGCTCGATCCGTTCTCGCGCTGCGGCCCCGACACCTCGGTCGAGCAGCTCTTCCGAGTCGACGAGTCGCTCGACGGGCGGCCGACGGTGCACCTGGTGTACCTCGACCGGCACGGCTGGTACTGCTTCCACGGGCGGGCGTGTCCCGCCGTCAGGGACGTGCACAAGGAGCTGCGCATCCCGATGCACGTCACCAACGCTTCCAGCTCCGCGAACTCCGCACTGCGGGCGCGCGCCTGACCGGCGCTGACGGCGCGCCCTCGAGTCGCTTCCCGCGACGCTTTCGCAGCGCCGACCACGAATCGGACGACAACCGGACGGACGAGAGCAGGAATCGAAGATGATCGCGAGACACGAAGCACAGGTGGACAAGGCGGACCTCTGGTCCGCGCTGGCGGCCCCGCTCCCCGCGGGCGCCATGTCGTGGCGGCAGGACGGGCGGGCGGTGGAGCGCGACGGGCGGTGGGTCGCCCGCTTCGTCGCCTACGTGGACGCCAACACGGTGCGCGAGCGGCTGGACGCCGTCGTGCCCGGCGAGTGGGACCTCACCCTCGACCTGCTCCCCCCGCTGGCGGGGCGCGACGAGGACGAGGGCAACCACGGGGCGCTGCAGGCGTCGTTCAAGGCGCGGCTGCAGATCCTCGGCGTGATCCGCGAGGACGTCGGCACGGGGCGCGACTACAAGGCCGCGGCCACCGACGCGTTCAAGCGCGCGGCCGTGCGCTTCGGCATCGGCCACGAGCTGTACGCCATGGAGCCCAACTGGGTGAAGGTCGACGGCGACGGGCGCTACGCCAAGCCGCTCGAGGACCCGCAGGTCGCCTACGAGCGCCGGCTGGCGCGCCGCGGCAACGGCAACGGGGCGGCGCTGGTCGCCGAGCCGGCGCCGGAGCGCACGGAGCGCGTCGAGCGCACGAACGGGCGCGCCGACCGGGTGAGCGACCGTCCCGCCGCGGTGGCGGTGTCCGCCGAGCCCTCGCTCGACGCGATGCCGGCGAGCGCGGTGGCGGTGACGCTCGACCCCGAGCAGGTGGCCTGCCCGAAGTGCGGCGGCCGGACGTGGGACAACCGGCTGACCAAGCGCAACCCGAAGGCGCCCGACTTCAAGTGCCGCGACCGGAGCTGCGACGGCGTCGTGTGGCCGCCGCGCGGTGCCGCGGCGGCGCAGGACGCCCCGGCGCCCGAGCGGCCGGCGGCGGCCGGGCCGGCCCCGAAGCGGAAGGAGGCGCGCGCCGCCGAGCGCGCGGCTGTGGCGGAGGCGGTCACGTTCGACGTTGGCCCGCTCGGCGCCTCGTCGGACGACGACGACCTGCCGTTCTGAGCGCCTCCGGGCGCTCGGCGATGCCTGGGCCGGGACTCGAACCCGGACGACCGAAGGTCAGCGAGGTTTAAGCTCGCCGCGGCTACCGATTACGCCACCCAGGCCGGTGCACGACGGAACGCGAATGCGGGGGCGGCCAGACCGGCCGCCCCCGCATTCGTTCGTCCAGAGCGGGAAACGGGACTCGAACCCGCGACCCCAACCTTGGCAAGGTTGTGCTCTACCAACTGAGCTATTCCCGCGTCGTCCCGACAGTATAGCCGGGCGCGTGGAGGGCGACAAGCCGGGAACGCCGGCCGCCGCTCACCCCTCCACGCCGAGCACGTGGACCGCGTACCACACCATGTACGCCAGGAGCCCCGACAGCGCGGCGTCGCCGCCGTTGGCCACCGCGCGCCCCTGCTCGTCCACCAGCTCCGCGGCGAAGCCGTTGTCGAGCGGCGCTCGGCGCATCCACTGCAGCACGAGGGCGGCGTCCGGGCCGAGCAGGCGCGCGCACTGCTGGGCGAGGACGCGCGGGGGCGCGGCGCCGAGGCGCTTGGCCGTGCGCTTGTAGGTCGCCTCGGAGCGGTCGGCCACCTCGTAGAGCGGGAGCCAGAGCGCGGAGCCGATCGGGTCGTCGTCGAGCGCGCGGTTCCCCTTGAGGTCCACCGCCGCGGCGAACGTCGCCTTCCCGTCCACCTCCGTCCCGAACTGCCGCTCGATCGTCGCCCGCACCGCCGACGGGTCCTGCACCTCCTTGGCCGTGTCCTCGTCGAGCGTCTTGCGGAAGATGTCGAGCGCCTGCGCGACGACCGCGTTCCCGTGGAGGGTGAAGGGGTGCGCGACCGGCGCGCCCGACACGCTCACCTCGGTGCTGTAGAGCGGCATCCGCTCGTCCATGCGGGCCGCGATGTCGTCGTGCGACAGGTAGAGCGTGTCGGCGACCACGGGCTCCTCGACCAGCTGGTCGTCGCCGGTGTCGCGGAGGTAGCGGTCGGTGGCGATCGCGTATGCCGCAGCGCCCTCGAGCGAGAACCCCGGCTCGAACAGGGTCCCGTCGAGGTAGTGGACCCCCTGCCCCGGCGCGTAGCCGTGCAGCTCGCAGGCGCGGATCAGCAGCTCGCGCGCGAGCCCCTGGTCGGCCAGCTGCACGGCGGGAAGTGTCCAGTTGAGCGCCTCCCAGTCGCGCACCGTGAGCCCGCCGGCGTGCCACGGCACGCGGGTGCGCATCAGGTAGAAGTGCGCGTCGTCGAGCGCGCGGCCGCAGCCGTAGAAGTAGGCGAACAGGAGGTTGCGGTTGATCAGCCGGTCGACCGCCTCGCTGCCGGTCACCTGCTCGAGCGCGCGCAGCGCCTCGCGCGTCGCCGTGAGCAGCTCCCGCCACCCGCGGCGGCGCATCGCCGCCACCGTCGCCTCCGCGCCGTCGCGCTCGGGGCCCGCCGCCAGGTAAAACGCCGCCTGCCGCGTGGTGCCGCGCTCGATGCGCAGCGAGCGGCGCACCGCGAACGTCGCGCGCTCGCCGGCGCCCGCCTCGACCACCGCGTCGCCGTCGGCGCCGAGCGCGAAGGTCACGAGACCGGGGAGGGCCGCTCCCTCGAGCACCACCAGGTCGCCGACGCGCGTCGCGCGGTGCGCGTCGTCGAACGCGCGCGGCGTGCGCACCCGGAGCTGCCGGTGCCCGAGCGTCCCCTCGACGGCGAGGTCGACGTCCACCGCCTCGGCGCCCCGGTTCTCGACCGAGATCGTGTAGACGGCGCCCGACAGGTCGGCGTCGCGTCCGTGCGGCGCGAAGATCGTCCCGCGCACGACGAGCGTGCCGACCGTGCAGGTGAAGGTCGGGAGCCACTGCACCGCGCGCTCCCAGGCGATCCCCTGCTCCGACAGCTCGCGCAGCTGGCCGTTCACGCGGAGCGTCGGGCGCAGCAGCGGCGCCCCCGTCCCCTGCAGGAAGTCGGCGTCCCCCGCGAACTCGACGGCCGCGCGCGCCCCGCGGTGCAGCACGCCGACCGCGTGCAGCGACCCGTCGGCGGGATGCACGCAGGGGAGCGACAGCCAGTGGTTGCCGGTGACCTGCCAGGGGATCTGCGGTGGCGGACGCATGGACGCGGTGCGGGGTGAGCGCGGGGCCGTTTGGTTGACGGGGCCCCGCGGCGCCGCTAATCTAGCCGCTCCGCGCCCGGACGGGTTCCGAGGCGCGGTTCTCGTTGCCCCCCAACGACTTGCGAATCCCGGTCGCGGCCCGCGCCGCCGCGCTCCTCGCGCTGCTCGCGCTGCCCCCGACGGCGCTCGCCGCCCAGACGGTCCTCGGCGGCGGGGACGACGCCACCCTGCCGCGCCGCGGCCGCGCGCGCGTCCGACTCGGCATCCTCCTCGAGACCGCGACCGAGCGCTTCGGCACCCCGGGGAGCCCGCTCGCGACGCGCCAGCCGCTGGGAAGCGGCGCGAGCTTCGACACGCTCGGCACCCGCTTCCTCCCCGCGCTGGCGCCGCTGCAGGACACGCTGCGCCTGCTCGCCGGCGACGCGGGGCTCGCCGCCTCGCTGGGCGCGCTGCGCACCGACGTGCGCGTGGACGTGCAGACGATCCCGCTGACCGCGGAGGTCGGGATCCTCGACCGCGTCGCGCTGTCGGTCATGGTGCCGTACGTCCGCACGCGCTCGTCCGTGAACCCGACGGTCGACCCGCTCGGCGGCGGCGGGAACCTCGGCTTCGCGCCGACCGACGGCGCCTCGCTGGCGCGCAACGCGACGCTCAACCGCCAGCTGACCAACGCCGAGGCGGCGCTGCGCGCGCTCGCGACGACGTGCGGCGCGGCCGGCGCGACCGACCCGCGCTGCACCGACTTCCCCTCCGCGCAGGCCACCGCGCTGCTCGCCGAGGCGGCGGCGTTCCGCGGGCGCGTCGGCTACCTGTACGGCACCGGCGTGCAGTCGTCGGGACGCCCGTTCGTGCCGGTCGCGGGGAGCCCGACGCAGCGCGCGGTCGAGGGGCGCGTCGGCGACCTGGCGACGCGCTTCCGCGCCTTCGGCATCGACACGCTGGCCGCGACGAGCGCGCCGGCCGGTGCGAGCGCGCGCCTCGGGCTCGGCGGCGTGCAGTCGCTGCTCACGGGCGAGGCGTACGGGATCGCCGGCGACACGCTGCGCGGGCTGCTGCAGTCGGGGACCGGCGACGTCGAGCTGGCGGCCAGCGTGCAGTGGCTCGACACCTTCCGCGGCGACGAGCGCGCGCGCCTCGCGCCGAGCGGCGTCCAGCTCCGCAGCACGCTCACCGCCGGCTACCGGCTCGGCGTCGGCAGCGGCGACCTCCCCTTCTACTGGTTCGACGTCCCCACCGGCTCGGGCGTCAGCGCGCTGCTGCTGCGCTCCGCCACGGACGTCGTGCTGGGGCGCCGCGCGTGGGCGACCGCGGTGGTGCGCGTCACGCAGCCGTTCGCCGATGAGCCGGTCGTCCGCGTGCCGACGGCCCCGGGCGAGGTGTTCGTCCCCGCGGGACGCGAGCTGACGGTGAGCCGCCAGCTCGGGCGCGAGGTGCAGGTCGAGCTGACGCCGCGCTGGTCGTTCGGCGACTATCTGGGCGTGTGGGGGCAGTACCGGCTGCGCGCCAAGGCGGCCGACGAGTACGAGGGGCGTATCGTCATCCCCGCCGCCGCCGGCGTGCCGGAGACGGTCATCGACGCCGCGTCGCTGAACGCGGAGAGCGACGCCCGCGACCAGCAGGCGGGACTCGGCGTCACGTACTCCACGGTCGCGGCCTACGCGCGCGGCCGCAGCAACCTGCCGCTCGAGGTGAGCTGGATCTACCGCACCACGCTCGCCGGCGCGGGTGGCGTTCCGAGGTTCGCGTCGCAGCAGGTCGCGGTACGGTTGTACTTCCGCGTCGCCGGAGCCCGCCAGCGCGGCGTCAGCGGCGTGCGCTGACCTTCCGCCGCGCCGGCGCCGGTTCCGCGGCCGACGCGGGTTCGGGCGCGGCGCCGCGCGTGGCGCCTCCGCCGGCCGCCGAGTCGAGCAGCTCGCGCGCGTGGGCGCGGCTCACCTCGCTCTCCGGGTCGCCGCCGAGCAGGCGCGCGACCTCGTGCACGCGCTCGTCGCCGACGAGGACGCGGACGTCGGCCGTCGTCACGCCGGCGCGCGCACCCTTGGCCACCTGGATGTGGTGGTGCGCGCGCGCCGCGAGCTGCGGCAGGTGCGAGATGGCGAACACCTGATGGTGCTCGGCGACGCGGCGCATCGTCTCGCCGACCATCAGCCCGACGCGCCCGCCGATGCCGGCGTCGACCTCGTCGAACACGAGCGTCGGGACGCCGTCGAGGCGCGCCAGGATGGTCTTCAGCGCGAGCATCACGCGTGACAGCTCGCCGCCGGACGCCACGCGCGCCAGCGGCCGCGCGTCGTGGCCGACGTTGAGCGCGACGCGGAACTCGACGTCCTCCGCGCCCGTCGGCCCCGGCTCCTCGCGCGGGGTGAGCGCGAGGCGGAAGCGCCCCTCCGCCATCCCGAGGTCGGGGAACACCGCCTCGACGGCCGCCGACAGCCGGTCGGCCGCCGCCTGTCGCATCGCGGTCAGCGTCGCCGCGGCCTCCAGCAGCCGGTCGCGCGTCTCTGCCTCGCGCGCGTCGAGCGCCTTCATGTCGATCCCCGCCGAGTCGACGAGGTCGAGCTCCTCGCGCGCCTGCCGCCCCGTGTCGATCACCTGCGCCAGCTCCGGCCCGTACTTCTTGCACAGCCGGAAGATCAGGTCGCGCCGCCGCTGCACCTCGGCGAGCCGCTCGGGATCGAGCTCCACCGCGCGCTCGTACTCGACCAGCTCGCGCGACAGCTCCTCGAGCGCGTAGAAGGCGTTGTCGTACAGCTCGTTCAGCCGCGCGAGCGCGGGGTCGATGCGCTCCAGGCTCGCCAGCGTGCGGTGCAGCTGCGCGAGCTGGTGCAGCACCCCCTCCTCGGCGCTCTCCAGCAGCCCGGCGGCGCCGCCCGAGAGCGTGCGCAGCTCGTCGGCGTGCTCGAGTCGGCGCGCCTCCTCCTCCAGCCGCTCGTCCTCCCCGGCGACGAGCCGCGCCTCCTCGATCTCCTTCACGACGTGCCGCAGGTAGTCGGCGCGGCGCTCCGCGTCGGCGCGCCGCGCGGCGAGGGTGCGGCGCTCCTCTCGCACCGCGGCCAGCGCGTGCGCCGCCTCGCGCACCGCGTCCGCCTGCGCGGTCGCCCCGCCGAACGCGTCGAGGATCCGCCGCTGCGAGTCGGCGTCGAGCAGCGTCTGCGCCTCGTGCTGCCCGTGCAGGTTCACGAGCTGCCGACCGACCTCGGCGAGCACGCCGGCCGTGACGGGCGACCCGTTGACCCACGCGCGCGCGCGCCCGCCGGCGGCGATCTCGCGCTTCAGCACCACCGTCCGCTCCTCGACCTCGATCCCGCGCTCGTCGAGCGCGCGCGCGAGGTCGTCGCGCCCCGCGATGTCGAAGCTCCCCTCCACGCTCGCCCGGTCGCTCCCCGTGCGGATCAGGTCCGCGCTCGCCCGCTCCCCGAGCAGGAGCCCGAGGGCGCCGACGATGATCGACTTCCCCGCCCCCGTCTCGCCCGATAGCACGTTGAAGCCGCGGGCCAGCGGGAGGGAGAGCGACTCGATGATCGCGAAGTTCTTGATCCGGAGCTCGGTGAGCATCAGGCTGGGAGCGAAGCTACGCCGCCGCGGGCCGGCGCACGGGCCGAACGGACGCGGCGGGGACCCGCGCGACGCGCGCGCGGGCGGGCCCGTTCAGGGCGTCCCCGAAGATACCCCGTCAGCGGGCTCCGCGCTCCCCACCGCGCGGACGGCCGCCGGGGTCGGACGCAGCGCCGGCGCGCTCCCGTCTCGCGCGGTGTCGTCGCGCTCCGAGAGGCCGCCCCACCCCATCTTCTCGCGCAGCCGCCCGAAGAAGCCGGTGTCCGGGAAGCGGGCGATCACCACCGGCGACTCGGCGCGTCGGATGACCAGCGTCCCGCGCTGCTCGAACGTCGTGCCGACCTGCCCGTCGATCGTCACCAGCAGCGCCTCCGGGCCGTCGTCGGCCGCGAGGTGGATCACCGCGGTCGGCGGCAGCACCAGCGGGCGGATCGCCAGCGTGTGCGGCGAGACGGCGGTGAGCACGATCGACTCGACCGTGGGCACGACGATCGGCCCCCCGGCGGAGAGCGAGTACGCGGTCGAGCCCGTGGGCGTCGACACCACCACCCCGTCGGCCGCGAACGCGCCCACCGGCTCGCCGTCCACCCAGGCGGCGAAGCGCACGACGCGGGCGAACCCGCCCTTGTGCAGCACCACGTCGTTCAGCGAGCGCCACCGCATGTGCTCGGTCCCGCCCGCGTCGAGCGCGGCGGCGCGCAGCGCCATGCGCCGCTCCGCATGGAAGTCGCCCGCGGCGAGGCGGCGCACGCCGTCCTCCAGCCCGGACGCGTCGCAGCTCGTCAGGAAGCCGAGCCGCCCCAGGTTGACGCCGAGGATCGGCGGCGTGCGCCCGTCGAGCATGCGGGCCGCGCGCAGCAGCGTCCCGTCGCCTCCGAGGCTGAGCACCGCGTCCACCGGGGCCGCGTCGTCGAGCAGCGACGCCTCGGGGAGGTGCGGGCGCAGCGCCGCCTCGGCGACCAGCTCGAGCCCGAGCTGCGGGACGAGCGCCCGCAGCCGACGCACGACGTCGGACAGCCCGCCGTAGTCCGAGTTGCCGACGACGCCGAGTCGCATGGGAGGCGGCGCGGTCAGCCCGCGACCGCCTCGCTCTCGTGCAGCGCCCGCACCCGGTCGGCGATCCCGGCCGGGTCGAGCCCGCACTGCGCCAGCTGCCGCGCGCGCGACGCGGCGTACACGATCCGGTCGGGCACCCCGTGCGCGATCACGCGCACCGACGGCTCGCGCTTCTCGACCAGCGCGGCCATGTAGGCGCCGAAGCCGTTGACGACCGTCCCCTCCTCGACCACCAGCAGCGTGCGGTGGTCGCCGAGCAGCGCCGTCAGCGTCAGCTCGTCGTGCGGCTTGAGGTAGCGGCAGTTCACCACCGTCACGTCGAGCCCCTCGGCGGCCAGCGTCTCCGCGGCGGCGAGCGACGGCTGCACCATCGTGCCGACGGCCAGGATCGCGACCTCGCGGCCGCGGCGCACGACCTCCCACGTCGCGTGCGGCGTCGCCTCGATCTGGTCGATGGCCGGCACCGCGTCGGGGGCGACGTCGCGCGGGTAGCGCAGGCAGAACGGCCCGTCGGCGTGCTCGACGCCGGCGCGCAGGAGCGCCAGCATCTCGCGCCCGTCCTTGGGCGCCGTCACCACCATCCCGGGCACGGCCAGCATGTAGGCGATGTCGTACAGCCCCATGTGCGTCTCGCCGTCCTCGCCCACGAGCCCCGCGCGGTCCATCGCGAACACGACCGGCAGGTGCTGCAGCGCCACGTCGTGGATCACGTTGTCGTACGCGCGCTGCAGGAACGTCGAGTAGATCGCCACCACCGGCTTCACGCCGCGCGTCGCCAGCCCGGCGGCGAAGGTCACGCCGTGCCCCTCGGCGATGCCGACGTCGAAGAAGCGCGTCGGGTGCTGCTTGGCGAACGCGCCGGTGCCGGTGCCGCTCGGCATCGCCGCCGTGATCACCGCCACGCGCGGGTCGATCGCCCCCAGCTCGGCGAGCCCCTTCCCGAACACGCTCGTGTAGTTCGGGTTCGCGGTCGACGTCTTGAGCTGCTTGCCGGTGCTCGGGTCGTGCCCCGGCGGGAGCGCGTGCCACTTCTCGGTGTTCTCGCCGGCCGGGAAGCCCTTCCCCTTCTGCGTGATCACGTGCACGAGGCGCGGCCCCTTGAGCGCGCGCACCGCGGCGAACGTGTCCACCAGCTGGTCGATGTCGTGCCCGTCGATCGGGCCGAAGTACCGGAAGCCCATCTCCTCGAACAGCACGCCGGGGGTGAGGAACGCCTTGACGCTCTCCTCCCACTTCCGGATGAGCGTCCCCGCGGCGCCCGTCTTCCCGCCGCGCCCGTCGGCGAGCTCGCCGATCTTGCTGCGCAGGCGGTTGTAGAGCGGGTTGCGCTGGATCGAGGTGAGGTACTTGTGCATCGCGCCCACGTTCGGCGCGATCGACATCTCGTTGTCGTTGAGCACGACGATCAGGTCGCGCTCCGAGTGCCCCGCGTTGTTCAGCCCCTCGTACGCCAGCCCGCACGACAGCGAGCCGTCGCCGATGACGGCGGCGACCTTGAAGTCCTCGCCGCGCAGGTCGCGGCCGACGGCCATCCCGAGCGCCGCCGAGATCGAGGTGGCGGCGTGCCCCGCGCCGAAGGCGTCGTACTCGCTCTCGGTGCGCTTGAGGAAGCCGGAGATCCCCTCCTCCTGCCGCAGCGACTCCATGCGCCCGTTGCGCCCCGTGAGCAGCTTGTGCGGGTACCCCTGGTGCCCGACGTCCCAGACCAGCTGGTCGCGCGGGGTGTCGAGGACCGCGTGCAGGGCGACGCTCAGCTCGACCACCCCGAGCCCGGCGCCGATGTGCCCCCCGGTGCGCGAGCAGACGTCGATGAGCCGGGCGCGGATCTCGTCGGCCAGGGACCGGAGCTCGTCGCGGGAGAGGGCCTTCAGGTCGGCCGTCGACTCGAGGCGATCGAGCAGGCTCATGGGCGGGGCGTGGCGAAGAGGCAGCAGACGGGTGACGACGGCGCGGCTGGAGGGAGCTCGTCCGTCCCTCGTACCCGTCCGGTCACGGAATCTACCACTCAACGACGGGGGCGGCAGGACCGATCCCCCGGCGGCGGCAGGCCGGACGCCTCAGGAGCGGCGGCGGACGGTGAAGCGGGCCACGTGCTCCAGCGCCGGCGTCAGCAGCCCGACGGCGTCGAGCGCGCCGCACGCGTCCTCGACCAGCGCCTCGGCGCGGGCCATTGCGCCGGCGACCCCGAGCAGCGCGGGGTAGGTGCTCTTCTGCAACTCGAGGTCGCGCCCGGCCGTCTTGCCGAGCTGGTCGGTCGTCGCCGTCACGTCGAGGACGTCGTCGGCGATCTGGAAGGCCAGCCCGATCGACGCCCCGTAGCGCCGCAGCGCCTCCAGCCGTGCCGCGCCCGCCCCCGCCGCCAGCCCGCCCAGGACGGCGGCCGCGAGGATCAGCGCCCCCGTCTTCGCGGAGTGGATCCGCTCCAGCCGCTCCAGCGACAGCGACTCCCCCTCCCCCTCGAGGTCGAGCTGCTGCCCGCCGATCATCCCGCCGGCGCCCGAGGCGCGCATCAGCTCGCGCACGACCGCGCCGCGCGCCGCTTCGCCGAGGCCGAGCGCCGCCGCGGCGTCGAGCGCCGCGCGCGCCGCCAGCGGCACCATCGCCAGCCCGGCCGCCGTCGCCGCGGGGACCCCGTACACCAGGTGCACCGTCGGCCGCCCGCGGCGCATGTCGTCGTCGTCCATGCACGGCAGGTCGTCGTGCACCAGCGAGTACGCGTGGACGACCTCGACCGCCGCGGCCAGCGTCGCCGCGTCCCCCGCCCCGCCGCACGCCTCGTGCGCCGCGAGCACGAGGATCGGCCGCAGCCGCTTTCCCTCGCCGAGCAGCGAATAACGGATCGCCTCGGCGACCACGGGCTCGAGTCCGGCGAGGTAGCGGTCGCAGAAGCCGCGTAGCGCCGCGTCCACGCGGGCGCGCTGGCCGGCGAAGCGCGCCTCGGCCGCGGCGAGCGCCGCGTCGCGCGCGGCGTCGGGGCGGAGCCCGGTGGTCATCCTCAGGCGTCCAGCGCGGGCAGGTCGAAGGTGCCGTCGGTGCGCTCGACCAGCAGCCGCACCTGCGCCTCGGCGCGCGCCAGCTCCCCCGACGCCTCGCGCAGCTTCGCCACCCCCTCCTCGAACAGCTGCAGCGCGCGGTCGAGCGCGAGCTCGTCGTGCTCCAGCGAGTCGACGATCTCCTGCAGGCGGGCGAGCGTCGCTTCGAACGTCATGGCGGGGGCGGGGGTGGTCATGCGTCCGACGGGCGGACTGCGGCGGGGACGGTGCCGTCGCGCACCTGCAGCGCGAACGCGCGCCCGGGCGGGAAGTCCGCCACGCGCGACAGCAGCGACCCGTCGGCGGCGCGGGCGACGGCGTACCCGCGCCCCAACGTGGCGAGCGGGGAGAGCGCGTGCAACCGGCCGGCGGCGGTCTCCAGCACCGCCCGCCGGCGCTCGGTCAGCCGCGTCGCCCCCGCCACGAGGTCGGCCCGGACGTCGGCCAGCCGCTCGCCCGCGCGGTCGAGGTGCCACGCGCCCGCGGCGCGCGGCGCCTCCCCGAGCGCCCGCACGTCGTCGCGCACGTCGGCGAGCACCGGCACCACCGCCTCGGCGGCGTCGGCCGGCGTCGCCGCGCGCAGGTCGGCGACCAGGTCGCACAGGGTGACGTCCACCTCGTGCCCGACCGCGCTGACCACGGGCACCGGGCAGGCCGCCACGGCGCGCGCGAGCTGCTCGTCGTTGAACGCCCACAGGTCCTCGCGCGCGCCGCCGCCGCGCCCGACGATGACCACGTCGACGTCGCGCCACCGCCCCACGCGCTCGATGGCCGCGCGCAGCTCCTCCGCCGCGCCGTCCCCCTGCACCTTGGCGGGGACCACCACGATCTCGACCAGCGGCGAGCGGCGGCGCGCGACCGCGACGACGTCGTGCAGGGCGGCGCCGTCCGGGCTCGTGATCACCGCGACGCGCCGCGGGTAGCGCGGGAGCGGCCGCTTGCGCAGCGGGTCGAGCAGCCCGTCGGCGGCCAGCTTGGCGCGCGTCTGGTCGAGCGCCTTGCGCCACAGCCCGTCCCCCTGCGCCTCCAGCGCCTTCACGACCACCTGCAGGTCGCCGCGCGCCGCGTACACCGAGACCTGGCCCAGGGCGACCACCTGCATCCCGTCGTCGGGCGTCGCCGGGAGGCGGCGCGCGTCGCGGGCCCACATGACGCAGCGCACCTGCGCGACCTGGTCGCGCAGGCAGAAGTAGAAGTGGCCGTTGCGGTGCGCCTTGAAGTCGCTGACCTCGCCGCGCACCCACAGCGGGACGAAGGCGCCCTCGACGACCTCCTTCAACGTCTGCGTCAGCGTCGACACCGAGACGGCGGCGGCCGGCGACGCGCCCGGGATTGCCCCCGGCTGCGGCACCGGCGCGGCGGCCATCGCGTCGAACGCCGCCAGCATGTCGGCCTCGCTGCTCGCGGCCGTCAGCCCCGCCGCCTCGGCCGCCGCCGCGAACGCCTCCATCTCGGGCGTCGGCCGCGCGTACGGGTCGACCGCCGGCGCCGCCGGCGCGGCC